>CAXTCV010000038.1:0-23651 GCA_964242725.1 uncultured Methylobacterium sp.
ATGCGCGCGGACACTACAGCCGCCCGGACCTCCTGAGCCTGATGATCGACCGGACACCACGTCGTCATGTCTACGAACGTGACGACCGTCCCGCTGGCGTCGAACGCCACGCGTCGGCACCATCGGCAATCCACAATACTGCCGAAAGCATCTGAGCCGCCCGCGCGGCCTACCACATGGCGCCACGCCAAGATCAGTGGGGAACGTCCGAAACGTGTCCGCCCTTCGTGAAACGCGCAAAAAGTGGTTCGGCAATGGGTTCTGACCGTGAGGCCGGGGCCGTGAACGTTCAGCGGTTGGCCGCAGGGTTACGCCGGCGGTGGTCTTGTCGCTAAAGCGACGAGGTCGGTTACCCGCGAGAGGAAGAGTTTGAGAACGTCCGGCGCATGCTCCTTGCGGTACCCGAGAACAAGATCAATCCCCGGAGGGTCCCCATCCGTGCTCAGGGGGCGGCTGATCACCGACCAGGGCAGGAAGTTGCGCGCGTACGCCGACAGCAGCGCTATGTCCCGGGTGGATGAGACGAGCGACATCGCCATCGAGAGGTTGTCGACTTCGTGCGCTGGCGTGCGGTCGAGGCCGGACTGCGCGAGGTCGTCGTCAATGAGGGTCCGCAAGGTTGGCGCGTTCCAGGCCACGATGCTGGAGGGATCGTCGACCAGATCCCTGAGGCTGACCGCGTCCCGCTTCGCGAGGCGATGGTCGCTGGGAAGGACGACTACGAGTGGGTCCGTCGCGAGCGTCACGAAGGCCGGATCCGGCATGTCCGCCGCGCGCCGCATGAACGCGACGTCGCCCCTGCATCAGCGCGGCGGCGAGGTCTGGCGTGAGATGGTGACGTCGACCTCCGGCAGCACGTCCCGCAGGACGCTGATCGCCCCCGCCAGCCAGCCCACCTCGTAGCGGGTCAGGAAGCCCAACACCAAGTGTGGCTTCACCGGACGGGCCGCTCGAACCGCCGCCTCCTTGGCAGCCTCTACCTGCGCGAGGGCGAGGCGGGCATGCTCAAGGAAGGCGCGGCCGGCCGCGGTCATCTCCACGCCGCGCACGCTCCGGGTGAGCAGCGGCACGCCGATCTCATATTCCAGGTCCCGGATCTGCCGGCTCAGGGAGGGCTGGGCCGTGTGCAGCCGGTGCTCGGCCGCCCGCGTGAGGCTGCCTTCTTCAGCGACCGCCACGAAGTAGCGCAGGTGCCGCAGCTCCAAAACACAGCTCCAGGCCTGCGAGGTATGCCCCTTAGCCTTCAAAGTCTTTCTCGCCCACATCAGGGCCAACTAGCTAAGTCCTCACCGGCAGCGGGTCCCATGCCGCCAGGACCGGATCGAAGTGCCTCATGCACGGACCGGTCTCGGATTGGATCGAGGTACACCATGAGCAATCAAGTCGTTCTGGTCACCGGCGCCTCGACCGGCTATTCCACCGACACGCTGTTCCTGCTCAAGGACATCAACGCTGGCGTCGGTAGCGCCATCGCCCATCAGGTCCGCGAGGATGAGGGCACGCAATCCCCGAGCGAGACCTTATCCCTGAGGATGGGATCCTGCCGGGACTGGGCGACGCTCCTTGGCGAGGCCGTGCGCATCCTTGGCTTCGGGGCCCGCGTCGTCTCGGGTTACGTCCCTGACCCGTCGCGAACGCTGCGGGGCTCGGCGAATTCGGGGGCCACACATGCCTGGGCCGAGATGTTCCTGCCGGGTGCGGGATGGATCACCTTCGATCCGACGAACCGCAGCGTCGGCGGCGCGAACCTGATCCCGGTCGCGGTCGCACGCGACGTCAGGCTGGCCATGCCGCTGGTCGGAAGCGTCCTCGGTCCAGCGGACGCCTTCCTGGACATGTCCGTGCAGGTCAGCGTCGAGGGGGAATCACCGACTCACGACGGTATATCAGTCCAACGGAGGTGTGCGTGCGACGATCAAGCCGTGATGAAGACGGGGGGGTCGGACGCCGGCTTCAATGCGCGCCGGCCGCTCCCGCCCCCGCCCCGGATTTGCGCGCCAACAGGACCGCGACCGCCGCCACCGAGAGGATGACGCCGATCACCGCGAAGGTGTCGCTGAACCCCATGATCAGGGCTTGGCGCTTCACGACGGCGCCGAGTTGCCCGACCGCCTTGGCCGTCGCTGCGGCCCGGTCCGCGAGGCCGTGGGCCATGAAGTAGTCGGCCGTCTGTTCGAGCCGGGCGCGGACCTCGTCCCGTGTCAACGTGATCGACTGCCCGATGATGTTGGAGTGGAACTGCTCGCGCTTGGTTAACACGGTCGAGAGGGTCGCCGTGCCGACGGCGCCCCCGAGGTTGCGCATCATGTTCGACAGCCCGGAGGCGGCGCCAGCCTCGCTCGGGGCGATGGCGCCGGTGGTGATGGCGCTGATCGGAGTCAGGACGAGCGCCTGACCGATGGCTCTCACGACGTTCGGGATGAAGAACTGGTCTCCCGAGTTGTCGAGCGAGAGCGTGATATTCATGAAGCAGCTCGCGGCGAAGACGCTGATGCCGACGAACGCGATGTAGCGCGCGTCCCAGCGCTTCATCATGAGCGGCACCAGCGGGATGATGAGAAGCTGCGGGAGCCCCGTCCAGGCCAGCACGTTGCCGGTCTGCTCGGCGTTGTAGCGCTGCACCTGTCCCAGGTACTGGGGGAGGATGTAGACGGTCCCGAACAGGGCGAAGCCGACCAGCGTGTTCGCGAGCACGCCGATGCCGAAATTGCGCTGCTTCAGGAGGCGGAGGTTGATCAGCGGCTTCTCCACCGTCAGCTCGATGACCACGAAGGCCGTCAGGAACACGGCGGCGACGATGGCCAGCCGAAGGATGAAGGGCGAGGCGAACCAGTCGTCCTTGTTACCCTCCTCCAACACCGTCTGGAAGGAGGCCAGGCCGATGGCCATGGTGACGACGCCGGCCCAGTCGCCCTCCTTCAGGAGGTCGAGGCGCATCGGCGACGGATCGAGCGTGAGGGCTAGGGCCACCACCATGACGGCGCTCGGGACGGCGTTGACGTAGAAGATGGTCTGCCAGCCGTAGTTCTCGGTCAGGAAGCCGCCGATGGTCGGCCCGATGGCCGGGGCGAAGGTCACAGCCAGCGCGAAGATGGCCAGGCCGATGGGCTGCTGTGCCTTCGGAAGCTTCGTCAGGACCATGGTGAACGCCATCGGGATCAGGATGCCACCGGCGAACCCCTGCAGGCCCCGCATGGCGATCATGGAACCCAGATCGTGGGTGAAGGCGCAGGCGATGGAGAACAGCGGGAACAGGATACTGTTCACAAGGATGTAGCGGCGGAAGGAGAAGACCCGGCTGAGGTAATCGGTCAGGGGGATCACGATGATCTCGCCGATGAGGTACGAGGTCGAGATCCAGGCGCCGTTGTCGACGCCCGTGCCGATGCCGCCCTCGATGTCGAGGAGCGAAGCGTTGGTGATCTGGATGTTCAGGATCGCCATGAAGGCGCCGATCATGCTGGCCGTGACCGCGATCCACTCCCGGGTGCTGGCGCGGGCTGCCGGCTGAGGCGCAGCGGACTGAGTAACGCTCGACATGGGACGACCCTCCTCAGGGTGCTACGTCATTGCACTTGCGCGAGGGCAGACGAGCGTTGGGCCTGCGCCTTGGTGTCGATCACCGGCTCGACCGACATGCCGGGGCGGAGGTCGCCGGTGGTAGCGCTGGACGGGTCTAGCGTGATCCTCACGGGGATCCGCTGCACGACCTTCGTGAAGTTGCCCGTCGCGTTGTCCGGCGGCAGGAGCGCGAAGGTCTGACCGCTGGCGGGGGCGAGACTGTCGACGCGCCCGGTGAAGGTCCGGCCGGGGAACATGTCGACCTCGACCGTGACGCGCTGGCCCTTGCGGACGTCGGTGAGCTGGGTCTCCTTGTAGTTCGCCACCACGTAGACCGCCGTCGTCGGTACCACCGACATCAGCTGCGTCCCGGCATTGACGTATTGGCCGACGCGCAGCGTGCGGTTGCCCACCACGCCGTCCGTGGGCGCGCGAACCGTCGTGTATGACAGGTTGAGTTCCGCCTGATGCTCCAGCGCCCGCGCGCGCGCGAGGGCGGCCTCGGCCTGGGCGAGTTCCGCCTTCAGTTGGCCGACCTGCTTGGTCGCGGAGTTCAGGGCCGCGTTGTCCCGCTGGACGGTGGCGCGCGAGGCGGCGATCCGCGACGCCGCCTGCTGGGCGTTCTGGACCGAGCCGTAGCCGGTGGCGGCGAGATCGGCGTAGCGCTTGTTCTCCTGCTCGGCGAAAACGCGGCTAGCCTGCGTGACGGTGACGGTGGCCATGGCCGCCTCGATCACCGCCTCTTGGGTGTCGAGGGCGGCCTTCTTGCTCTCGATGGTAGCCAGCGCGGCCATGACATCAGCCTTCGCCTGATCGAGGGAGACCTGATAGTCGCGGTCATCGATGCGGGTGAGGACTTGGCCGGCCTTCACCGGCTCGTTGTCGCCGACGAGCACCTCGCCGAGATAGCCCGAGACCTTTGGGGCGATCGTGACGCTATCGGCCTGGACATAGGCGTCGTCGGTCGAGACGTTGAAGCGGCCCACCGTCCAGTAGTCCCAGCCGTAGTATGAGCCACCCGCCACCGCGGCGAGGCTCGCGCCGACCAGGAGGAGGCGGCGAACGGCGCCCTTGGTCTGCTTCGGTGCCGCGAACGCATCAGCGCGCGCTGCCAGCTTCGGATCGGTCAACGCCTCCTCTGAGGAGACTTGGCGTTCAACGGTGAATGCGTCCGGGTGCTTCGACATGACCGCTGCTCCTCGTGAGGCGGATGCCGGCGTTGGAGTTCGACCCGGCAATTAAGAAACTTGCGCGTTTCCAAATTGGTTCCTATTATTGTCGGTGTCAATCGAGCCAGCGGGAATTATTCCATGGACGCCCTGCACCAGCCCGCCCGCCGCCCTCGGGGCCGTCCGCCGATACGGACGGACGACGAGACGCGCGGGCTGATCGCGGAGGCTGCGCGGCGTGCCTTCATGACGAGCGGCTTCGCCGGCACGAGCATGGATGACGTGGCGCAAGCGGCCGGCGTGTCGAAGAAGACGCTCTACCGGCTCGTCCCGAATAAGGGCGACCTGTTTCAGAGCTCGGTCACGGATCGCATCGCCAGGTTCATGCTGGCAGTCGATCCAGTCGCACTGGACGAGTTACCGGTCGCCATCGCGCTCGGCCGTATCATGGAGGAGTACGGACTCCTCACCCTGTCGCCCGAAACGGTCGCGATCCAGAAGCTGGTCATCGCCGAGAGCGACCGGTTTCCCGATCTTGCGGTCAGCTTCTTCCAGGAGGCAATTACAGCAACCCAAGAGGCATTGACCGCCTATCTCAGGCGGCAGTGCGAGCGCGGTACCCTTAAACTCGTCGACCCCGGCATGGCCGCAGGTATGCTGCGTGGCATGATGACGATGGAGCCTCAGCGGGCCGCGATGATGGGGAAGCGCCCCCTGCCAAATGAAAGCCAGATCGCCGAGCGGGCCCGGTGTTGCGTGCAGGTGTTCCTGTTCGGTGCAAAGGCGCAGATCCGAGCCGGCGATGTGCAGGTTGCCGAACAATCGTAACCGGTCGTTCAAAACGGCGACCGGAACTAGGATATGCTCAGGGAGGGAGTCTACGTCGGCCTCCGCGTAGGCCGGCTTCCTGATGCGACCAGGACAGCGAAGCTGGTCGGCAAGTCGCAATCATGTCGCCGATCTACCTCGCACGCCACGGCACCCCGCAGGTGCCAGCCGATATCGAGCGGCCCCGCATCGTGGCTGGCCCGGCGGCGATCCAAGCCTCGTCGTGGCAGTTCCTGCGCGAAGGCCAGACCGTGCAGGTCGTCGTTGAGCCCCACGTCTCGACCAACGACACGGCGCCGTTGCGGCGGCAGCCAGCGGTCTGGGGATTGCCTGATCGACGTCATGGGGGTGCCGACGCGAGTTGAACCAAGGGGCTCTCATGACCTTGCTTCCGGACTGGACAATGGCGGAGCTTCCGGTCCACGCCTTCTTTCCAATGGGTCGCGCGACCCGCATGGCCGCGCGGGCCTTCGTCGACTTCACCACTGAGAAATTGCCTGACAACGGAGGGTGCGGTCACCTGCACGCCCTTAGATCTACAATCAAAACGACTATCGAACGGCATTTTCTACAGCTTGTGCTACCGGGTTGGGTCGCAAGCCGAATGTCCGCTATCCCGCCTTTCCCGCTTCGAAGCGGACGTGCTGCTTCCGGCCAGAAGACGCCGCTCCGGACCGCTACAGTCCGCAAAACCGGACGCTCGGCTCTGCGTCCATTGCAGTCCTTCAAGGCGCCTCGGAGGCTCCTCCAGTCCAGACACTCAGCAATACTACTGCAACACACGACCATTCGCATAAGGGCACGCGACGCATCATTGTTCGACCCGCCGTTCCGCGGCCGCGCGCGACCCAGCGTGCGATTTGGGAACGTCCGTTTCCAGGCTAACGACGACCTATAGACCTACGACTTGATGGGGTGGTTTTCTGCCGATCCGCTTCCGGGCGGCAATGCCATCGCAGCGGACATGGCCGTCCCGACTGCTTACGACCGGACCAGGTCGCGCGGATCGTCATTGGCGCAACCTGAAAACAGCCCTTCGTCGGGCGTTCGGCAACTTCTGCAGCTGGCCGGGGCGAGCCGCCGGCAACCGATATAATCTCCGGCGGTCGTCAAGGCACGATTTCTCCGAAACCTTGCTGCTTGACCATCGCGGAAGCTACGCTCCGGCGCAGCGCCGTCGAAGAACGCGCGCCGTGCAATGGGACCTGCAGGCCGACGCACCGACCAACGGCGCGCGGCGGCACCCCGAGGGAGGTTGGACTATGTCCGATTTGTCGCGTCGTACCTGGCTCGGCCTCACTGGCGCCATGGCGGCCGTGGGGCCGGCCGCCGCCGTGCCCGACCGCTTCGACCTGGTGATCAAGGGTGGGGAGATCATCGACCCGAGCCAGTCGCTGCGGGCCAAGCGTGACGTCGGCATTCGCTTCGGCGTGGTGGCCGCCCTCGAGCCGGATATCCCCGCCGAGCGCGCGAAGCAGACGATCGACGCCTCCGGCAAGCTGGTGCTGCCAGGGCTCGTCGATCTCCACGCTCACACCTATCCCTACGGCTCGGCGATCGGCATCCCGGCGGACGAGACCGTCCCGTTCTCGGGCGTGACGACGGTCGTCTCGGCGGGCGATGCGGGCGCCAACAACATCGCGGCGCTCCGGCGCCACATCGCCGCCCAGACGCGGACGCGGATGTTCGCCTTCATCCACATCGCCAACAACGGCTTGTCCGCCTTCCCGGTGGCCGAGTTGTACAACCTCGACAACGCCCAGGTGGAGGCCTGCGCCCTGGCGATCGCCGAGAACCCGGATTTCGCCATCGGAGCCAAGGTCCGGATGTCCGAGAACGTCATCTTCAAGCATGGGGCCGAACCGCTGAAGCGGGCCATTCAGGCCTGCGAGATGTCGGGGCGGCCGGCGAAGGTGATGGTCCATATTGGCGGCGTCGAGACGCCGGCGCTGATGAGCCAAATCCTCGATCTGCTGCGGCCGGGCGATATCCTGACACATTGCTACTCGGGAGCGCCCAACAGCGCCGGTCAGTTCACGAACATCGTTCAGGACGGCAAGCTGCTGCCGGCGGCCCTGGAGGCCAAGCGGCGCGGCGTCGTGTTCGACATCGGCCATGGCGGCGGCTCGTTCGACTTCACCGTCGCCGAGGCTGCGATCGCGCAGGGCGCGCCGCCGGACACGATCTCGTCGGACCTGCACGTCTTCTCCGGCAACACCCCCGGCATGCCCTTCCTTCCGGTGGTAATGAGCAAGTTCCTGCCGCTGGGCTTCAGCCTGGAGCAGGTGATCGCGATGGCGACCCACACGCCGGCCGGAATTATCGACCGCGTCCCGAAGCTCGGAACCCTGCAAGTCGGCGCGCCCGGCGATGTCTCGGTGATGGAGTGGGTCGAGCGCCCGCTCTCGATGGTGGACACCCGCAACAATCGACGCGACGGCAAGGGCTTTCTGGCGCCGGTGCAGACGGTCAACAACGGCGTCCCGTTCGGCCGCCCCTACCAGTCGCCCTTCTCCGTCCGCTGATCCGCGGAGCGATGCGGGCGGCATGCCACACCCGCAGGAGCTATCGGCGTCGCGACCGAGCGTCGGATTGGGACCACTCGGCATTGTCGCGCGGAAGCGGACCGCCTCAGAACCACACCGTGCCGAAAGTGCCGGACGGCCGACGAAGGGCAGTTTTCGGGACGTGCCTACGGCTGTCTGCACGGCTGCCATGGATCGGCGACAGAACGTCCGAGTCAGGGTGTGCACCTGGCGGTCCCCGGGGTCCTCCCCGATTTGAAGCCTGCCTTGGAGATCCAGATCAAGCCGATCAACGCCTGTTGAAGATCGAAGCCGATCACAGCCAGATCGCGCGATGTGGAACCGGCGAATGCAGCGGCTCTGCGCAGCCGATTGAGGCGAATACTCATTACGCTATGTGACGACAAGGTTCAGCGACCGAGATGCCGGCGTGATCACGACTCGCCGCCCCCAGTCGAAGGCGACAAAATCCTGCTCGATCCCGTCCGAGAACACCACGCCTCCCTCGTTCATCCGCGACACCACGGTGAGCGGCGATCCCGCGGACTTGCCCCCGCGCAGGTCTGTGCCGGTGGCGACGCTCGGGAACGGTTCGCGCACCCAGTAGCCGAAGGCCGCCTCCTCGACGCCGACCGCCACGGTGAGGTGCGTCGCCTCGCTGATCGAGCGCGCCCAACCCGTCAGGCCGGTGCCCGAGGCCACGATCAGCCCGCTCGACGACTGGTCCTCCGCCCGCGCCCCGTCGTCGATCCGGTAGCGCGCGGATTGGTGGCTGCGGTGGCCGACGAAGATCTCGTTCAGGGCGAGCAGCCGCTCGCCGCCGTCGAAGGTCGCTTGCACCATGGTGCGCCGCTGCAGGGGCGCGGCGCCGGCCGCGCTTGCGGGCAGGAGGGCGCGCAGGGCCTCGACCCGGGCCCGAGCCAGCACGCCGTCGTAGAGGTCGGGCGCCGGGTTGACGCCGATCACCGGCTGCCCGTCGAGGTACTTGGCGACGTTGGCCACGAGCCCGTCCTGCCCCACCGCAACGACCACGTCCTCGTGGGCGAAGAGGAAGCGGTCGAGGTCCGGGCGCCGCACCAGTGCCTGGCGCCAGTCCAGGGGCACGGAGGCTCGGGCGTCGGCGAGCACGGCCTGGAACTGGGCGTGGCGCGCCTCGACCTCGGCGAGCGTCTGACCCCGGCTCTCCAGGAAGAACCGGACCTGCCCGCGGGTCGCGTGCCGGGCGACGAGGAGTTCGAAATCCGTGTCGCGGATCACGAAGACAACCCGGGGGGTGATGGCCGGCATGGCGAGCCTCCTCAGCGCGGCGGGAGCCGCGCGGGAAGCGCGCCGCGGACCTCGCCGAGGATTGCCGCCAGCAGGTCCGGCGTGACGTTGACGTGCTCGATGGTCTCCAGCTTGCCGGCGAGTTCCCGGGCCGCCAGCCCGAGCAGGACGGCGGGCGGCATGTCCCGGTAGATTGCGGCGCGGCGCTGTTCGGCCTCGGCCCGGGCCCCCTCGAGGAGCCGGATCCGCTCGGCCCTCGCGGCCGCCTCCAGGCCGCGGGCCTCCGCGACGCCGGCGGCGCGGTCGCGGGCGTTCTCGGCTTCCTGGGCGATCAGCACGGTCTCGCGCCGGGCCAGCTCAGTCTTGGTCGCGAGCTCGTTCTCCGCGATGGCGCGCTCCTTCTCGACCGCGAGGGCGCGCCGGGAAAAGGTCGCCTCGTCGGCCTTCTGCTGCAGGGCCTCGAAGGTCGGCGTCTGCAGGGCGCGCTCCAGCTCGCTGGTTGGCGCGAGGTTGGTGAGACGCACCGACACGGCCGCGACGCCGATCTCGGCCAGCGCCGGGGCGGCGAACAGCACCCGTTCCAGGACGGCGCGCAGCGGCTCCGGCCCCGCGTCGAGGAGGGCGCCGATCGGGCTCGCCCCGAGATATTGCAGCACCGCCTGGCCGGCGATGCCGCCGAGGCGGGCCTCGATCCGCTCGATCGGCTCGCCCTGCGGACGCCCGGTGCGGAGGTCGATCGAGAAGTCGACCCGGCTCGCGAGCAACTCCGGATCAACGACGTGCCAGCCGATCGTCCCCTGGACCACGACGGTCTGGAAATCCCGGCTGCGGCCGCGGACGAACAGGGTCATCTCGCGGTCGTCCACCGGCACCTCGCTGATGCTGGCGGTCTCGGGCCGGAACCAGAAGACCAGCCCCCGCCCGCTCTGCCGGACCCGGCCGTTGCGGAAGCGGATGACGTGGCTGCTCGCCTCGCTCCGGAGCTGGGCGATCACACCGATGTTGCGGACCGTGGCCATGATGGTCTCCTCAGAACTGACCCGACTTGTCGCAGCGGAAGAGTTCGGCGGGGCGGAACGCCGTCCCGGCCTCGCGGGCGCCCGTCGGCGCGATCCAGCCCCGGTCGCGCATGCGGCGGCGGAAGGCGGATTTGTTGAGGGGCGCGCCGCGGATCGCCGCGTGCACGTCCTGGAGTTGCCGGAGGGTGAAGTGCTCCGGGAGCAGCGCGAAGCCGACATCCGTGTAGTCGAGCTTGCCGCGCAGCCGCTTCACGGCCAGCGCGAGGATGTCGGCGTGGTCGAAGGCGAGGGCGAGGGGGGCGCCGTCCGCCGTGAAGGCCGAGACCGGGCCGCCGGCCTCGCCCGCCCAGGGCACGGCCAGCCTCGCCGCCGTGAGCGCGGTTCTGCCCGCCAGGGCCTCGGCGAAGGCCGCCTCCGGCAACAGAGCCAGGTAGGCGACCGAGACGATGCGCATCCGCGGATCCCGGTCCACGGCGCCGAACGTGTAGAGCTGCTCGAGCCGCGCCCGCCCGATCCCGGCCTTATCGCGCAGGACGCGCTCCGCGGCGGCGTCGAGGGTCTCGGCGAGGCCTACGAACCCGCCCGGCATGGCCCAACGGCCGGCCTGCGGCTGCTGGCTCCGCCGCAGCAGCAGAGCCGCAAGCTGTCCGGCTCGGATCCCCAGCAGGACGAGATCCACCGCCAGCGCCGGCCGCGCATAGGCCGCAGGATCGTAGCCTGCCAGGAACTCGGATTCGGTCATCGGTCGATTTCTACTCAAGTTGAGTATAACTAAGACGCATATTGCGCATATGTCAAGGCGACGGCGGATCCGTGAGGAAGCGCTGCGGGGCGCACAACTCCGCACCGGCGCCGCACAGATCTGCCCCGGCGCGGCCGGCGGGTGCGGTCCGAGCCTGGAAAAGGGCGAAGCTTCTCGTGGCGGCGCAGCGGCGGGCGCGGGAGCTTCATCGGCGAGCCGGCACCGATCCGCCGGCGCAGGAGGTTTCCCGGATGCCGTTCTTCGCTCCACGATCTGCGATCGAGCCCCCCAGCAACGCCGCGCTGTCGCCGCTCTTCCTCGCGCTGCTGGCACTCCTCGTCATGCTCGCCGCGGCCCACGCGGCGCCGGGGTCGGAGCGGGGCGGCCTCACGCTGCGCGGGCCGGCCGGCACCGCGCCGGTCGAGGCTGTCCAGCTCGCGACCGACGTCAGCGTCGATGTCAGCGGCCCGACCGCCCGGGTTACCGTCACCCAGGCCTTCCGCAACGTCACGGCGGACTGGGTCGAGGGCACCTACGTGTACCCCCTGCCCGAGGACGCGGCCGTCGACGGGATGAAGCTCGTCGTCGGCTCCCGCGTGATCGTCGCCGAGATCCGCGAGCGGGCGTTGGCCAAGCGCGCCTACGAGGCTGCGAAGGCGGCCGGGCAGTCGGCGGCCCTGACCGCGCAGGAGCGGCCCAACATCTTCACCAACGCGGTCGCCAATATCGGCCCCGGCGAGACCGTGCTCGTCCAGATCACCTACCAGCAGACGATCCCCGTCTCCGGCGAGACTCGGATGCTGCGCCTGCCCCTGGTGGTCGCGCCGCGCTACAATCCCGCTCCCGCGCCGGTCGACGCGGTCTCCCTCGACGGCGCGGCCGGGGCCGCTCGCGACCCGGTTCCGGATCGCGCCCGGATCAGCCCGCCGGTGCTCGACCCGGCCCTGTCCCCGCCGACCAACCCGGTCGCCGTCACCGTGCGGCTCCAGGCGGGCTTCGCGGTCGGCGCCGTCCGCAGCGCAACCCACGCGATCCGCGTGACCGAGACCGGCCCGGAGGCGCGGACCGTCACGCTCGCCGACGGCGTCGTGCCGGCCGACCGCGACCTCGAGCTGACGTGGGCGCCGGTCCCGAGCCGGGTGCCCGGCCTGGGCCTGTTCAGCGAGACCGTGGCGGGCCGGACCTACCTGCTGGCCTCCGTAAACCCGCCGGTGATCGAGGCCGACGTGGCTGCCCGGCCGGCGCGCGACGTCACCTTCGTCATCGACAATTCCGGCTCGATGTCGGGCGCCTCGATGCGGCAGGCCAAGGCCGGGCTGCTGGCCGGGCTCGAGCGCCTGACCCCGCAGGACCGCTTCAACGTCATCCGCTTCGACGACACCTGGGACGCGCTGCATCCCGAGCCGGTCCCGGCGACACGGGCGGCGCTCGCGGAGGCGGAAGCCTTCGTGACCGCTCTGGAGGCGCGCGGCGGCACCGAGATGCTGGCGCCGCTCAAGGCGGCCCTGGCCGATCCCCATCCGGAGGACGGGCGCGTCCGCCAGGTCGTGTTCCTCACCGACGGCGCCGTCGGCGACGAGGAGCGGATCTTCGCGGCGATCCACGCCGGTCTCGGGCGCACGCGCCTGTTCATGATCGGCATCGGCTCGGCGCCCAACGGCCACCTGATGCGCCACGCCGCCGAGATCGGCCGCGGCAGCTTCACGGAGATCCGCGACCTCGCGCAGGTCGGCGAACGGACCCGCGCGCTCTACGAGAAGCTGGAATCCCCCGCCGTCACCGACCTGACCGCAAGCTTCTCGGTCCGGGGTGTGCAGGTCACGCCGGGCGCGCTGCCCGACCTGTACCGCGGCGAACCGCTGGTCTTCGCCGCGCTTGTGCCGGGGATGGTCGAGGGTACCGTGACAGTCTCGGGCCGTGTGGGTGGACGGGCCTGGACCCGGACGCTGCCCCTTGCCGAGGCGGGGGCGGGCGCCGGCATCTCCAAGGTCTGGGCGCGCTCCCGGATCGGCGAGACCGAGACGGCGCGCATCACCGGGCGCCTCGGCGCAGACGCGGCCGATGCCACCATCCTGGCGCTCGCCCGGGAGCACAGCCTGACGACGCGGCTGACCAGCCTCGTGGCTATCGACGCCACCCCGCGCCGGGCGCCGGGCACGCCCCTCGTCGCCGCCGACCTGCCGCTGAACCTGCCAGCGGGCTGGGACTTCGCCCGGGTGTTCGGCACGGACCGGCTCGGTGTCGCGCCCGCCGACGACAGAGAGGCTCGGATCGTGCCGATCCGCGCCGACGGCGCGGCCATCGACCTGCCGCAGACCGGGGCCGGGATCCTGGCGCAGCTCGGCCTGGGCCTGCTCCTCGCCCTCCTGGGTCTCCTTCTGAATGTCGTCCTGCGGCGCAGCGGCCGGCCGATCTGGTACGCGCGGTGAGCGGCGGCCTGGCAACCGGACTGGGGCGGGCGCTGGCGGCCCTCCTCACCCTTGCGGGCCTCGGGCTGGCGGCGCAGGCCGCCTGGATCCCCGCCAAGGCCGTTCTGGCGCAGGAGCTGCTCGAGCACGCCTTCGCCCGTACCCTGGCCGAGGGTCGACCTGCCCGGCCCTGGCCCTGGGCCGACACCGAGCCGGTCGCCCGTCTCACCGTCGCGGGCCGCAGCTTCGTGGTGCTGCGGGGCGGAAGCGGCCAAGCGCTGGCCTTCGGCCCCGGCCATCTGGACGGCACCCCGGCGGCCGGCGCGCCCGGCACCGCGGTCTTCGCCGCCCACCGCGACACGCAGTTCGCGGTGCTGGGGCAGCTCGGCCCCGGCGATGCCGTCACGGTGACGGGCCGCGACGGCCGGACTGTGCGCTTCCGCGTCACCGGCACGCGGGTGGCGCGCTGGGACGCCTCGGGCATCGACCCGCAGGCCCCCGGCCGGCACCTCGACCTCGTCACGTGCTGGCCCCTGAAGGCGCTCCAGTCCGGCCCACTGCGGCTGATCGTCGAGACCGAGTTGGCGTCAGAGGCGGGGCGTTCCTGACCCGTCGGCGTGGACGCCCAGCTTGGCCGCGCTTGCGCACATGTGCGGTTTCGTGCGGATCTGTGCGGGTCAAGTCCGTGCGAGCCGTGCCTGTGAGCGAGATCGAACTGTCCGAGGCGCAGAGCCGCGCCATTGCCCAGACCGTGCGCGAGGCGCTAGCCCGCCGGCGCATCTCCCGGCAGACGCTGGCCGGAGAGGCCCGGATCAGCATCTCGACCCTGGAGAAAGCGCTCGCCGGCCGGCGGCCGTTCACCCTGGCGACCACCATCCGGCTGGAGGAGGCATTGGGTCAGTCCCTCCGGCCGCCAACCGGGCAGGCGCCGGCTCTGGAATCGCCCCGTCACGCCCCCGACGAACTCGGCGCCTACGCGCGGGAGGGTGTAGCCTGGCTGGAGGGCCGATACCTCACCCTGCGCCCCTCGTTCGAGACGGCGGAGGCGATCTTCGCCTACCGCACTGAGATTGCCTGGGATGCGGACAGCGCGCGCTTGGTGTTCCGCGAGGCCGAGCGCCTCGATGCCCCGTTCGCGCAGTGCGGCAGCGTCGCCATCCCAAGCCAATCAGGCATGGTCTACTTGGTGACCAACTGGCACGGGCAGCATCGTCTCGCGGTGCTGTGCCGTCCCAATATTCGAGGCGAGATGTACGGGGTTCTCACCACGCTGCATGCCGGCCGCGGCACGCAACTCACGCCTGCTGCGGCACCGCTCGCCCTGCTTCCAGAGCGCCTCTTGGGTGAACCCCGTTACGGCCGTATTGCGCCGCATGAGCAGACTCACGCCGTATATCGAGCGCATCTCGATCGCGTCCGAAAGGACGGCTATGCTGCGTTCTTTATGGGTGCAGACTAGATCGCGACTCACCACTGTGCACGGCATCGCTTCGATCCCCGCAATCATCGGGGCGTCGGCCGATCGAAGCCGGCTGGCGCCAGCAACTGTTGACGTCTGCTTCCAGTATCTGAACTATGGAAAACGGACAGGCAGCTTTCGGTCAGCTTCGGACGAGTTCTGAAATGTCTCAAGTGGTTGGTTTGTTGCCGGTCTGCTTTCGATAAGCGACCTCGAGAAACCGGACGTGTGCCTGGATCGCAACGCATAACGGCTTTGCGCCCATCGCCGCCATTTTGCCGTACTCGGCTTTCGCCCAGAGGGAGACGCACTGCGAGTATCAGCATCGAGTTTGCGGTGCACTATCGAAGCATATCGTTCGAGTCCGAGCGGAGCGGGTCATTTGCCTCAGCAGCCTCGATGATGCGTGATTACTGCAGCGATAGGGCTTTCCTTAAATCTTCGTCCGCCCGAAATCAGGAGGTAGCTCCACCTATGAGGATCCCGATCCTGAATCGTGATCCACGTCCGAGCTCACTACTCGCTGTGATATCACCATCCATGAGCTCACAAAGTCGACGCGCGATCGAAAGTCCCAGCCCCGTTCCACCAAATTGCCGTACGGTGGTCGGTGTCGCTTGGGCGAAATCATCAAATACGATCGCGAGCTGATCCGGTGTCATCCCGATTCCCGTATCTGTAACAACGAACTCGAGCTCCTCCCGCCCGTCGCGGTTACACGCCCGCCGCGCAGAGAAGACGATTGTCCCGTCCTTGGTAAATTTACAGGCATTCCCCACAACATTGAGCAAAATCTGGCGTAGCCGCAGGGGGTCGACATCCGCGCTCCCGAGATCACGGTCGACGTCGAACTTTAGAATGTTGCCATGTCTCACAGCGAGGGGACGCGTCGTCTCGACAATCTCAGACATAAGTGAAGACAGTCGAGTCGGCTCTCTGCATAACTCAAGTTTTCCAGCTTCTATCTTCGCAAGATCAAGCAGCTGGTTGATGAGCTCCAGCAGATGGAGCCCAGCGCGGTGGACACGATGCAGGGGCTCCAAAGCTCTGCTCGTTCCGAATCTGTCGCTATGCCTTGTCATCGCCTCAGTCAGGCCGATGATTGCATTAAGGGGCGTTCGCAGCTCATGGCTCATGATGGCCAAAAACTGGGTCTTGTGCTCGCTTGCGATCTCCAATTCCCGGCTTTTTTTCTCGAGTGCACTGGTGCGTTCGATTACCTTTGCTTCAAGCTCGGAATAAGAGCGCTCAAGGCGTTGCGCCATCTCATTGAAGCCGTTCGCGAGTTCTTCGAGTTCGTCCCCCGTCCCGACCGTGATGCGATGAGCGAGGTCGCCGTCCGCGATCTGCGCAGCTCCCTCCTTCAGCAAGCGGATCGGCACGACGAGGCGCCGGGCAAGATACCATGCGACGATGGCCGATAACGCCAGAGTTCCTAAGAGCAACCACGCTGTAATGCCAAGCGATCTGTAGATCGGTGCGAAGACATCTGAGACCGGCACCTCAATGAGCAACGTCCAGTCCGTCGGAGCAACGGCGGCAGACGCAACCACCACGGGGCGGCCATCCATGCCCGGATAGGTTTGGCTCGACGCGAGGGGGCTGTGCCGAAGTGCGTCCTGGACCTGAGGCAGACCTGTGAGGTCGCGTTTTCGCAAGACTAGGCTGATGTCGGGATGGGCGATCAGCCTACCCGTCCCATCGACGAGGTAGGCGGTCCCTTGTATGCCGACTGCAATTCGCGTCACGAGATCCCAGATATACTTCAGGTTTATTTCGGCAATCGCCACTCCGTCGACCCGTCGTCGGCCCGCAATCGCCAGGGTAAGGAACGGCTCGGATTCGCGACGGAAGTAGACTGGTCCATAGTAGCTGCCTGACGCCCGGGCCTGCGTGAACCGAGGATCGTTGGACAAGTCGAGGCCGCTGCGGAGGACATTCAGGGCCAAACGCGAGACCTTCAGCTGTTCGCGCCCATCCGTGTCAAGCAGGGAGAGTTCGGCAACAGCAGGTGCCTGTCCGAGAAGCCGCAGGGCGTCGAGGCGGCGCTGTTCCAGACTGGTTCCCAACCAGGGCAATTGCACGGCCCAACCGATCTGACCCTCCAGCCCGCGCAGGAACAGCTC
Organism: uncultured Methylobacterium sp.; assembly: GCA_964242725.1. Classification (GTDB taxonomy): domain Bacteria; phylum Pseudomonadota; class Alphaproteobacteria; order Rhizobiales; family Beijerinckiaceae; genus Methylobacterium. Next base: position 17,104 of record CAXTCV010000038.1, read on the forward strand.
TATCTTATCGGCGGACGCGCGCACCTGTTGTTGCTGAAATCGGACCAGTTCCGATTTGTGCTCATAGTAATAGAACCACGATCCAATCACGCAATTGAGTAATAAAGTCGTAAATACGAGCAAACCAATGACATGAGTGTATTTACGGAGAAGGCTTTTTCTTCGGGAAGCGTCAGATCCGAAGTCAAGGCTCGCCTGGACGCCGGTCCTTAGCCCGAAAACCCGCCGCTCGATCAAATCACGTGTCATTCTAAAGGCATGCTGGTGTATTCGATAATTAACATTCTTACGATATGGACGCGTACTCTTGCATCGACCGTGAACAGATGGCAGATGGGATGCCTATGATATCGCTTCTCGGCAGGCCTTTTCCCGGTCGCGGGTCGTGTAACACGGGACCCGTTCAAAGCCATGTCGCTCCACTACGAAGATCGTTTGATAGGGTTGCGGAGGCATCAAAGGAAGCCCTTGATGGTTTTGCGAAGGCGCGATTTCTGATGTGCCACCAACGAACGGGCCGCCGGGCGCTTATGTTCGGCATTGGTGCGGGCGCGCTCAACCTGTTCCATCCGGCCTTCGCACAAGATGCACGGCGGCGCATCGCGGTTATCATGGGCATCGGCCAAGGTGGTGAGGGCGAAGAACGCCTGCGCGCATTTCGCGAGGCTCTTGAGAGCTATGGGTGGCGGCTCGGAGCGCAGCTGATTCTGGACGTGGTCTGGGCTGGCGGAGACCCTGACCGCGTCGAACGCGTGACAGAACTCGCCGTAGGTCGGCGGCCCGACGTCATTGTGGCAACTGCGACGCCAATCGCCGTCGCATTGCGGACGCGATCGGTCACGTGTCCCGTCGTATTCGTCAACCTCGTGGATCCAGTTGGCGCCGGCTTGATAAAAAACTTTTCCTCTCCCGGCACTAATTTCACCGGTTTGACGAACACCGAGCCGGCTTTGGCAGAGAAGTGGCTAGAGTTGCTGAAAGAGATGGCGCCGAAAGTAACGCGTGTAGGCTTCCTGTTTCATCCTGCCGGTTCGCCCTTCCAGGCTTTTCGTGAGGCTCTCGAAGCCGGGGCACGATCTCTCAACCTCACCCTCTTCGACTTGCCGGTCGTCAAGGTAGAGGATATTGAGGCCGCCGTGTCGACCTGTGACAATGGCAGCCCGGTCGGCATGGTTGTGATGACTGATCTGTTCACGTCCACGCACCATCGACTTATCGTCGACGCGATGACAAAGCATAATCTGCCGTGTGTGTTTCCTTACCGGTTCTTTGTGTCGGACGGCGGCCTGTTGTCATATAGCGCAGATACGAAAGATCTGTACGCTCGCGCAGCAGGCTATGTGGATCGCATCCTGAGAGGGGCAGATCCGGCCGAACTGCCGGTGCAAACGCCGTCCAAGTTCGAGCTCGTCGTCAACCTTCGGACGGCCGCCAGGCTGGGACTGCAGATACCGACCGAGATTGCTGCCCATACCGATGAATTTCTGGAGTGAGGGGCGATACTGAACGGGCATGGTCGAAAATAGAGACGAGGTTATGGCAAACTCCTGCGACCAATGTCGGATTTTGATCGCAGAAGATGACGAAGACAGCGCCTACACGCTTTCGATGCAACTTTCATTGCTCGGATATAACGATGTAGCATTGGTGCAGGATGGAAAAGCAGCGATTATTTATATTCAACAAAACGTTGTTGATCTCGTGTTGCTCGACCTCATGATGCCGAACTGCGATGGTTTCGGCGTTCTCGAGCGGATCCAATCTCACAATGATGGTAGAGATGTGCCCGTGATCGTGATCTCCGCGCTCGACGCACCGGACGCGATCGTGCGTAGCATCAAGCTCGGGGCAGTCGACTTCCTTCCGAAGCCGATCAGGTCGGATATGTTGCGGGCGCGGATTGACGCCGGCCTGAAGCGACGGCTGCCTCCTCAGGCTCGGGCGCTGCCGGCTCGGGTCGATTCCGACCCGACGCTGCTTCAGCAAACGCTCGATAGCTTGCGCGTTGGCGCGATCGTTGTCGAAGCCGGGGGACGGATACTCGCGTCCAACAGCCGGGCGGGAGCTCTCTTTGAGGACGGGCTGCGTCGAGCGAATGGGTATGTGAAGGCGGAGGATCCGGACAGCCAAAGGGCGCTCCTCGACCTCATCGACACGGTCCTACAGGGTCATGCCGCCACCAAGGCAATCGCGTTGCGCCGCCCGAGCCGGCGCATGCCGATGCTGGTGCGGGCGCAGGCAGCGATCGCGCGAGCGGAGCCCTCATGTGCCTTGCTGCTCATCGCTGACCCCGAGACCGGACACACGCCACAGGTCATGGACGAATTGGCGTTGCTCGGTCTGACGCCCGGGGAGAGCCGGATTGCGGCTCTCGTCGGCTGCGGGCACTCGCCGCGGGACGCCGCCGTGAAGTTGGGCATTGCGGAAGAGACTGCACGGACCGTTCTGAAGCGAGTCTATGAGAAGCTCCAAATCCGAAGGCAAGGAGAACTCGCCGCCTTCGTATCGCAGATCGCGCTGATATCTGACCGGACAAGCGAGCGCTGATCCCCGCCTGCTCATCGATTTGGTACAATCAGAGTCAGTCTGCGACGCCGAGGGATGTGGGTCGGCGCTGAAGCGTGGCTCTTCCGCGGGTTCGGTGTTGACGGCCGGAGGCGAGGGTTGAGCTAAGCCCCTGCTGTTAAAGCCGGCTTGTTGCCCCTCTCGTCCGTGATCGGATCGAGCAACGGATCCATGATGATCCGACTGGCAGTCCAGCGACTTCATCTACCCCAAATAGGACATGCGGCGCTGCGTGCAGCTACGCTACCGGCAGCTGCCTGAAACCCGGATTTGGGGAGCTTCGCTCATGTCTTCAGCTAAGCGCGACGATGCCCGTCCCACCCATCGTTGGTCGAAGCGTGAGCGATCATCGACCTCGCGCCGCCGACGGGATCGCTTGGTGGTGCGCTGGATCGGAGCCGCCAAGCGACGAGCTTCGAAGGATGTCGAGACGGCTTTGATCGAGGCGCCGAGCGCCCAGATCATTCGACTGAGTTGGATCGACACCTTCGGTCGACCCGGCACGTCACTGCCAACACGCTGCAGCCCTCATACCGCTGGTGTCGCAGGAGGGATGGCTGGACGGTCGTAAACTCTTCGTGCAAAGCCGCGATCAACCGTCAGTGCCGGTCCTGCGCTGATCGACACGATCATCTAGCACACCGAGGCCGATGGCCTTGGCAGGGGCGGAGCGCTGGTCGGGGTAGCTCGGGGCGACCATCGGATAGTCGGACGGCAGCCAGAGCGGGTTGTGGTGGGCATCGACGACGGTCACGAGCGCGTCGAGTTTCGGTCCGCTCCCGGAGATGCTCGTCGCGCATGAAGCTCTGGATGAGGGGGGCCGGGTCCGCGAGGTCCGTGGTCTCTATCAGGATGCGTTGCACGGGCTGCGGGCGCGCGAGCAGGCGCCCGATCGTGGTGACGAGGTCGGCGCGGACCGTGCAGCAGATGCAGCCGTTGTTGATCTCGACCACATCCTCGTCGACGCCCACGACCAGCTGGCCGTCGATGCCGACCTCGCCGAACTCGTTGACGATGACGGCCACCCCCTCGGCCTGGGCGAGCAGCTGGTTGAGGAGGGTGGTCTTTCCCCACCTCAGGAAGCCCGTCAGCACCGTGACGGGTACCTTTCCAGCGATTGCCGTCATGCGCCGTCCCTGACCAGGCCTGCTTCGAAGTGGCCAAGATTCGGTGGCTTCCCTTCCGCTCGTACAGTTCGGCGTCGCACCGGATTACGCCATTCGGGAAACGGGTTCGGACACTGCTCTTCTCCTGCTCGCGCGGTGGGCACCGTTTGCCATCTGAATTCGCAGCCGGTGAGATCATCCAGGTCCCGCGCCGGGGATCTTCGTTGTTCGGCCATTCGCGGATGTTCCTTCAGCTGCATGTTTCGACTGCCCGCGCCTCCATCGGTCGTGGCTCTTCGCCGATTCGATACCGAGCTGGAAACGCTGTCGGGAGTCGCCTGGCGCGGTCTGAACATGCCTTAGCTGCCATATTTGAGCGGGCTCGTGCTCTATTTCTGTGAATCCAGGTCAACACATCAATGCGTTGGCAGGGACCGGTATCTGAATGTCCGCAATTCCGGCCGTTTTGTCCCGAAAGAGCCATTCCGCTTTCGGCCAGCCTCGCTCATCCCGCAGGCCTGCGCGAGTGCCTCAAATGGAGGGATTTCTGCGTTGCTCCCTTCGGGCCTAAGATCGATTGAGCCGATGTCCAGGTCCGGTCAGGCTGGACCTCGAACGGTCCCGTACAGCACGTCTACAAAGTGGTTGCCTGCATTGCTGCCAGCAATGATTTTTTACAGAATGGCGCTTCAAGCTCACTGAAGAAAAGCGGTTCAATAGAATCCAGGCCAGGCATATTGCGATCGGAGCGACTATGGAGACGATTGGCCGTGATCTGAGCGAAATGCAGCGCATACCACTTACGGCATCGCATATCGCTGCAATCCAATCCGTTGGCACCAAGCGTCACTATCAGGCCGGCACGTTCCTCGCGCGCGTGGGCGAACCGGTCGACCGGTTCGTTTATGTCGAGGATGGTGAGATCGAGGTCGTGAACCCCTTCACAGGGAAACGCCATCTGCCTTCGACACTCGGCTCGACCCAGTTCATGGCGGAGATCTCGTTTCTCAACGGCGGAAGCTGGTCGATGCCCATGCGGGCGTGCAGGGATACGAACGTGATCGAGGTCCCGCGGACGGAGATGCTGCGGCTGATGTCCGAGATCCCAGAGATGTCGGACATCATCATAACGGTGCTCGCTGCACGGCGCCGGAGACAACTCGACACCCGGGACGGAACCTTGGTGCTGATGGGCGAGGACGACGACCGGGCTGTTCGGCGGATCGCAGAGTTCGCGAGCCGCAACCGCCTTCCCTATCGTTCTTATATGTTGGGCAGCCCGGAGGCAGTGGCCGTCGCGAAGAGTTGCTCGATCGCCTCCAACCTGCCGAGCGTGATTTTCGGCCGCGACATCGTCGTATCGGATCCGACGCCTGACAAGATTGCCAAGCTGCTCGGCTTGAACTTCAATCTCTTGGATGACGAGGCCTTCGACGTACTTATCGTGGGCGGTGGCCCAGCCGGCGTGGCGGCGGGCGTCTATGCGGGGGCGGAAGGCCTTCGCGCGCTGGTCGTCGAGGATATCGCGATCGGAGGCCAGGCCGGCACGTCGAGCCGAATCGAGAACTACATGGGTTTTCCGACTGGGATCTCCGGTGCCGATCTTGTCTGGCGCGGCGAGGTCCAGGCGATGAAATTCGGGACTCGGTTCGCGATGCCGCGGCGGGTGGCGAAATTGGAGCAGCTCGCCGATGGTGCGTTCTGTGCCACTTTCGACAACGACCAGCGCGTCCGTGGAAACGCCGTCGTTGTCGCAACCGGTGTTCAATATCGGCGATTGCCGATCGACCGTCTTGAGGCGTTCGAGGGCGCGGGGATCTACTATGCAGCGACGGAAATCGAGGCTCGCTATTGCAAGAACGCGGAGACCATCATCATCGGTGGCGGCAATTCGGCGGGGCAAGCGGCGATGTACCTCAGCCGCTCCGCACGGCATGTTCGCCTGATCGTTCGTGGGCACTCGCTTGCGAACTCGATGTCAAATTATCTATCGAGCCGTCTGAAGGCGGATCCGACGATCACGATCGAGTACGGTGCCGAGGTCAGCGCCCTGCACGGTGATGGTCACCTCGATGGGGTGACGATCCGCAACGTCGTCGATGGCACGGAGCACAAGGTGTCGACGTGCGCCGTGTTCGTGATGGTGGGCGCGGCCCCAAATACCGGTTGGCTTTCAGGGCTCGTCGAGCTCGACGACCATGGCTTCGTGCTGACCGGGGATGCGATCGGCGCGAGTTCGCCCTACGCCACCTCACATCACGGGATCTTCGCGGTCGGAGATGTCCGTGCCGGATCCGTCAAGCGCGTGGCATCCTCGGTCGGTGAAGGGTCAGTTGTCATCGCCAAGGTATGGGAATGCGTCCAGCGCTGAGGGCGTGGCGACAACTGTCGCGCGGCTTTAAGATATTCGATCCCTCGGTTCTGTTTCCTCACGGAGGCCGCCGCCCCCTCAGCGCCTTCCATTCGACGCGGAGGTCTCGGGCAGGTCGAGATCATGCCCAAGAGCGTGGAACATTGGTCCTGTATCCTTATCTGGGTTGGTAGGAGGCCGACCTGTGTGGATGGCTCCCGCATTGCAAGTGGCGAATTGAGCTTCTGACGCGTTGGTCGGGTGCAGTCTTGTGTCCGGCCTGTCGATGCAGTCGTTCATGTTGACCGCTGGCCCTGATGGTATCCGCGAGCTGGGTCCCACTCTGCTTTGCGGGCTATGACGCCCTGGACAGTCGGCGGGGTGTCCCGGCTCCCGGTCTGACCGGTTCGCCATCAACTCTCATCGTCCTCGCAACCTGGAAACTCGTTTTCTCCGTGCTGTCAGGCGACCGCGATCACCGGTGCGCGGTAGGTGCCACCGCGGGTCATGATCGCCCAGGCGACCCG
>CAXTCV010000039.1:0-23404 GCA_964242725.1 uncultured Methylobacterium sp.
AACGCGTAGAGCGGGCTCGTGCCGATGTCGCCGTAGACGACGCCCAGGGCACCGAGGATCAGTGCTGGCCTCAGCCGGCCATGGGCGGGATCGCCCGCATCGTCGGCGGCGTCCGGAATCGGAGCGGCAGCGGGCGCAAGGGACTCACTCAACGGACCAGCTCCCGCAGGACCCTGCCCGATCTGGGCGGGTCGACGCCCCGCGACAGGTAGCCGTCACGGCCACGCCGTCCAGCGCGGACGCGGCCGCCGCTGCGACGAACGGGGTTCGCCGTCGCCGCGGATCCGGTGGTACCACCTGCCTCATCCGATGCCGATCAGGTCCGCCAGGGCGTCGGGACAGGCGGCGCCGCGCCCGAGGCAGACGACGGGCGCGTCGGCATGGCGGGCGATCGACGCGGCCACGGTCGCGGCCGGCGCCGGCGCACCCGCGCTCTCGCTGACGGCGATCCCCAGCAGCGGAATCCCATACCGGCGCAGGGTCTCGCAGGCGGTGAGCGCGTGGCTGATCGCCCCGAGATAGCTGCCGGAGACGAGGAGCGCCGGCACCCCGAGCGCCCGCAGCCAGTCGAGCCCCGTGGCCGACCCGGTGACCGGGCTCATCAGGCCGCCAACCCCCTCGATCAGCAGCGTGCCGTCCGTTCCGGCGATCTGCGCGCGGCACCAGCCGACGAGATTGTCGAGGTCCAGGGACCGGCCCTCCAGCACGGCCGCCTGGTCGGGCGAGAGCGGCGCCGAGAAGCGCCAGGGGGAGCAGCCCTCCACCGCCGCCTCGTCGACGGCGATCGCCTGCGCATCGAGCAGGCGGGCGGTGTCGCTCTCGGCGAAAGCCGGATCGTTCAACGGCGGGACGCCGCTCGCGAGCGGCTTCACGGTTCGGACCCGCTGACCCAGCGTCCGGAGACGCCGGGTCAGCGCCGCGGTGACGTAGGTCTTGCCGATCTCGGTGCCGGCCCCGGCGACGAAGACCGCCTGCGTCGCCATGGCGGCCTCAGGCCTGGAGGCTGCCGTGGCAGTGCTTGTACTTCTTGCCGGAGCCGCAGGGGCACGGCTCGTTGCGCCCGACGCGGCCCCAGGTGGCGGCATCGTTCGGATCGCGCTCCAGCACCGCCCCGTCCACCGCCAGACCCTGCGCGGCGAAGCCGTAGGCCGGGCCGCCGCCGCCGTCGCTGCCCGAGCCGAAGCCGGCATAGTCCATCTCGTTCTCGCCGGTGACCGGGTCGAGATGCTGGGCGAACATCGGCGGCAGCGCCGGGCCGCCCGGGGGGAAGTCCTGCTGCGGCTCCTGCATCATGATCTCGACCCGCGAGAGCTGCGCGGTGACCTGCTCGCGCAGGGCGGTCACGAGACCGTTGAACAGGTCGAACGCCTCGGACTTGTACTCGTTCAGCGGATCGCGCTGGGCGAAGCCGCGCCAGCCGATCACCTGCCGGAGGTGATCGAGGGTCACCAGATGCTCGCGCCAGAGATGGTCGAGGGTCTGGAGCAGCACCTGCTTCTCGATATAGGCGGTGACCTCGGCGCCGTTCTTCTCGGTCCTGGCCGCGTAGGCCTCCTCGGCGGCCTTGAGCAGGCGCTCGCGCATCTCCTCGTCGGCGATGCCCTCCTCCTTGGCCCAGTCCTCGACCGGCGCGTCGAGGTTGAGAACCTCCTTCACCTGCTCACGCAGGCCGGCGACGTCCCATTGCTCGGCATAGGCGTTCTGCGGGATGAACCGGGCGACGAGGTCGTCGATCACGCCCTCGCGCATCTCGTCCACGGTCTCCCGGACGCTGTCCTGGCCCATGAAGTCCCGGCGCTGCTCGAACACGACCTTGCGCTGGTCGTTCATGACGTTGTCGTACTTGAGCACGTTCTTGCGCATGTCGAAGTTGCGCGCCTCGACCTTCTGCTGCGCCTTCTCGATCGCCTTGTTGATCCAGGGGTGGATGATCGCCTCACCCTGCTCCAGGCCGAGCTTCTGCAGCATCCCGTCCATGCGGTCGGAGCCGAAGATCCGCATCAGGTCGTCCTGAAGCGACAGGTAGAATTTCGAGCGGCCGGGATCGCCCTGGCGGCCCGAGCGGCCGCGGAGCTGGTTGTCGATGCGCCGGGATTCGTGGCGCTCGGTGCCGATGATGTAGAGGCCGCCCGGCAGGTCCTTCTTGCGGCCCGCTTCCGGATCCGCCGTCTCGCCGGAGGCCAGCACCTTGGCGCGGTTCTCGGCGATCTCGGCCTTGATCGCCTCGATCCGGGCATCCCGCTCCGGTCCTTCGGGCAGGGTGGCGAGCTCCTTCTCGACCCGCATCTCGATATTGCCGCCGAGCTTGATGTCGGTGCCGCGGCCGGCCATGTTGGTGGCGATGGTGATCGCCCCGGGCACGCCGGCCTCGGCGACGATATAGGCCTCCTGCTCGTGGAAGCGGGCGTTCAGCACCGCGAAGCGCTTGGTCACCCGGCCCTCGCGGGCGGCCTTGTAGACGTCGGTCAGCGCGTTCGGATCGGAATAATCGAGCAGGGTGTAGCCGGCCTTCTTGAGCATCTCGGCCAGATGCTCGGACTTCTCGATCGAGCCGGTGCCGACCAGGATCGGCTGGTGGCGGCTATGCGCCCGGTCGATCTCCGCGATGATGCCCTCGTACTTCTCGCCGACCGTGCGGTAGACCTCGTCGTCCTCGTCGACGCGCTCGACCTCCTTGTTGGTCGGGATATCGACAACGTCGAGTTTGTAGATCTCGGCGAACTCGTCGGCCTCGGTCGAGGCCGTACCGGTCATGCCGGCGAGTTTCCTGTAGAGGCGGAAGTAATTCTGGAAGGTGATCGAGGCCAGCGTCTGGTTCTCGGGCTGGATCGTGACCCGCTCCTTGGCCTCCAGCGCCTGGTGCAGCCCCTCCGAGTAGCGCCGCCCCTGCATCATCCGGCCGGTGAACTCGTCGATGATCACCACTTCGTCGTTCTTGACGATGTAATCCTTGTCCCGGGTGAACAGCGTGTGGGCGCGCAGCGCCTGGTTCACGTGGTGGACCAGGCTCACGTTGTGCGCGTCGTAGAGGTCCCCGTCCTTGAGCAGGCCGACCTCGCGCAGCGTCTCCTCCACGAACTCGTTGCCCGCCTCGGTGAGCGAGACCGTGCGCTGCTTCTCGTCCAGGTCGTAATGCTCGCGCACCAGCCGGGGCAGGATCGCGTCGACGGCGACGTACAGCTCGGAGCGGTCGTCTACCGGCCCGGAGATGATCAGCGGCGTGCGCGCCTCGTCGATCAGGATCGAGTCGACCTCGTCCACGATGGCGTAGTTGTGCCCCCGCTGCGCCAGCTGGGACAGCTCATACTTCATGTTGTCGCGCAGATAATCGAACCCGTACTCGTTGTTGGTGCCGTAGGTGATGTCGCAGGCATAGGCATCCTTGCGCTGCGCGTCGTCGAGCCCGTGCACGATCGTCCCGACGGTGAGGCCGAGGAACCGGTAGAGCTGGCCCATCCACTCGGCGTCGCGGGCGGCGAGATAGTCGTTCACGGTGACGACGTGGACGCCTTTGCCCTCCAGGGCGTTGAGATAGACCGGCAGCGTCGCCACCAGGGTCTTGCCCTCGCCGGTCTTCATCTCGGCGATGCCGCCCTCGTGAAGCACCATACCGCCGATGAGCTGCACGTCGAAATGGCGCTGGCCGAAGACGCGCTTGGCCGCCTCGCGCACCGTCGCGAAGGCCGGCACGAGGATGTCGTCGAGGCTCTTGCCGCCGGCGAGTTCCGCCTTCAGCAGGTCGGTGCGGGCGCGCAGGGCTTCGTCCGAAAGCTCCTGGATCTCCGCCTCCAGCGCGTTGATCAGCGCGACGCGCGGACGGAAGCCCTTGACGCGGCGGTCGTTGGAGGAGCCGAAAATCTTCTTGGCGATGGAGCCGAGCATCATGGACCTGCGGACGCGCGAGCCCGCCCACGGGTGAGCGTGGCGGGCCGGCCTGGGCGGAGTTGGCCGGGCTTATAGAGGTAAACATCGCTTGGCGCACCTGAAAGAGGCGGGCGCTGCGCGCGACGGCGTGGTCACGGTTGCGGGATGGTGGGCACGGCAGCGCTTGCCTTCTCGGGCGACGCGGGCCACGTCTGCCGCGACCTGCCGCTCGGCGCGATCCGGAGCGGCCACAAGACGTCAGCCGAGGATCCCGCCCCATGCTTCACACCGCCCTCCTCCGGCGCGTCAGCGCGCTGGCCGTCATGATCGCGATGCCGGGCCTCGCGCTGGCCCAGGCGCCCCAGAAGGCCCCGGCCCCGATGGCGACGCCCGCCGCGAACACGCCGGCCGGGCCGGACTCGGCCGTGGCGAGCGTCAACGGCAAACCGATCACCCAGGGCGACCTCGCCATCGCGTCCGACGACCCGGCCCTGTCGCTGCCGGGCGTCGACGAGGCGCAGAAGAAGAACCTGCTGGTCGACTACATGGTCGACCTGCGGGTCGGCGCCCAGGCCGCCGAGACGGCCAAGATCGGCGACACCCCGGAGTTCAAGCGCAAGCTCGCGTATTTCCGCGACAAGCTCCTGCTGGACGACTACCTGGAGCAGGAGGCCAAGCGCGCGGTCACCCCGGAGGCCGAGCACGCGATCTACGACCAGACCGTCAAGCTGATGAAGCCCGAGGAGGAGGTGCATGCCCGCCACATCCTCGTGGACAACGAGGCCGAGGCGAAGGCCATCGCGGCGCGGATCAAGGGCGGCGAGGATTTCGCCAAGGTCGCGGCCGAGACCTCCAAGGATCCCGGCTCGAAGGCCGAGGGCGGCGATCTCGGCTGGTTCACCAAGGAGCGGATGGTCCCGGACTTCGCCAACGCCGCCTTCGCGATGAAGCCCGGCCAGGTCTCCGACCCCGTGAAGACGCAGTTCGGCTGGCACGTGATCAAGGTCGAGGAGAAGCGGACCAAGCCGCAGCCGACCTTCGACGAGCTCAAGGATCAGATCGATCAGCACTTGGTCCGCAAGGCGCAGCAGGACCTGATCCTGAAGCTCCGCGCGGACGCCAAGATCGTGCGGACCGACGCGCCCGACGCGGCGGCTCAGCCCGCCCCGGAGACGAAGAAGCCCTGATCGGGGACCAAGGGCCGGCCGTCTCAGTACGGCCGGTCGGGAACGAGGTAGCTCGACTGCGCCGGGGCGGCCGGCGGCGTGACCCCGAGGACGGCGAGCTCGGCGCTGCGGCGCCCTTCGGCGATCCGGTCGAGCACCGCGATTAGGAGCCAGGGACACGCGATGCCGATGAAGAACGCCATGAGACTCTCCCGCGCCGGATCGATGGGTCCGCCCGGCTTAGGAAAATAATAGGGGGTCCGGGCCGCGCAGCAAGCGCGAAGTCTCAGATCCAACCCTGAAGTTCGCGGCGCACGACGTTCTCGATGACCTTCATGCCGAGGTCGGTGTCGTTCAGGCAGGGGAGATAGGCGAAGCGCTCGCCGCCGTTCTCCTCGAAATAGTGACGGTTCTCGCCGTCGAGTTCCTCGAGGGTCTCCAGGCAATCAGCGGTGAAGCCCGGGGCCACGATCGCCATGCGCTTCACGCCGGATTTCGCCAGCGCGGTCACGGTCTCATCGGTGTAGGGCTTGAGCCATTCCTCGTTTCCAAAGCGCGACTGGAAGGTCACCCGCATGCGCTCCGGCGACAGGCCGAGCGCCTCGCGGATCAGCCGACCGGTCTTCAGGCACTGGCAATGGTAGGGATCGCCCTTGAGCAGGTAGCTCCGCGGCACCCCGTGGAACGAGGTGAGGATCACCTCGGGCTCGAAATCGAGTTTGGCCAGCCCCTCGCGGATCGAATCGGCCATGGCGGCGATGTAGACCGGATCGTCGTGATAGGGCGGCGACACCCGCACGGTCGGCTGCCAGCGCATGTCCATCAGCGCCCGGAACGCCTGGTCGCAGGCGGTGGCCGAGGTGGCGGCGGCGTATTGCGGGTAGAGCGGCACCAGCAGGATCCGGTCGCAGCCCTGGTCGAGGAGCGCCTGAAGCCGATCGGCGACCTCCGGCTTGCCGTAGCGCATGGCCCAGTCGACCACCACCGAATCGCCCATCGCGGCCTGCAGGCGCTCGCTCTGGCCGCGGGTGGTGGTCTTCAGCGGCCCTTCGTTGCGCACGTTGTTCCAGACGCTGGCATAGTCGCGGCCCTTCGGCCCCGGGCGCTTGGTCAGGATGATCAGGTTGAGGAGCGGCCACCAGATCAGTCGCGGCACCTCGATGACCCGCCGATCCGACAGGAATTCCTTGAGGTACCGGCGCATCGGCCAGTAGCTCGTGCCCTCCGGCGTGCCGAGGTTCATCAGCAGGACGCCGATGCGGCCCCAGGCCACCTTCGGGTGGTCGGCCGGCAAGCCGCCTGCCGCCGGCTGCAGGGACGTCAGAGGCCGGCCAATCGCCAGTGCGGCGGGTTCGACGCGTTCGTTCATGGCAGCGTTCCGGCGCCGCGCGCCGAGTCCTTCCTCTGGCTTCCAATATCCGACGGCGGGCACGGACGCCTGGACCTGTACCGGAGACTCATACCTGTCGGATGCGTTCCATGTAGGGTGCGATGCCGCGTGGCGAAGGGCGGACGCGACATGCCGCACCGCGGCGCTCGTTCGACCGATGTCCCTAACCACGGGCGGCCCCGGGCCGCAACCGCCGCCCCGATGACGGCAACCGGCCGCAGCTTATCTCGACATGGACGCCGATTGCGAGACCTCATGACCGACACACCCGTCGCCGACGCCCTCTCGGCCTTCCGTGCCTCGGGCTCGCCCTGGCTGGCGCTGCCGTTCTTCGCGGGCGGCCAGGCCGACGCGGTGGCGGCGCGCGTCGACGTACGGATCGCCGCGGGCGCCCGCGTGCTGCCGGCGCCGGACCGGATCTTCCGTGCCCTCGCCGAGACGCCGCTGCCCGCGGTCCGCGCGGTGATCCTCGGGCAGGATCCCTACCCCACCCCGGGCGACGCCAACGGCCTCGCCTTCTCGTTCGTGGGATCCGGTCGCCTGCCCGCCTCGCTGAAGGTGATCCTGGCGGAGGCGGGCTCGGGCCGGTCTGCGGGCGGCGACCTCACGCCCTGGGCCCGGCAGGGTGTCCTGCTGCTCAACAGCGCGCTGACCGTGGAGGCGGGCAAGGCCGGGGCGCATCTTCGTTTCGGCTGGGCGGCCCTCACCGACGAGGCGGTGGCCGCGGTCTCGGCGCGGCCGGAGCCCGCGGTCTTCCTGCTCTGGGGCGCCCAGGCCCGCGCCCGGGCGGGGCTGATCGATTCCGCCCGTCACGGGGTGTTCGAGAGCGGGCACCCCTCGCCCCTCAACCGCGCCCGGGATTTCCCCGACTCCGACCCGTTCGGGCGGGCCAATCGCTGGCTCACCGAGCACGGGATCCGGCCGATCGACTGGCACCTCGGCTGAAACGGCCGCGCGCCGGTCCCTATTGCGGCTTGGCGGGCTCGGCGGGCTTCGCCGGGGTCTCGGAGGCCGGCAGCAGCACGTTCTTGGCCACGGTGCCGTCGGGCCCGTACTCGCCCGCCACGGCGATACAGGCCTGGTCGCGGTTCTGCGCCATCTGATTCGACATCAGCGTGAACATCGTCTGGACGCGGTTGCCGAAGGGGCCGCGGGGCTGGACGTCCTCGATCCGCACGTTCTGCTTGGCCAGCAGCGCTTCGAACTGCTCGCTGCCGATCCGGTAGCCGCAGACATTCGACGCGGCGAAGATGTAGGCCGAAAACTCCAGGGCGCGCGGGGCCGGCGCGTTCCGGATCTGCGCCTGCGCCGGCAGGACGACGGCCATCAGGGCGGCAGGAAGAGCGATGTGGCGCATACGGGCGTGGTTCCTCGATCCCGGCGGCCTCTGGCGGGCTGCCTCGAGGCTGAGAGATAGGCCGGACCGGAGCCTGGGCCACTGCGACCGAATTTGACGACAAAACGCGCGCCGGCCTTCACGCCGCGTTGGTCATAGGCAAGATCCGGGGCGCCAGGGCGACCGAAAAGCGGCTTCTCGCTTGGTCGCGTGGATCGGTGAGAGGGAGTGTTAACCCGCCCGCGTCACGCCAGGGTGACGGTTTATCCAGATCCAGGCGGTCTGCATCGCATGTACGGCGTCACATCCACTGCCGCATCCATCCCGGCCCCCGCGTCCCGCGACGCCGACCGGCGGTTCCGGGCCCTGACGATCGGCCCGGACCGGCGGACCGGTCAGGCCGTCTCCGCGCCGGCGATCTGTCCGCACGGCGTGGCCCGCTGGGCTTGCGGTGAAGGCCTCGGGGCCGGCACCGGCGTCGCGCTGCTGGTGCAGGATCTCCGACAAGCGGAGGCGATCCGCCTCGGCCTCGCCAGGGTCGGGGTACGCGTGACCTGCCTCGACGGCGACCGCCGAGGTCAGGATTTCGCCGACAGCCTCGCCCAGTCGGGGGCCGCCCTGGTCATCGTCGACACCGCGCTGGCCGATGCCTATGCGAGCGTGATGGGCCGGCTCGCGACCTATCCGGTTGTTTGGTGGAACGGGCCGGGCGCGGATTTCGCCAGCCTCGACCTTGCCCTGGCCGAGGACGCCTGAGGACCGGTCACGCCGCGACAACGGCTTCCGGGTTTGCCACGGCAGGCATCGCGGGCGCTCGGCCTCCATGATACTCTTCCGCCCGGAGACCGGCCCCGCGTTCTGGGCGAGCCGGCAGCGGGAGACGCTCCCATGACCGCTTCCGTCGCGCAGGCCCCGCCCGTCCCGGACGATCCGCAGGCGCCGGTCCTCCTGCGCAGCGATTCCGGCGGCGTCGCGACCCTGACGCTGAACCGCCCGCGGGCCCGCAATGCCCTGTCGATGGCCCTGATGGGCGCCCTTCAGGGCGAGCTCGACGCGATCCGCGAGAATCCGGCGGTGCGGGTCGTGGTTCTGCGGGGGGCCGGACCGGCCTTCTGCGCGGGGCACGACCTCAAGGAAATGCGTGCCGACCCGTCTCGGGCAGCGACGGAGGCGGTGTTTGGCACCTGCGCCCGGCTGATGCTGAGCCTCGTGCGCCTGCCGCAGCCGGTGATCGCCCGGGTCCACGGGATCGCCACGGCGGCCGGCTGCCAGCTCGTCGCCACCTGCGACCTCGCGATCTGTGCGGACGAAGCCCGTTTCGCCACGCCGGGGGTGCAGATCGGCCTGTTCTGCTCGACCCCGATGGTCGCCCTGTCGCGCGCCGTCTCGCGCAAGGCCGCGCTGGAGATGCTGCTGGTCGGTGAGCCGATCGACGCCCGGGAGGCGCTGCGGATCGGCCTGGTCAACCGCGTCGTGCCGGAGGCGGATCTCGACGCCGCGGTCGGCGCCCTCGCCGACACGATCGCCGGGAAGGCCCGCCGGGTCCTGGCGATCGGCAAGGAGGCCTTCGGCCGTCAGATCGAGATGGGCCTGGAGGAGGCCTACGGCTACGCGGCCGAGGTGATGACCCGGAACATGATGATGGCCGACGCCCGAGAGGGCATCGACGCCTTCCTGGGCAAGCGTCCGCCCCGCTGGGAGCCGTGACGCCGCCTGCGCCCCGCCCGATTGGCGCGATACGACGCAGGCTGGTCCGCGCGGCGCGCGTAGGCTCCGGCGCCGCCCTGCCCTAGGATCACGGACGCGCCCGATCCCCCCGGGCCCGGCGCCCCAACGCGGAACGGCTGATGAGCACCATCGACCTGTTCGGTCTGACGCTGGCCTTCTACGGCACGATGCCGCCGCCCCGGCCGCCGCGCCCGCAGCGCAACGGCGCGACCTGGGCCGCCGCGGTGGTGTTCGGGGGCATCTGTATCGCCATGGTAGGACCGATGATCACCATCTGGAGCTTCCACCGGCCCTATGCGGAGGCCAAGGCGCGCTGCATCCAGTCCGGTGGCCGCATCCTGTACGCGGCGCTCGACGGCAGCGGCCCGTATCGCTGCGAGCGCCCTGTCGCGGCACCGGTCGGACCCGTGCATTAATCCGCGCCACCGCGTCCGCTTCGGGTATATCCGGCGCCGTCACCAGCGAACCGGATGCCGAGACTTTGGAAAACGCGCTTACGCGATGGCTTGAGTCGACCGCCCTGCTGCGGTCGGATGTCGAGGCGGTCATCGGTTTCATCCTGGCGCTCGGCATCACCCTGCACGCCCTGTTGCGCAAACGGCGTGTGAGCGTGGCGGTGGGGTGGATCGGCCTCGCCTGGCTGTCGCCGATCTTCGGGACCGCCCTCTACCTGACCTTCGGCATCAACCGCGTGTCGCGCCGGGCCCGACGATTTCGGACCAAGCCCTCGGATGCCACGCACCTGCCCGACACCGACGACGCCGTGGTGCCCGAGACGCTCTGGCCCCTCGACCGGGCGATCCGGCGGATCACCGGCCTCCCGGCCTTCGCGGGCAATTCCGTGCGGATGTTCCGCAACGGCGATGCGGCCTACCCGGTGATGCTGGCCGCCATCCGGGAGGCGCGGGCCAGCATCGGCCTGTCGAGCTACATCTTCCGCGACGATCCCACCGGCCGCGAATTCTGCGACGCGCTGGTGGCGGCCAAGGATCGCGGCGTGAAGGTCCGCGTCATCATCGACGGGATCGGGGGCGGCTATTTCCAGGCGCCCGTCTATCGGCGCCTCACCGCCGCCGGGGTGCCGGCGGCCCTGTTCATGCACTCCGCCCTGCCCTGGCGAATGCCGTTCCTGAACCTGCGCTCGCACAAGAAGCTGCTGATCCTCGACGGGCGCACGGCCTTCACCGGCGGCCTCAACATCGCGCACGCGAACCGCGTCGCCCTGGGGCCGGAGCACCCGATCCGCGACACCCATTTCCAGCTCGACGGACCGGTGGTGGAGCAGCTCGCCGCGGCCTTCGCGGCCGACTGGGCCTTCGTCGACGGCGAGAGCCTCGACGCCGAGCCCTGGTTCACCACGCTCGAGGCCACCGGCGAGAGCGTCGCCCGGGCGGTGACCTCCGGTCCGGATGCCGATGTCGAGAAGATCGAGCAGGTCATCCTTCAGGCGCTCGCCTGCGCGCGCAGGACCGTCCGGTTCGCGACGCCCTATTTCCTGCCGGACGAACTCGTGACCGGAGCCCTGGCCCAGGCCGCGATCCGGGGCATCACCGTCGACGTCATCATCCCACGGGTCAGCGACCACCGGTTCATCGACTGGGCGAGCCGGGCGCATCTCGATCCGCTGCTGCGGGCCGGCGTCCGGGTCTGGCTCGACGAGCCGCCCTTCGATCACTCGAAGACGCTGGTGGTGGACGACATCTGGTGCTTCGTCGGCAGCGCGAATTGGGACATGCGCAGCTTCCGGCTGAATTTCGAGCTGAACGTCGAGATCATCGACGCCGATCTCGCCGCCGAGCTCGACCGGTTCATGCGCGGCAAGATGCGGCGACGGCTCAGCCGGGAGGATCTCGCCGGGCGGGCCTTGCCGGTCCGTCTGCGCGACGCAGGCGTGCGACTGCTGCTGCCATACCTCTGAGGCGACCGGGGGCGTGCGCCTCGGGGGCCGGCCCGAGATGGACGACGATCGGCCGGTGATCCGAGGGGCCGCGGGGCAGCACCGCGTGGTCGTGGCAGACGAGACCCCGGGCGAGGCATCGGTCGAGGCGCAGGGGCAGCACCTCGACCATGGCGTGGGTCGGCCGCCGCGGACCGACGTCGCGGAACCCCGGGATGAGCGCTGGCCCGACGATGTTGTAGTCGCCGAGCACCGCGGCGCGCGGGGGCAGCTCGGCGACGATCCGCCGGAGCTGGCGCCGGTTCAGCATCTGCCCGTGGGACAGGTGGACGTTGGCGATCCCGAATTCCCCGAGATCCAGGATCTGGCAGACCCGGTGCACCAGGGCGCCGGAGGGCAGCGCGATCACCCGGGGCGGCACCGGCCACGGGGTCGGGCTCCACATGGCCAGCCCATGGATCCGCCCCGGCAGCGGGGCCCAGGCGTAGTAGCCGCCGATCCGGTCCAGCAGGAACCCGATCGCCCGGGTCGCCTCCTGCATGAGGAGCAGATCGGGCTTCTCCTGGGCGACGAGGGCGGCCACGTCGTCCGCGGCCGCGCCGGTGCGACGCAGGAGGTTCCAGCTCACGATCTTGAAGGGCGACTTGACCCCATCCGCCTGGGGAAACGGGACTTCGGAGACCGGCGCGTGGCCGGGGCGGGCCGGATGTGCAGCGAACGTCATCGAGCCGGACCGTACCTCACCCGGCGGCTCTCCCGCCACCGCTGCGCTGTAACGCGCCCGGGGGCCGGTCGTTCGAGGGGGGGGACATCTCCCGGGCCATGCGCGCAGCGTTCGTAACTCGGGTCGGGCCGTGAACGGCGCTTGAGGCCGTCGACCCCGACGGCTTAAGACCCCTCCGCGGTGGGTGCTGGCCCGCGCGCGATCCCAAGCTTCACCGGTGCCCTCGGAGGCCGATGTCGGGCTTCAGCTTCATCCACGCGGCGGACCTGCATCTCGGCAGCCCGCTGTCGGGTCTCGCGACCCGCGACGCGGACCTCGCCCGCCGCCTCGCCGCGGCGGGGCGGCAGGCCTTCGAGGATCTGGTGACCCAGGCGATCGACCGGTCGGTGGCCTTCCTGGTCGTGGCCGGCGATGTCTACGACGGCGATTGGGCCGACAACACGATCGGCCTGTTCTTCGTCCGGCAGGTGGCACGCCTCGACCGCGCCGGCATCCCGACGATCCTGGTCCGCGGCAACCACGATGCCGAGAGCGTGATCACCCGCGCGATCACCCTGCCGCCCTCGGTTCACGTCTTCCCGGCCAACCGCGCCGGCACCCACCGCATCGAAGCGCTGCGCGTGGCGCTCCACGGCCGCAGCTTCCAGAGCCGGGCCGTCGAGGAGAACCTGTCGCTGACCTACCCGGCCGCCGTTCCGGGCTGGTTCAACCTCGGGATCCTCCACACCGCCTGCACCGGCCACGCGGCCCACGAGACCTACGCACCCTGCTCGATCGCCGACCTCGCGGCCCGCGGCTACGATTACTGGGCGCTCGGCCACATCCACGACTACGCCGAGCTGTCCCGGGATCCCTGGATCGTGTTCCCCGGCAACCTTCAGGGCCGGAGCATCCGCGAATGCGGCGAGAAGGGCGCCGTGCTTGTCGAGGTCGCCGACGGCCGGGTGACCGGGCTCACCCGCCTCGCCCTCGACCGCGCCCGGTTCGAGCAGGTGACGGTGGACCTCGCCGGAGCGTCCGATCCCCGGGCCGCGATCGAGGCGGTGGAGGTGGCCCTGCGGCCGCTCGCGGACCTGGCCGCGACGCGCCTCGTCCTGGTGCGGGTCCACCTCTCCGGCATCACGACGGCCCATGACGCGCTGGCGGCCGACCGGGACTCCGTGACCGCCGAGATCCAGGCCGCGGCCCACCGGCTGCACGAGGACCTCTGGCTGGAGCGCCTCAAGATCGAGACGCGCCGGCCCCGGGCGCCGGCCGAGCCGTCCGGCGCCGCGATCGATCCAGCCGCCCTGCTGGCCGATCTCGATCGCGACCCCGAGTTCCGGTCCCGGGCCAAGGCCGCGCTCGCGGAGATCGGCGGCCGCCTGCCCTCCACGGTGGCCGCAGAGGCGGATCTGGAGGCGGAGTTCGACGCCCTCTGCGCCGAGGCCGAGGCGCTGATCCTCGGACGCCTGACCGGCCGTCACTGCTGAGGTGTTCGCCGGGCGTGTGCTCCCGGCGACCGCACCGATCCGCTCACCCGGGATGATGCCCCAGGACCCCCGATGCGCCTGATCCACCTCGCCCTGGAGCGCTACGGCGCCTTCACGGACCGCGTGATCGCCTTCCGGCCGGACGCGCGGCTGCACGTGGTGCTGGGCGCCAACGAGGCCGGTAAGAGCACCGCGCTGGCGGCCGTCACCGACCTGCTGTTCGGCTTCGAGAAATCCACCCGCTACGCCTTCCAGCACGATATGCCGCAGCTGCGCCTCGGCGCGGAGATCGCCGCCGCCGACGGGCGCCGCCTCACCTTCCGCCGCCGGAAGGGCAACAGCCGGACCCTCATCGACGCCGCCGAGGCACCGCTTCCCGACGACGCCCTGGCCCCGTTCCTCGGCGGCATCTCGCGGGCCGTGTTCTGCCGTGCCTTCGGCCTCGACGCGTCCAGCCTCCGGGCGGGGGGGCGCGAGATGGTCGATGTCGAGGGTGAGGTCGGCGCGAGCCTGTTCGCGGCGGGTTCGGGCCTGCGCGGCCTGACGGAGCTGCATGCGGCCCTCGACGTCGAGGCGGACGCGATCTTCGCCCCGCGCCAGGCCAAGCACCGGGCCTTCTACCAGGCGCTGGAGCGCCACGAGACCGCCCGGCGGGCGATCCGCGAAAAAAGCCTGCGCTCGGGCGACTGGCGCGCCCTGAACGACGAGATCGACGCGGCGGCCGGCCAGCTCGACGCCCTTCGCGCCGAACAGAAGGCCATGGCGGTCGAGCGCGCCCGGCTGGAGCGGCTCAAGCGGGTCCGGCCGATCCTGTTCGAGATCGATGCCCTGGACCAGCGCATCGCCGCCGAGGACGGCCTCATCGACGCGGATCCGGCCTGGGTTGAGCGCCTCGGTGCCGCCCTTGCGGATTGCCGTGTCGCCGAGGTCGAGGCGGAGCGGGCCGGATCCGCCCTCGCCCGCGCCGGGGCCGAGGCCGAAGCGGTGTCCGTGGAGCCAGACCTGACGCGCCGGGCGGACGCGATCCTGGCGGCCTTCAGCGGCACCAAGGAATTCGAGAAGGGCGGCATCGACCTGCCGCGGATCGAGGGTGATTCCCACAAGGTCGGGCTGGACCTGGACCGGCTGCGCGCCCGGATCGGCGTCGCCGACCTCGCGGCGCTGGAGGCGCGCCAGCCGACCGACGCCGCGCGGACCCGGATCGAGCGGCTGATCCGCGACCACCGGACCCTGGCGGCCGCCGAGGACCAGCTTGCCCGCGACCGCGCCGCGGCGCTGGCCGAGCGCGATCGGCTTCAGGGGGAGGTCGAGGCGGCCGGCGCCACGCGCGATCCGACTCCCCTGCGCGAGGCGCTGAAACCCCTCGCCCGCCTGCACGAACGGATCGCCGCCCACGAGACCCTCGACACCACGATCCGGCGCGAGACGGTGCTCCTGCGCAATCAGGCGGGCCGGCTCTCGCCCCCGGTGCCCGATATCGGCGCCCTGGTCGGGATGCCCCTGCCCTCCGCCGAGAAGGTGGCGGATTATCGGGCCCTCCTCGACGGCAAGATCCGCGAGCGGGACCGGGCCGCCGACCATCGCGATGCCGCGCGCCGCCAAGCGTCCGTCACCCGCGACCGGCTGCGGGAGCGCGAGGCCGGCCGGCCGATCGCCACGTGGGAGCGGGTCGAGGCCGTCCGGACCACGCGCGACGCCGCGTTCGCGCCGTTGCGGGACGCCCTGGCGTCGGGGCAGCCCGTCGAGGCGTCCCGGATCGCCGCCTACGAGCGCGCCCTCCTCGACGCCGACCGCCTCGCCGACGAGCGCGCCGGCGACGCCGCCCGGGTGGCAGCCCAGGCGGCCGATCTCGACCGCCTCACCGCCGAAGAGGCGGCACTCGTGGCGGCGGAGGCCGACCTCGCGGAGATCGCCGCCGAGATCGGCGACGCCGAGGCGGCCTGGCGGGAGGCGTGGCGGCCCGCCGGGATCGTGCCGGGATCTCCCGCCGAGATGGCGGGGTGGCTTGCCGAGGTCGAGAGCCTGATCGAAGCCGAGCAGCGCCTCGCCGATCAGCGGATCGGGCGGGAGCGGATATGGGCGGGGATCGCGGCCGCCCGGGCGCCGATCGCCGATCTCCGTGACCGCGCCGGCCTGGAGCCGGCGACCGATCTCGACCTGGCTGCGAGCCTCGAAGAGATCGAGGCGCGGATCGCGACCCTGGCGAGCCGCTGGGAGTCGAGCCTCCAGACCGGCGGATTGCTGCGCGCCGCGCGGGCCGCGGCCGAGCGGCTGGAAGCGGCGCACGCGGCGGCCGAGGAACGCCGGGCCGCGTGGCACGCCGAGTGGAACGGGTCGCTCGGACTCCTCGGCCTCGACCCGTCAGCCCGGCCCGAGGAGGCCGAGAGCGCCCTGGAAGCGTGGCGGGCGGTGCCCGACCGACTGCTCGAGCGCGCCGCCCTGGACCGCCGGGCCACCGGCATCCGGCGCGACATGGAGGCGTTCCGGGCGGGTGCGGCCGCCCTGGTCGAGGCTCTGGCCCCCGATCTCTCGGGGGCGGCTCCGGCGGCGGCGATCCGCACCCTGCAGGCCCGCCTCGTCTCCGCGCAGGCCCGGGAGGCCCGGCGGGCCGAGCTCGACCGGCGGGTCGAGGAGGCCGCGGTGGCGTGCCGGGCCGCCGCCGACCGGGAGGCGGTGGCCCGCACGGCGCTGACCCGTCTGGTCGCGGCGGTGATGCCCGCGCTGGCCGATGCGCCGATGCTCGAGATCGAGGCGCTGTTCGGCCGGCTGCGGGTCCGCGAGACGCTGCGCGCCGAGCTCCTGCGGCTGCGCGGCAGCCTCACGGGCGCCGCGGATGGGCTGCCCGAGGCCGAGCTGCGGGCCGGGCTCGCGGCGATGTCGCCGGAGGCGATCGCAGCCGAGCTGGCGCGGCTCGCCCTGGAAGCCGAGGCGCTGTCCGAACGCGGTCAGGTGATCTTCGCCGACCGGGATCGGGCCGAGCGGCGTCGGGCGGAGCTGGAGGGCGGGAGCGGGGCCGAGCTGGCGCTCGCCGAGCGCAAGGCCGCGGAGGCGGATCTCCAGGCGGCGGCGCGCTCCTGGGCGGTGCTGCGGCTGGCCGGGCTGATGCTCGGGCAGGCGATGGCCCGGCACCGGGCCGGTCAGCAGGATCCTCTGGTGGCCCGGGCGGGGGCGCTGTTCCGGGCGCTCACCGGCAGCGCCTTCTCGGGGCTCGCGCAGACCTTCGACGAGGCCGACACGCCGAAGCTCGCGGGACAGCGCGCCGGCGGCGGGCTGGTGGGGATCGAGGGCATGAGCGAGGGTACGCGCGATCAGCTCTACCTCGCCCTGCGCCTCGCTTATCTGGAGGATTATGCGGGCCGCGCCGAGCCGGCGCCGTTCATCGGCGACGATCTCTTCTCGACGTTCGACGAGACCCGCACCGGCCACGGCCTGGACGCGCTGGCGGAGATCGGCGCCACCGTCCAGCCGATCCTGTTCACGCACCACCGCCACGTCGCGGATCTTGCGCGCGCGCGGCTCGGGACGGCGGTGGATGTGCTGGACCTGTAGGGGGGAGAGGCGCTTGGTTCGGCCGTTGCTCGCCCCGGAAGCGACGTCTGAGCACCGTCGTCCGCCGGCGAGGCGGAGGGTCAGGCGTCTCGGCCGTCATCCCGCCCCGCCTCTCCTCAATTTCCCAGATACCGCGCCTCCAGATGCGCCCGGAACGCCGCCGTCCCGAGTGGCGCGCCCGTCGCCCGGATGAGCAGATCATCCGTCCCGAGCAGGCTCCCCAACGCGTGGACGTTGGCCCGCAGCCAGGTGCGCAGCGGCCCGAAATCGCCCTGCGCAAGGCAGTCCGGCAGCGCCGGCTCGGCCGCTCGGGCGGCCCGGAACAGCTGTGCCGCCGCCAGCGCACCCAGCGTGTAGGTCGGGAAATAGCCGAAGGCCCCGCTCGGCCAGTGGATGTCCTGGAGGCAGCCGACCCGATCATCCGGCACGGTGAGCCCGAGAAGGTCTTGCATCCCGCCGTTGAAGGCACCGGGAAGATCGGTCACCGCGAGGTCGCCCGCGATCATCGCGGTCTCCAACTGGTAGCGCAGCAGGATATGGGCCGGGTAGGTCGCCTCGTCGGCATCGACCCGGATGAAGCCCGGCGCGACGCGGGTGTTCAACGCATGCAGGTTCTCCGGCGACCATTCCGGCCCCGAACGCCCGAACGCCTCCCGAAGCAGGGGCGCCAGGAAGCTGAAGAACGCGCGGCTCCGGCAGGCCTGCATCTCGACGATGAGCGACTGGCTCTCGTGCAGGCTCATGCCCCGGGCAGCGCCCACCGGCTGCTGCCGCCACGGGGCCGGGCGGCCCTGCTCGTAGAGGGCGTGGCCGGTCTCGTGCAGCACGCCCATCAGGGCCCGGCCGAAATCGGCCCCGTCGTAGCGGGTGGTGATGCGCACGTCGTCGGTGGCGCCGCCGCAGAACGGGTGCAAACTGATGTCGAGCCGGCCGCGGGCGAAGTCGAAACCCACCGCCGCCATGAGCTTGAGGCCGAGGTCCCGCTGCACCGCCACGTCGAACGGCCCGGCGAGCGGCAGCGGCGTGGGCTGGGACGCCTGGATCTCCCGGGCGCGGGCGATCAATGCCGGCAGCCAGGATGTCAGGTCGGCGAAGAGTGGGTCGATCACGGCCCGGCGCATGCCGGGATCGTAGCTGTCGAGCAGCGCGTCGTAGGGGTCGAGCCCGAGGGCGGCGCCCTTGGCCTGGCCTATCTCCCGCTGCAGGCGCAGCACCTCGGCCAGATACGGGGCGAGCTTGGTGAAATCGGCGTCGCGGCGTGCCTCGCGCCAGACCATCTCGGAGCGGGAGACGGCCCGCGAGCTGGCCTCCACGAGGTCCCGGGGCACCGCCGTGGCGTGGGCCTGGGCGCGGCGCATCTCGCGCAGGTTGGCGGCGGCCCAGGGATCGAGGTCCGGGTCCGCGTCCCGCTCGGCGGCGTCGAGGGCCTCTGCGGCCGCTGGGGCGGTCAGCATCTCGTGGGCGAGCCCGCGCAGCACCGCCAGCTGGTCGCCCCGCGCCTCCGCGGCACCGTCGGGCATCAGGGTCTGCGCATCCCAGCCGAGGATCCCGGCGGCGCCTTCGAGGGCGGCTAGGCGGGCGAAACGCTGTTCGAGGGTCTGGTAGGCGGTCATGCGGTCTCCGGTCCTGTCAGTCTCGCAGTCGGTCGCGGCGGTTACCCCGCCTGCAGCATCTCCAGCTCCAGCCAGCGATCCTCCGCCTGCGACAGCTCGGTCTGAGCCTGCGCCAGCATGGCCGAGGCCTTGTCGAAGCGCGCGGGATCGCGGGCGTAGAGGTCGGGATCGGCCAGAATCGTCCTGAGCTGGGCGATGGCCGCCTCGAGCTTCGCGATGCGGGCCGGCAGCGTCTTCAACTCGTGCTGATCCTTGAAGCCGAGTTTCGGCTTGCCGGCCGGTTGGGAGGCCGGTGCGGCGGCCTGGCGTTCGCGCGGCTCCTTCTTGGTCGCGGCCGCGCGCGCCTCGACCCCCTGGCCGCGCTGGACCAGCATGTCGCTGTAGCCGCCGGCATACTCGGCCCAGCGGCCGGCCCCCTCCGAGACCAGCACGCTGCCGGCCACCCGGTCGAGGAAGTCGCGGTCGTGGCTCACCAGGATCAGGGTGCCCTGGTAGTCGCCGAGCATCTCCTGGAGGAGGTCGAGGGTCTCCAGATCGAGATCGTTGGTCGGCTCGTCCAGCACCAGGAGGTTGGCCGGTTGCGCCAGGGCGCGGGCGATCAGCAGCCGGTTGCGCTCGCCCCCCGACAGCACCGAGACCGGGGTCCGGGCCTGCTCGGGGGCGAACAGGAAGTCCTTGAGGTAGCCGATCACGTGGCGGCTCTGGCCGTTCACCGTGACGCTGTCGCCGCGGCCGCCGGTCAGCACCTCCGTCACCGTCATGCCGGGCTCCAGCGTCGCACGGGCCTGGTCGAGCACCACCGGCATCAGGTTGGTGCCGAGCACGATCCGGCCCGAATCGGGTGCGAGCCGGCCCATCAGCAGGTTGATCAAAGTCGACTTTCCGGCGCCGTTGGCCCCGACGATGCCGAGGCGGTCGCCGCGCATCACCCGCAGCGACAGCCCGTCCACGATGGTCCGCGCGCCGTAGGATTTGGCGATGTCCCGGGCCTCGACCACGAGGCTCCCGGAGGATTCCGCGTCCGAGGCCTGCATGCTGACGGTGCCCACGGGGCGGCGGATTTCGCGGCGGTTCTGGCGTAGCTCATGGAGGTTGCCGAGCCGGCGGACGTTGCGCTTGCGCCGGGCGGTGACGCCGTAGCGCAGCCAATGCTCCTCGGCGACGATCTTCCGGTCGAGCTTGTGCTGGTCGCGCTCCTCCTCCTCGAAGAAGGCGTCACGCCACGCCTCGAAGTGGGAGAAGCCCTGCTCGATCCGGCGGGTCTCGCCGCGATCCAGCCAGATCGTGGCCCGCGACAGCGCGGACAGGAACCGCCGGTCGTGGCTGATCAGCACCATGGCGGCGCGGGTGCCCTTCAGCTCGGATTCGAGCCACTCGATCGCCGGCAGATCGAGGTGGTTCGTCGGCTCGTCGAGGAGCAGCACGTCCGGCTCGGGTGCGAGCGCCTGCGCCAGCGCGGTGCGCCGCCCCTCCCCGCCCGAGAGCTTGCTCGGATCCTCCGCGCCGGTGAGGCCGAGGCTCTCCAGCAGGTAGCGGGCCCGGTGGGTCGATTCACCCGGCGGCAGGCCGGCCTCGACGAAGTCCATGGTGGTCTTGAAGCCGGAGAAATCCGGCTCCTGGGCGAGGTAGCGGATCGTGGTGCCCGGCTGGAGGAACCGGCGTCCCTTGTCGGGATCGACCAGCCCCGCGGCGATCTTCATGAGCGTCGACTTGCCGGAGCCGTTGCGCCCGACGAGGCAGGTCCGCTCGCCCGGCGCGATGGTGAGGTCGGCGCGGGTGATCAGCGGGGTGCCGCCGAAGGTCAGCGCGATGTCCTGAAGGGTGAGAAGCGGGGGAGCGGCCATGGACCGGCTTATGGCAGCGCGCGGCGGCCCATTCAAACGCCGCGCCTGCGTGTCCGTCGCTCGGCGATCAGGCGATCGGGTTCGCCGGTCCGGTGGGCGGGCTGATCTCCGGCGCGCCGGGGTCGGTGACGGGGATCTCCTGCGGCTGGATGCCCGGCGATTCCGACGGGGTCTGGCCCGGGATTTCCGGACCGGGCGGCTGCGTCGGCGCCTGCGGGGGCTCATAGGGCCGGTCCGGGCCGGGACCCGGCTGCTGCGGTACCTCGGGGATCTGCCCCGGGTCGGCGAGGGTGGACTGGGACACCGTGATCCTCCGGAAGGCCGACGGTGCGACGCTGCACCGGTCGGGCGGAAACGGAGGGGCGGCGCTCCGGTTCCGGGCGGCTATTTCTTGGTGAGCAGGAGGTTGCCCTCCTTGCTCGCCACCTTCTGGATCTTCTCGGCGAACAGGGCGAGCAGGAACGGCAGCTTGACTTCCAGCCGCACGCTCTCGGGACCGACATCGATCGTCCCGGCCACCTTCTGGGCCATGGCGGAGACGCCGAAATCCAGGCGGTCGCCCGTCCAGGCGAGCTGGTCGACCGCGACGCCGCTCTTCGCCAGGAACGCCCGCGCCTGCTCGGTTCCGGTCTGGAGGCGCCGTTTGGCCTCGTCGCGGCCGAGGTCGTGCGGGATGTCGACGATGAGGGGCTTGGGCATGGGGCGGGCTGATCCAGGCTGAACCCGGCAGCAGATGGGGCCTGCCGGCGCGGTAGACAACGCCCCGGAAGCGGGCGCGGCGGCCGTTCAGCGCGGCCCGCCCGGGGCGCCGGCCGTCAGTTCAGGACCTGCAGGGACACGTAGGTCGTGCCGCCCATGCCGAGCGCGCGGGCAGAACCCCGCGACAGGTCGATGATGCGGCCGCGTACGAAGGGTCCGCGGTCATTGATGCGCACGACGACCGAGCGGCCGGTCCGTTTGTTCTCGACGCGGACCCGCGTGCCGAACGGCAGGCTGCGATGGGCGGCGGTCAGTCCGTTGGGGTTGAAACGCTCGCCGCTCGCGGTGCGATGCCCACTGCCGTACCAGGATGCCGCTCCAATCTGCGCGGCGGCGGGAAGGCTTGTTCCGAGGGTGGTGGACAGCAGACCGAGGGCGACAACGAACTTTCCGAAACCGAACGTCATTCTGAATGCAGTCCCATTGTTTTTTCGGGGACGGCGCCAGTCATGGCCGAAACCGGCCGGAATAAGGCGGGACTTCAGGGCGTTTCGCGGCCACATTTTGGCCGGCTTCATTCCGGTCTTTCTGATTACAAGGTGAATTATCGCGAATTATTTCCGGATGTTAGACCTAATACATCGATCTCGGTCGAGCCATGTAGTGTGCAAGTCATGCCGTGCGCCGCCGGAGAGGGCCGGGAATAGGCAAATTCTCTCAAGGTCTGCGTCGGGCGTGACCCTGGATCCCGCTGAAGGGGCTCCGGCACGTGCGGGAACAGGGTCACGGGCCCCGCGCACAGGTCCGCTTTGCGGGCGAGGCTTCAGGTTCGGGATGACATCGCATCGACGGGGTCGCGGTAGGTCCGGTCGGATGAACGCCGGACGCATCCGGCGGCGATCGGCCCCGACTCGGCAAATCCTGCAGCCCCAGAACGGGACGCACGCCGGAAAAATCCGACAACGCGACCTTTACCCTGTCAGGGGCATGGTCTGCCGGTCAGTCGCGTAACCGGTGTTTGCCATGGCTTCCCCGCGTACCGTGGCTGCCGACGCCGTCGCCCGGAAACAGGTCTCGCGTGCCGGGCGGCCCGCGTCGGCGCCACGGATGGGTCTCGTACCCGCCCAGCGTTCCCTGCCCCTCGACCAAGTGCTGGTCGGGGATTGCATCACGGCCATGAACAGCCTGCCCGCGTCGAGCGTCGACTGCGTCTTCGCCGACCCGCCCTACAACCTGCAGCTCGGCGACGCCGGATTGCTGCGTCCCGATCAGAGCCGGGTCGACGCCGTCGACGACGACTGGGACAAGTTCGCCACCTTCGAGGCCTACGACACCTTCACCCGCGACTGGCTTTCGGCGTGCCGCCGCGTGATGAAGCCGAACGCAACCCTCTGGGTGATCGGGTCGTACCACAACATCTTCCGGGTCGGGAGCGCGTTGCAGGATCTCGGTTACTGGATCCTCAACGACATCGTCTGGCGCAAGGCCAACCCGATGCCGAACTTCCGCGGCAAGCGCTTCACCAACGCCCACGAGACCCTGATCTGGGCCTCGCGCTCGGCGGAGTCGAAGGGCTACACCTTCCATTACGATGCGTTGAAGGGGGGCAACGAGGACCTCCAGATGCGCTCGGACTGGTTCATCCCGCTCTGCACCGGCGAGGAGCGGCTGAAGGATGAGGAGGGCCGCAAGGTCCACCCGACCCAGAAGCCCGAGGCCCTGCTCGCCCGGACCCTCATGGCGGCGACCAATCCCGGCGACGTCGTGCTCGACCCGTTCTTCGGCACCGGCACCACCGGCGCCGTCGCCAAGCGACTCGGCCGCCGCTTCATCGGCATCGAGCGCGAGGCGACCTACGCCGAGGCCGCGCGCGCGCGGATCGCCTCCGTCGAGACGCTGTCGAAGGCCGCTCTTCTGGTGGCGCCGACCAAGCGCGCCGAGCCGCGGGTGCCGTTCCTGTCGGTGATCGAGGCGGGGCACATCCGCGCCGGCGAGATCGTGACCGACGAGCGCCGTCGCTTCCGCGCCATGGTGCGCCCGGACGGGCAGCTCGACAACGGCCTCGTCATCGGCTCGATCCACAAGATCGGCGCCCTGGTCCAGGGGCTGCCGGCCTGCAACG
>CAXTCV010000040.1:0-23397 GCA_964242725.1 uncultured Methylobacterium sp.
CGGCCGCGCCCGTGCCGGCCGTACGGCACCGTCTTGGTCGCGGTCTCGGTCGACGCGATGGAGCCGGCGATCAGGACATTTCCGGCAGACAGGTCGGACAGCAGCAGCATGTGGAGGCTTCCGGCGACGCGCCAGCTCGCGGCTTTCCCGATCCAGCGGAGGCGGGTCTCCCCAGGCGGCGCGGCCGGTCGCGCGCCGGGATCGGGTCGAACCGCCTGGTCCTCGGTTGGTCGATCATCCGCCGGCATCGCGATACCGTCCTGCCCGCCCGGACGCAGCCGACTGAAGGCGCCGGCCGCTCTGATCGCCTCGGCCCCTGACGTCCGGCGGCTGCGATGACAAGGGCGCGCGCGTGTCGGGACGTCCGCGCCATCGCGGCGTGGCCGCCAACTTGGGTGAATGCGGCGCGCCGCGAAACGCCCGGCAAACCCGGCCTGCGAGGCAGAAGGGTCCGCGCGATGCACCAGCCTTCGAGTCGGGATTCCGCGGGCTGCCGGCCCGGATTCTGGGAGACGGTCGCCGGGACGGTGACCGCCAAGGTCGAGCCGGTGATCGGACGGGGCGAGAAGCAGCGCGGCCCGGTGATCGACGACCTGCGCGATCTGGAGGCCCTGGCGCGGCGTCAGTGCGACAACCGCGACACGGTCCAGATCATCGCCTCGGGCCGGCGGCTCCTCGGCGGCCGGAGCGAGATCGGTCCGTCGGACGGCCCCTTCGCGCGGACCTGACCACGGGGCACCCCGGACCGGAGCAGGCTACCGGAGCGCGCCGCCGGCGCGCCGGGTCCGCGACCGGATCAGAAAGATCGCGGCCGCCACCGCCCAGGCCGCGCAGGTCGGCGCGACCCATTGCTGAAGGTTCGGCAGGGCCCAGCCGTACAGGAACTCGGCGCCGAGATGCGCCTGAACGGCGTCCCAGCCCGCGTGCTTGACGTCGTGCTCGCGCTGCCCGGCCTCCCGGCCGTAATAGTAGGTCGAGACCAGCAGCGCGGCGGTGCCCTCCGGCCGGGGCGTCCGCAGCAGGACCAGGGCGGCCGCCATCCCGCCGGTCTCGAGGATGGCCGTCAGGGCGTGGCTTGTCGCCGGGTTCGCGACCATGAAGGCGACGAGGGTGCCGAACATCGGCGGCGCTTACACGAAATCGGCCGGGACGTCAGGCACGGCCTGCATCCCGCAGCCCGCCGTGCCGTTGTCCCACCGACGCGGCGAGGAGCGGGGCGATGGCGGACGCGTATGATCTCGGCCGCTTCGTCGCGGCCCAGGAGGGTGTCTATCCGCAGGCCCTCGCGGAATTGCGGGCCGGAGAGAAGCGCAGCCACTGGATGTGGTTCATCTTCCCGCAGATCGCCGGCCTGGGCTCGAGCCCGATGGCGCAGCGCTATGCGCTCGGCTCCCTGGCCGAGGCGCGCGCCTATCTGGCGCATCCGACGCTGGGGGCGCGCCTGCGGGCCTGTACGACGGCGGTCAACGCCGTGTCGGGGCGCTCGGCACACGCGATCTTCGGCTCCCCCGACGACGTGAAGTTCCGCTCCAGCCTCACGCTGTTTTCCGCCGCCGCGCCGGACGAGCCGCTCTTCGCCGAGGCGCTGGCCCGGTATTTCAGTGCCGAACCCGATCCGCGGACCCTGGCCAAGCTCGGGACGGGCTGACGCCTCAGCGGCCCCAGAGCCCGACGCGTTCGGCCCGCGCCTGCTCCTCCGCGCCGAGCAGGTCCGGGGGCGCGTCCTCCGCGGCCCGGGCCCCGCCCGCCGCCAGGATCAGTCCGGCGAGGTCGTCGCCCTCGATCCGGCACCGGGCGCCGGCGGCGTCGGCGACCCCGGTGCAGACCACCTCGCGCCGCCGCAGATAGCTCGCGAGCTGGCGGGCGAGATGGCCGCGCTCCCCCTCGACGCCGAGCAGGCGCACGGTGCGCCCGCGCAGGGACAGGGTCCCGGTGTCGACCACCTCCGGCACGCCCCGGATATCCCCCGCCGCGGCCGGCGCGGGCGTGGGCGCCCGGGCCGGCTCGGACCGTTCCGCGGAGGGGCGTGGCTTCCCCTTGGCCAGCTTCTCGGACGCCCGCTGGACGAAGTCGTGGAAGATCCCGGCGGGCATCTCGCCGCCGAACATCCGGTTCATCGGGCTGTCGTCGTCGTTGCCGACCCAGATCCCGACCACGAGGTCCGGGCTCATGCCGACGAACCACGCGTCCCGGAAATCCTGGCTCGTGCCGGTCTTGCCGCCGATGATCTGCCCCGGCACCCGCGCCGCCCGCCCGGTCCCGGACTCGACCACCGCCTGGAGCGAATCCAGCATGGCCGTGCGCGGCTCCTGGGCGAGGGTTGCCCCGGGCGCGGCGTCGGGCTGGACGTAGAGCGGCTGCGGCGCCGCCCCGCGGATCGCCTGGATGGCGAAGGCCTGCAGCGGAGCACGGCCGGACAGAACCGAACCGTAGGCGCGGGTCATCTCCAGGAGGCTCACGGCGCCCGAGCCGAGGACCAGGCTCGGCACGTTCGGCAGGTCGGACTGGATCCCGAGCTTGCGCGCCGTCGCGATCACCGCCGGGATGCCGACCTCCTGGCCGAGCTGGGCCGCCACCGTGTTGATCGAGAGGGCGAAGGCGGTCCGCAGCGGCACCGGCCCGCGGTAGCGCCCGTCGTCGTTCTCCGGCTCCCAGTCGCCGATCTGCACCGGGCGGTCGACCAGCACCGATTCGGGCGTGTAGCCCTGCTCGTAGGCGGTGAGGTAGACGAGGAGCTTGAACAGGGAGCCCGGCTGGCGCTTGGCCTGGACGGCGCGGTTGAACTGGCTGTCCTCGTAGTCGCGGCCCCCCACCATGGCGAGGATCGCGCCCTCCTTCGACAGGACCACCATGGCCGCCTGTCCGACCTTGCGGCGGCGGCCGTCCTTGTCCAGGCGCCGGGCGACGACGCCCTCGGCGAGGCTCTGGAGGTCGAGGTTCAGGGTCGAGCGGACCGTGAGGTCGCCGTCCCTGCCAGCCAGCCGCTTCACGTCGCCCGCGATCATGTCGAGGAAGTAGTTGGTGCCCGGCGGCGCCTCGGGCGGCGTCTTCAGGGTCACGCTCTGGCGGCGCGCCGCGTCGGACTCGGTCTGGGTGATCGCGCCGGTCTCGACCATGGCCTGGAGCACCACGTCGGCCCGCTCCTTGGCGCCGCCGAGGTTGCGCGTCGGGGCGAGCTGCGAGGGCGCGCGCACCAGACCGGCCAGCATGGCCGATTCCGGGAGGTTCAGGGCCTTGGCCGGCTTGCCGAAGTAGCGCCGGGCCGCCGCGTCGGCCCCGTAGGCGCCGGCGCCGAAATAGGCGGTGTCGAGGTAGCCGAGCAGGATCGCGTCCTTGCTCATGGTCGCCTCGACCCGCAACGCCAGGAGCGCCTCCTGCGCCTTGCGCCAGAGCGTCTTCTCCTGGTTCAGGGAGGTGAGGCGCGCATATTGCTGCGTGATCGTCGATCCGCCCTCGCGGACACCGCCGCCCGCGACGTTGCGCCATGCGGCCCGGACGAGGCCGCGCAGGTCGATGCCCCAGTGGCTGTAGAAGCGCCGATCCTCGATCGCCACGATCGCCTGCGCGAGATGCGGCGGCAGGTCGCCCGCGGTGAGCTTCTGGCCCCGGAAGCTGCCGCGGGTCGCGAAGACGCGCCCGTCGTCGGCCTCGACCGTGATCGCCCGCTGAGCGCTCTCGACCACGGCCCCGCCGAGCGGCGGCAGGGTCAGGAGGGCGGCGAGCAGGTAAAGCGCCAGCGCCAGGACCGGGAGCAGGATCACGGCCGCGGCGGCGACCAGGGCCGGATGCCGGCGCAGGCGGGCGCGGAGCGGCCGGTCGCCACGGAGAGGCAAGGGGTCGGTGGTCGCGGTCGGCTCCGGCGATCGGATCTCCGGGCCGGCGCGGCGCCGCCGCTCCAGCAGGCCCCGCGCCCGCACCGAGACCGTGCGCACCAGGCCGGCGATACCGAGGCCGCCTGCGGCGATCAGGGCCCAGAGGCTGCGCGCGAGGTCGTCGGCGGCGCGGCGGGCCTCCCGGGCGGCCGAGCGCGGATCCGGCGCTGCGGGATCCGGTCCCCGACCGGCCTTCGAGCCTGACGGGGTCGGCCCGTCGGCCGGGCTGCGCTCCGGCGCATCGGGCATCATCGCATGGGGTTCCGGGGCCGGCCGTTCCGGTCGTGGATCGGTTCTAGAGCATCGTCCCGACAGGTGACCACCGGCTTTCGGGAATAGGCGGTGCGTCCGGCCTCATCGCAGCCCGACCGCGTTGTGCCGGCTCCGCAGCTGGACGGCGAGGATCAGCAGGAGCAGGCCGAAGGCGAGGCTGTACCCACCGATCCACCACGTCAGCACCAGGGCCGACATGCCCGGCGCGACGATGAGCGCGATCCCGAACAGGATCGACACGAAGCCTCCCAGGATCAGCCACCAGCGCCCGTAATGGAGATGCAGCCGGAACGCGGCCGCGATCATCAGGCCGCCCGTCACCAGGGCCCAGGCGGCGAGCATGAACACGAAGGCCCAGACGGCGGCGGCCGGCACCAGTGCGGCGGCGACCGCCACGAGGATGTCGACGAGCCCCTCCAGGAGCAGGAAGCCCCAGCGCTCGTGACGCTGCGCGGCCCGGACCGCCCCGAGGATGGCGAAGACGCCGTCGGTCAGCATGTAGGCGGCGAAGAAGAGCACCAGGGAGAGCACGAACGCCCCCGGAGCGGTCAGGGCGAGGGCGCCGAACAGGATCGCCACGACCCCGCGCAGGGCGACGAGCCACCAGTTGCGGGCGAGCGCCGCACTCATGGCATCGAGACGCGCGACACCCACCAGCGGGATTCCGGTGGGAGAGGTCGCTGTCGGCCCGGGGAAGGGGGTCGGGTTGCCGGTCATGGTGATACTCCGAATCTACGCGGCCATGAACGGCCGAGATTCCCGCGCAAAACGCCGCACCGCGGCAACCGTTCCTGTGGAGGGCGGTGTCGCCATGGACCCGCAATGGAACCTTGGGCCGACGCCCGGCTTTTGACCCGCGAGACGGGCGATGTGCAGAGTTCGGCCACCATGAGGTGGCCGGTCCATCGGGCGGCGACTTCCCATGCTTGACGATCAGCGGCAGGCCTCCGAGGCCGGGGCGCGCGCGCGGCCGGCCGACAGCCGGATCGGTGCGGGCGACCGGGACGGTTCGGGCCGCCCCCTCTCCGATCGCGACGTCATGGATCTCGGCGGGATGGATCTCGGCGGGGATCGCTCGGGGCGGGACCCGGAGACCGCCCGCAAGCCCGGTTCGGACGGCGACGATCAGGCCGCGCAGGCCGAGGACAAGGCCGACGCGACGGAGGACGACGCGCAGGGGGGCGAGCAGCGCCCCAACATCCTGCGGCGGCACCCCGTCGCGTTCCTGCTCGGCGGCCTCGCGGTGATCGCCCTGTGCGCCGGGGTGTTCGTCTACTGGCTCCTGTACATGCATCCCTACGAGAGCACCGACGACGCATTCGTCGATGCCCGCAGCATCTCGATCCAGCCCAAGGTCGGCGGCTACCTCGTCGACGTGCCGGTCACCGACAACCAGCACGTCGCGGCGGGGCAGATCCTGTTCCAGATCTATCAGCGCGACTACGAGATCGCCCGCGATCAGGCGACGGCGCAGGTCGTGGCCGACGCGGCCGCGATCCGGAACATCGATGCTCAGATCCAGGCGCAGAACGCCAATATCGACGTGTCGAAGGCGCAGGTCGCCACCGCCGAGGCGGCCCTCAAATTCGCCCAGGAGGACGCGGCCCGCTACAAGGACCTCGCCGATCGCGGGTCGGGCTCGATTCAGCAATCGCAGTCGGCGACCTCGACGCTCCAGCAGCGTCAGGCCGCGCTCCAGAGCGCCGATGCCAGCGTGGTCGCCGCGCAGAAGCAGATCGGCTCGCTCGAAGCCCAGAAGGCCTCGACGCAGGCGCAGCTCGCCCGCGACCAGGCGCAGGTCGAGCAGGCAGAGCTGAATCTCGGCTACACGACGGTCCGCGCCGTCCAGTCCGGCCGCGTCGCGCGGCTCACCGGCGGCATCGGCCAGCTCGCCCAGGCCGGTCAAAGCCTGTCGATGTTCGTGCCCGACGACATCTGGGTCACCGCGAACTTCAAGGAGACGCAGATCACCGACATGCGTCCGGACCAGCCCGTCGACCTGGAGATCGACGCCTACCCGAACCGCAGGATTCACGGCACGGTGGCGTCGGTCCAGCCCGGTTCCGGCACCGCCTTCAGCCTGCTGCCGGCGCAGAACGCCACCGGCAACTACGTGAAGGTCACGCAGCGCATCCCGGTCAAGATCGTCGTCAAGGACTGGCCGAAGGACGTCGCGATCGGTCCGGGCATGTCGGTCGTCCCCACCGTCACGGTGCGGTGAGCGGGATGGCCGGGAGCACCGGGGCGGGCCAGTCCGCCTCTGGCAAGTCCGTTTCAGGCAAATCCGCCTCAGGCACCGCGCCGGGCGGGCATAATCCGTGGCTGATCGCCGGCGTGGTGGCGCTTGCGACCTTCATGGAGGTGCTCGACACCACGATCGCCAACGTGGCGCTGCGCTACATCTCGGGGGGGCTCGCGGTCGGGCCCGACGAAGCGGCCTGGGTGGTGACGAGCTACCTCGTGGCCAACGCGATCACGCTGACCGCGTCGAGCTTCCTGGCCAAGCGCTACGGCCGCAAGGCCTTCTTCATGTGGTCGGTGGGCCTGTTCACCCTCGCGTCGATCCTGTGCGGCTTCGCCTGGAGCCTGGAATCGCTCCTGTTCTTCCGGGTGCTTCAGGGACTCGGCGGCGGCGGGATGGCGCCGCTCGCGCAGTCGATCCTGGCCGATTCCTTCCCGCCGGCGAAGCGGGGGCAGGCCTTCGCGCTCTACGGCGTCGCCATCGTGGTCGCGCCCGTGATCGGCCCGACGCTGGGCGGCTGGCTCTCCGACAACGCCTCCTGGCACTGGTGCTTCCTGATCAACGGGCCCATCGGCGTCATCGCCCTCGGGCTGATGTACTGGCTCATCGAGGACAGCGAGGCGGCCAAAAAGGAGCGTCGCGCCCTGGTTCGGAAGGGGATCCGCTTCGACATCGTCGGTTTCCTGCTGGTCGCCCTGTTCCTCGGCTCCCTGGAGGTGATCCTCGACGAGGGCCAGCGGAAGGACTGGTTCGGCACCTCGACGCTGATGAACGTCTCGGCCGTGCTGATGGTGGTCTCGTTCATCGCCATGATTCCGTGGCTCCTGAACAAGAAGAACCCGGCGGTCGACCTCAGCCTCGTCGGCAACCGCCAGTTCGGCTCCTGCTTCCTGGTGATGATGTTCACCGGGGCGATCCTGATCGCCACCACGCAGTTCATCCCGCAGATCACGCAGGAGTATTACGGCTACACCGCCACCCTGTCGGGGCTGGTGCTCGGCCCGGGCGGCATCGTCACGGTGGTGATGATGTTCCTGACCGGCCGCGTCTCCGCCTACATCCAGCCGAAATGGCTGATCGCCGCCGGCATGACCATCGTGGCGCTCGGGATGGTCGACCTGACGCGGCTCGACGGCACCACGACCTTCGCGTTCTTCGCGTGGTCGCGGGTCTATATCGGGATCGGCCTGCCGATGGTGTTCCTGTCGATCACCTCGGCCTCCTACGAGGGGATCCGCAAGGACCAGACCGATCAGGCCTCGGCGCTGATCAACGTCGCCCGCAACGTCGGCGGCTCGATGGGCGTCTCGCTGGCCCAGAACATTTTGGCCTACCGCAGCCAGTTCCACCAGAGCCGGCTGGTCGAGACCGTGAACCCCTCCGCGCCGGCCTATCAGGAGACCATGCGGCAGGCGACGCAGTACTTCTCCGAGCACGGCTATGCCGGCGTCGAGGCCCAGAACCAGGCGACCGCCTGGATCGGCAGCGTCCTCCAGACCCAGGTCGCCTACTGGGCCTATATCGACGTGTTCTGGGTGCTCGGGCTCGTGGCCGCCTGCGCGGTGCCCCTGGCGCTCAGCCTGAGGAGCGTCAAGCTCGGCGGCGGGGCGCCGGCCGGGGGGCATTGAGGCGGATCCCGCTGCGCCGATCCCGATCGTGGGGGTGCGATGCGCGCCCACGATCGGGATCGGCTACGACGGCCCTCTCCGCCGGGTGCGAGGCGTGGGGCCTGCTTCACCGGCTCTGCGGCGCGCCTCAGGTCCGGACGCGCTCGATCCGTGCACCGCAGCGGCCGAGCTTGGCTTCCAGCGCCTCGAAGCCCCGGTCCAGGTGGTAGACGCGGTTGATCTGCGTCTCGCCCTCGGCGGCGAGCCCGGCGATGACCAAGGAGACGGAGGCGCGCAGATCGGTCGCCATCACGGGAGCGCCCTTCAGCCGCTCGACGCCCTCGACCACGGCGAGGTCGCCGTCGAGCCGGATCTTCGCGCCGAGGCGGGCCAGTTCCTGCACGTGCATGAACCGGTTCTCGAAGATCGTCTCGCGGATGTGCGACTGCCCCTTGGCGAGCGTCATCAGCGCCATGAACTGCGCCTGCAGGTCGGTGGGGAAACCCGGGAACGGGTCCGTGGTCACGTCCACCGCCGCGATCCCGGCGCCGTTGCGGCGCACCCGGATCCCGCCCTCGACCTGGCTGATCTCGGCCCCGGTGGTCGACAGGATGTCGAGGGCGGAATGCAGCAGGTCGGCCCGGGTGTCCTTGAGGATCACGTCGCCGCCGGCCATCGCCACCGCCATGGCGTAGGTGCCGGTCTCGATCCGGTCCGGCAGCACCGCGTGCCGGGCGCCGCCCAGCCGGGCCACGCCCTCGATCTCGATATGCGGCGTGCCGGCGCCCCGGATCTTGGCGCCCATCTTGTTCAGGCACTCGGCGAGGTCGACCACCTCGGGCTCCCGGGCGGCGTTCTCGATCACCGTGGTCCCGTAGGCGAGGGCGGCGGCCATCAGCGCCACGTGGGTGCCCCCCACCGTGACCTTGGGGAAGGCGATCTCGGCCCCGCGCAGGCCGTTCTTGGTCCGGGCGACCACGTAGCCGGCATCGATCTCGATCTCGGCCCCGAGCTTCTCCAGGGCCATGATCAGCAGGTCGACCGGGCGCGTGCCGATGGCGCAGCCGCCGGGCAGCGAGACCTTCGCCTCGCCGAACCGGGCGAGCAGCGGGGCGATGACCCAGAAGCTCGCCCGCATGGTCGAGACCAGCTCGTAGGGCGCCGTGGTGTCGATCACGTTCGAGGCGGTGAGCCGGATCGTCTGCCCGGTCTCCGTCGTCTGTCCGGGACGCTTGCCGACGACCATGTGGTCGACGCCGTGATTGCCGAGGATCCGCGTCAGCGCGGCGATGTCGGCCAGCCGCGGCACGTTGATGAGTTCGAGCGTCTCGCCGGTGAGCAGGCTCGCGATCATCAGCGGCAGCGCCGCGTTCTTGGCGCCCGAGATCGGGATCACGCCGTTGAGCGGCACGCCGCCGGTGATGTGGATGCGGTCCATCATGTATCCTCGGGCGGCGCGCCCAGAGGGGCGCGCGGCCGGCCGTCGTCCCCGCGGGCGCTGCGGCGCCCGGGCTTGGCCGTTCCTATAGACGGGATTTGTCGGAATCTGGACCGCTGCCGGCGCCCCCGCCGTCGACGGCCTGGTCCGCGTCGGGGGAGGGCTGCGCCTCGGCCCGCCCGCGGCCCTGCGCCTTCCGGCGCCGGAGGTTCTCGCGCAGCGCGGCCTTGAGGCGCTCCGCGCGCCCGTCCTTCGCGAGCCCGCCCTTGGCGCTCCCGTCCTTGGCGCCCCCGTCCTTGCCGTCCGTCACCGCGCGACCCTTCGTCGCCGCAAGGTCGCGGCATGTCCTTGGACCGGCCGGGGTCCGTTTCGGAAGGAAGAGTGAGGGAGGCTCAAGGAACGGGCGCCGTGTTCGGGGACCGAGATCGGGTCGACGCTATCGCGTTCGGCCGGCCCTCTCAACGGATGCAGGGCAGCGATGTCGGAACCTTACCTTGAACCAGTTCCAAATCCGCGCGTATCTTCGGCCACTCACGCGAAGGATTGAACCGAGGCCGGACCTCGATCGCGGGACCCGGGTGCCCGATGGCGCCACCCCGCCGGCCGAACACGCGAAGGACGCTCGATGACCGTCACCCGGATGCCCAGCACGGTGCTCGCCCAAGCGGGATCGACGCGCGCCGGCTCGGGTTACGAACGGTATTTCCGCGGCGCCCTGGAGCAGCTGCACGGCGAGCGCCGCTACCGCGTCTTCGCCGACATCGAGCGCATCTCCGGGCGTTTCCCCACGGCCAAGTGGCGCCAGCCGGACGGCAAGACCGCCGAGATCACCGTATGGTGCTCCAACGACTATCTCGGCATGGGCCAGCACAAGGAGGTGGTGGCCGCCATGACGGAGACCGCCGCCCGCTGCGGAGTCGGCGCGGGGGGCACGCGCAACATCGCCGGCAACAACTCGCCGCTGGTCGATCTGGAGCGCGAACTCGCCGACCTGCACGGCAAGGAGGCCGGCCTCGTCTTCACCTCGGGCTACGTCTCGAACCAGGCGGGCATCTCGACCATCGCGAAGCTGATCCCGGACTGCCTGATCCTGTCCGACGCCTTCAACCACAATTCGATGATCGAGGGCGTACGCCATTCCGGCTGCGCGAAGAAGATTTTTCGCCACAACGACCTCCAGCACCTGGAGGAGCTCCTGCGCGAAGCCGGCGACCGGCCCAAGCTGATCGTGTTCGAGTCGGTCTATTCCATGGACGGCGACGTGGCGCCGATCGGCCGGATCTGCGACCTCGCCGATCGCTACGGGGCGATGACCTACCTGGACGAGGTCCACGCGGTCGGGCTCTACGGCGCGCGCGGCGGCGGCATCGCCGAGCGGGACGGGGTGATGCACCGGGTCGACGTGATCGAGGGGACGCTCGCCAAGGGGTTCGGCTGCGTCGGCGGCTACATCACCGCC
This sequence comes from uncultured Methylobacterium sp., assembly GCA_964242725.1. Lineage (GTDB taxonomy): Bacteria > Pseudomonadota > Alphaproteobacteria > Rhizobiales > Beijerinckiaceae > Methylobacterium. The sequence goes on from CAXTCV010000040.1 coordinate 10,892, forward strand.
TCGGCGGCGATCTGCGATGCGGTGCGCAGCTTCGCGCCGGGCTTCATCTTCACCACGGCGCTGCCGCCCGCGGTGGCCGCGGCGGCCCGGGCCTCGGTGCGCTATCTCAAGCGCTCCAGCGCCGAGCGGGAGGCGCATCAGCGGCAGGCGGCGGCCACCAAGGCGGCGCTGACGGAAGCCGGGCTCCCGGTGCTGGAGACCGAGACCCACATCGTGCCTGTGATGGTCGGCGATGCCGAATTGTGCAAGGCGGCGGCCGACCACCTGCTGGAGCGGCACGCGATCTACATCCAGCCGATCAACTATCCGACCGTCCCGCGCGGCACCGAGCGCCTGCGGATCACGCCCTCGCCGTACCACGACGCCGGGCACATCGAACGCCTGGCTGCGGCGTTGACAGAGACCTGGGAGACGCTGGACCTGCCGCGGGCCGGGACGGTGTTCGTCGAGGCGGCGGAATAAGCGTCTTTACCTGTTACACTGCCGCGCGCCGCCTTTCCCTCCCCCACTGCGGGGGAGGGTGGCCCCCGGAGGGGTCGGGACAGGGGAACGACGGTGCAGAGTTGGGCTGTGCCCGTCCTGCCGGTCGCGCTTTTTCTTGAACCCGCGCTCCCCCCTCCCGACCCGTTCTGACGGAGGGGCCACCCTCCCCCGCAGTGGGGGGAGGGCTAGCCGCAGCGCTCCCCGCGCCCGCCCATGTCCCGCCCCCATCTCGTCTTTTCCGGCGCACCCCTGTAACCACGGCGCCAATTCTCCCCTGCGAAAAGTCCCGACCCCATGATCTCCTCCCCGCTCATGACCGTGATGGTCGACGCCGCCCGCAAGGCCGCGCGCGGCCTGCGCCGCGACTTCGGCGAGGTCGAGAACCTCCAGGTCTCGCGCAAGGGCCCCGGCGACTTCGTCTCGGCGGCCGACCGCAAGGCCGAGGAGGTGCTGCGCGAGGCGCTGATGAAGGCGCGGCCCGGCTACGGCCTCGTGATGGAGGAGAACGGCATCGTCGAGGGCACCGACAAGAGCCACACCTGGCACATCGACCCCCTCGACGGCACGTCGAACTTCCTCCACGGCGTGCCGCATTTCGCGGTCTCGGTCGGCCTGGAGCGCGAGGGCCAGATCGTGGCCGGCGTGATCTTCGACCCGATCAAGGACGAGCTGTTCGTCGCCGAGCGCGGCAAGGGCGCCTATCTCAACAACCGCCGCCTGCGCGTCTCCGGCCGCCAGGACATGGCCGACGCCCTGGTCGGCTACGGCACGCCCTATCTCGGCCGGGGCAGCCATCCGCGCCTCCTGCGCGAACTCGGTGCCGTCATGGCGGTGGCGGGCGGCACCCGTCGGATGGGATCGGCGGCCCTCGATCTGGCCTACGTCGCCTGCGGGCGCCTCGACGCCTACTGGGAGCGCGACCTCCAGACCTACGATTTCGCCGCCGGCGTGATCCTGGTGCGCGAGGCGGGCGGCTACGTGACCTCGGCGGACGGGGCGGCCGAACCGCTGGCGCCGCGCTCGGTCGCCTGCGGCAACGAGGGGCTGCACCGGGAACTGGTGGCCATCCTCAAGAAGGTCCAGGCCGCCTGAGCGGCCGGAAACTGGTCAGGGCGGCACGCTTCTGCTCTAAGCCCGCGGATCCCCACGGAAGGCCGAACGCATGGAAGCCCGCCGCCACATCGCGCTGAAGGAATCGATCCGCTCGATTCCCGACTACCCGAAGCCCGGGATCATCTTCCGCGACATCACCACCCTGCTCAGCGACCCGCGGGCCTTCCGCCGGGCCGTGGACGCGCTGGTCCACCCCTACGCGGGCGGACAGATCCACCAGGTGGCCGGCATCGAGGCGCGGGGCTTCATCCTGGGCGGCGCCATCGCCCATCAGCTCTCCTGCGGCTTCGTGCCGATCCGCAAGAAGGGCAAGCTGCCCCACAAGACCGTCTCGATGGCCTACGCCCTCGAATACGGCACCGATGAGATCGAGATCCACGTCGATGCCGTGCGGCCCGGGGACCGGGTGCTGCTGGTCGACGACCTGATCGCCACCGGCGGCACCGCCACCGCCGCCGTGAATCTGCTCCAGAAGATCGGCGCCGAGATCGTGGCCGCCTGCTTCGTCATCGACCTGCCGGAGATCGGCGGGGCGCAGCGCCTGCGCGACATGGGCGTCGAGGTGCGGACCCTGATGCAGTTCGAGGGTCATTGAGGTCGGCGAAACGTTGACTTCGCAAGACCCTTCCGCCATAAGCCCGCCACTCGCGACGTGGCGCCCCGCCTGGGCGCCCTTCGTGTTTGCAGACAACCAAGGACGCGTGAAGGTCGGGTGCGGCATCAGCCGCCCGCGAGCGCGCCTCGACCTTTGAAGGCTCTGGGCCATGAAGAGAACCTACCAGCCGAGCAAGCTCGTCCGTAAGCGCCGTCACGGTTTCCGTGCGCGCATGGCCACCGCTGGTGGCCGCAAGGTCATCGCGCGCCGCCGCGCCCACGGCCGAAAGAAGCTGTCGGCCTAAGGCTGGATAGCCCTTCGCGGCCATGCCGCGGGGGATAGGATTGGCCGGGATCGAACCATCGATGGCGACGATCGAGCGGCTCAAGAAACGACCGGATTTCCTGGCGGCGGCCGAGGGGCGCCGCTTCCATACCGAGCGGATGAGTGCCCAGGGCCGTCTCCGGGATCCGGACGGCCCCCCCGGCCTCCGGCTCGGGTTCACCATCACGAAGCGGGTCGGCCACGCGACGGAGCGCAACCGCATCCGCCGCCGCCTGCGCGCCGCCGTGACTCTGGTGGCCGCCGATCTTCCGGGCGAACTCGCGCGCCTGACGGCCGACATCGTGCTGATCGCGCGCCGTCCCGCCCTGGAGGCCACCTTTGCGACCCTGGCGGAGGATCTGCGCCGTGCGATCCCCGCGGTGACGCGCCCGGCCGCGCCCCGGCCGCCAGGCCAGTCCCGCGGTCAACGGTCCTCCAGCCAGTCTGGCGGCGGGCGATCCCAAACCACACCTCTCCCGCGCGAGGCGGGCCAGCCCGCGCCGACCGGCAAGGCCGACATCGGCGCGTCGCACGGACGCGGCAGAGGTCCTCGAATCACAGGCGCGCGCGGGTCCGAGGGGACCGGCGCCCGACCCGACATCCCTTCGAACGCGTGCGGCGGTGTCCCCGATGGGCAATGACAAGACGAACATGTTCGTGGCCATCGGCCTGTCGCTGCTGGTGCTGCTCGGGTGGCAGTACTTCGTGGCCGGCCCGCGGATGGAGCAGCAGCGCCTGATCGAGGCGCAGAACAAGGCCGCCCAGCAACAGCAGCAGCCCCCGGGCGTGACCCCGGACGGCGTGCCCTCGCCTTCGCCCAAGGAGGGCGGCCCGGCTGCGCCGGCGCCCGGAACCCTGCCGACCGCACAGGGGGGCCCGGTCTCCCGCGAGGCGGCGCTTGCCCGCTCGCCGCGGATCCGGATCGAGACCCCGGCGCTCTCCGGCTCGATCGCCCTCAAGGGCGGCCGCGTCGACGACGTGGCCCTCAAGAACTACCACGAGACCGTCGACCCCAAGAGCCCGGAGATCGTGCTGTTCTCGCCGGCCGGGAGCGAGACGCCGTACTACGCCGAGTTCGGCTGGGTCGGTGCCGAGGCCGGTCCGCTGCCGACCAACGACACCCTCTGGACCACCGACGGCAAGGTGCTCTCCCCCGGCGCGCCGGTAACCCTGACCTGGGACAATGGCGCTGGCCTCGTCTTCAAGCGGATCGTCGCGGTCGACGACAAGTACATGTTCACGGTCCGCGACGAGGTCGAGAACAAGGGCTCGGGCGCGATCACGCTCTACCCGTACAGCCTCGTCTCCCGCTGGGGTAAGCCGCATACCCAGGGCTACTACGTCCTGCACGAGGGCATGATCGGCTATCTCGGCAACGACGGCCTGCAGGAATTCACCTACGACAAGCTTGCCAAGGAGGGCGCCTACGGTGGCGCCAACACCAAGGGCCGCGCCTGGACCGGGGTGAGCGGCGGCTTCGTGGGCATCACCGACAAGTACTGGGCGGCGGCCGCGATCCCCGACCAGGACATGCCCTACACGGGCGCCTTCACCGACCGCACCGACGGTACCACCAACGTCTACCAAGCGAGCGTGCGCGGTGAAGCCGTGAGTCTCGCGGCGGGCGCCTCGGCCACCGCGACCCAGCGGCTGTTCGCCGGCGCCAAGGAAGTCAACCTGATCAACAACTACGAGAAGGACCTGAACATCAAGCACTTCGATCTGATGATCGACTGGGGCTGGTTCTTCTTCATCACCAAGCCGATGTTCCGGGCGCTGGACTTCTTCTACCACCTGCTCGGCAATTTCGGCGTGTCGATCCTGGTGGTGACCTTCTGCCTGAAGCTGCTGTTCCTGCCGATCGCCAACCGCTCCTACGTGTCCATGGCCAAGATGAAGGCCGTGCAGCCCGAGATGGCGGCCATCCGCGAGCGGTACAAGGACGACCGCATGAAGCAGCAGCAGGCCACGATGGAGCTGTACAAGAAGGAGAAGATCAACCCGGTCGCCGGCTGCTGGCCGGTCCTGATCCAGATCCCGGTCTTCTTCGCGCTCTACAAGGTGCTGTTCATCACCATCGAGATGCGTCACGCGCCGTTCTTCGGCTGGATCCACGACCTCGCGGCCCCGGATCCGACGAGCATCGTCAACCTGTTCGGCCTGTTGCCCTTCCCGGCGCCGGACTTCGTCCATCTCGGCGTCTGGCCGCTCATCATGGGCGTGACCATGTTCGTGCAGATGAAGATGAACCCCGCGCCGCCGGACCCGGTCCAGGCGCAGATCTTCACCTTCATGCCGATCGTCTTCACCTTCATGCTGGGCTCGTTCCCCGCCGGCCTCGTGATCTACTGGGCCTGGAACAACACCCTGTCGGTGATCCAGCAATACGTCATCATGCGCCGCAACGGCGTGAAGGTGGAGCTGTGGGACAACCTGCGGTCCACGTTCCGGCGCGGTGGCACCAAGGCGGCCACCACCAAGGGCTGACAGGGAACGCCGTGACCGAGACCAACGACGACGCGGCCGACCTCGTCGAGGCCGGCCGCCTGCTCTTCGCCGGCGCCGCCGACTTCTACGCGGCCACCCAGACCCTCGAGCGCATCCCGCCCATGGAGGGCGTCGAGATCGCCTTCGCGGGGCGCTCGAACGTGGGCAAGTCGAGCCTGATCAACGCGCTCACCGGTCGCAACACCCTGGCGCGGACCTCGCACACCCCCGGCCGGACGCAGCAGCTCAACTTCTTCCGGATCGGGGAGCGGCTGTCGCTCGTGGATATGCCCGGCTACGGATACGCCGCCGTCGAGAAGGCCAAGGTCGAGGCCTGGACCCGGCTGATCCACGCCTACCTGAAGGGCCGCGCCAATCTCGCCCGGGTGTTCATGCTGATCGACGCCCGGCACGGCTTCAAGGCGATCGATACCGACGTGCTCGACGGCCTCGACAAGGCGGCGGTGAGCTATCAGGTCGTGCTGACCAAGGGCGATTCCCTCAAGAAGGGCGAGGTCGCCGACCGCATCAGCGGCATCGAGGCGGGGCTCGCCCGGCGCCCGGCCGCCTATCCGCAGGTGATCCTGACCTCCAGCCGCGACGACAGCGGTGTGCCGGAACTGCGGGCGGCGATCGCCAAGCTCCTCGTGGAGCGCCCGGCGTGAGATTGTCCGGGCCCGACCGCGCGCTCGCCGCGCTCGCCTGCCTCGCCGGCCTGCTCGGCGTGGCGCTCAGCGCCGCCGCCGCGCACATCCCCGGGGCGGATTCGCTGAAGACGGCGGCGCAGTTCCTGTTGTTCCACGCGCCGGCGATCCTCGCCCTCGTCGGGCTCGGCGCGACCGGCCTTGCCCGGCCGGGTCTCGCCCGCGCGGCGGCAGGGCTGCTGGTCCTCGGCCTGATCCTGTTCAGCGGCGATCTGGCGGTACGGACCTGGCTGCAGCACCCGCTCTTCCCGATGGCGGCGCCCACCGGCGGTTTCGCCCTGATGGGCGGCTGGCTCGCCGGGATCTTGTGCGCCGCGGTGCCGCCGCGCCGCCTAGCTTGACGCCCGGACCTGCAGGAACGCCAGCGCCGGTCCCTGGGCTTCGGAGAACACCCCGGCCGTCAGCGCGCCGCCGTAGACCGCCGCGGTGTCGAGGTTGGTGCGGAACTGGCGCCGCTCCGGCCGCCCGGTCCGCTGCGGCGTGTGGCCGTGGACCACGTGCCGGCCGAAATCGTGGTCGCCCTCCAGGAACGGTTCGCGGATCCACAGGCGGTTGTGATCGTCCGGATCCGGAATCGGGGCGCCCGGCCGAAAGCCGGCATGGACGTACCAGCGCGCGTCGTCCGCATGCAGGGTCGGCAGGGCCTCGATCCAGTCGAGGGTGTCGCGGGGAAGATCGCCGACCTCGCGGGCGTTGAACGACTCGAGCGTCGCGTCGCCGCCGTTGCTGAGCCAGCGCTCGGCCGCTTGCGGTGTGTGAAGGGCGTCGAGCAACATGCGCTCGTGATTGCCCATCAGGCAGGTGACGCGCTCCGGCTCGGCCCAGTTGAGGCGGCCGAGGGTGTGCAGGACCGCGGCGCTGTCGGGCCCCCGGTCGATATAGTCGCCCAGGAAGACGAGCCGGTGCGCCCGGTCGCCGGCATGGTCGGCGATCCGCTCCAGAAGGGTATCGAGGAGGGCCGCGCAGCCGTGGATGTCGCCGACGGCGTAGGTGAGGGATTCGGATTCCATGGCGCCATCGTCCAACGCGGCGGCGCGCGCCGCAAGGCCATGCCGGTTCCGCGGGGGCGCTACGCCGCGAGATCCCGCATCACCGCGATCAGATCCGCCTTGCCCTCGAAGCCGATGCCCGGCAAGTCCGGCATGGTGATGTAGCCGTCCTCGACCCGCACGCCGTCCGGGAAGCCGCCGTAGGGCTGGAACAGGTCCGGATAGCTCTCGTTGCCGCCGAGCCCGAGGCCGGCCGCGATGTTGAGCGACATCTGGTGTCCCCCGTGCGGGATGCAGCGGGACGGCGCCCAGCCGAACTCGGCGAGCACGTCCAGGGTGCGCAGGTACTCAACCAGCCCGTACGATAGGGCGCAGTCGAATTGCAGCCAGTCGCGGTCGGGCCGCATGGCGCCGTAGCGCAGGAGGTTGCGCGCATCCTGGTGCGAGAACAGGTTCTCGCCGGTGGCCATCGGCCCGGGATAATAGGGTGCCAGCGCCGCCTGGAGAGCGTAGTCGAGCGGGTCGCCCGCCTCCTCGTACCAGAACAGCGGATACTCCCGCAGCATCCGCGCATAGGCGATGGCGGTCTCGAGATCGAACCGGCCATTGGCGTCCACCGCGAGGCGGCCCCGTCCGTCGATCTCGGCGAGCACCGCCTCGATGCGGCGCCGGTCCTCGTCGATCGGGGCGCCGCCGATCTTCATCTTCACCACCGTGTAGCCGCGGTCGAGATAGCCGCGCATCTCGGCCCGCAGGGCGGAATCGTCCTTGCCGGGGTAGTAATAGCCGCCCGCCGCGTAGACGAAGACCCGCGGGTCCGCATGCTTCCCGGTCCGTTCGGCCAGCATCCGGAACAAGGGCTTGCCGGCGATCTTGGCGGCGGCATCCCAGATCGCCATGTCGAGGGTGCCCACCGCCACCGAGCGTTCGCCGTGGCCGCCGGGCTTCTCGTTGCGCATCATGGCGGCCCAGATCCGGTGCGGATCCAGGGTGTCGCCGCCCTCAGTGAGCAGGCTCGCGGGATCGGCCTCCAGGATCCGGTCGCGGAACCGCTCGCGGATCAGGCCGCCCTGGCCGTAGCGTCCGTTGGAGTTGAAGCCGTAGCCGACGACCCGGCGCCCGTCCCGGACGACGTCGGTGACCACCGCCACGAGGCTCGTGGTCATCTTCGAGAAGTCGATATAGGCGTTGCGGATCGGCGAGGCGATCGGCTTGGTGACCTCGCGGACGTCGACGATGCGCATGGCGGGCTCTCCTTCGCTGGCCTCCGCCACCGTATCGCCGGCGGCGCCTTGGTCCTAAGCGGGCCGGGCGTAGCGTCCGTCGTAGCGGCCTTCCCGGATCAGCGCGAGAACCTCAGCCTCCCGGTCGGCCTGCGCACGCACGGCCTCGCGCAGCGTCGGCGCGATCCCGGGCGGGAAGGTCACGACGCCGTCCGCGTCGCCCACCACCACGTCGCCCGGGTTCACCGTCCAGCCGCCGATGCAGACCGGCAGGTTGGTCGCGCCGGGGCCCGTCTTGAACGGACCGCGCGGGGTCGCGGCACGGGCGTAACAGGGGAAATCGGACGCCGCGAAGGCGTCGGTGTCTCTTACGGCACCGTCGATCACGAAGCCCGCGACGCCCCGGCTCTCGGCGATCGCCTTCATGACGTCGCCGACGAGGGCGCGGCTCGTATCGCCGCCGCCATCGACCACGATCACGTCGCCGCGGCGGGCCGCCTCCAGCGCCTGATGGATGGCGAGGTTGTCCCCCGCCCGGACCCGGACCGTGAAGGCGGTGCCGATCAGCCGGCCGCCGCGATGGAACGCGCGCAGGCCCGCCAGGACCGGCATCCGGTCGAGGCAGTCGCTGATCGTCGCCGTCGCGACATCCCGGAACGCGGCGAGCAGGTCGGGATCGACGGAGGGCGGCGGCGGATTGTGTGCGATGGCGGTCATCGGCCCGAATCTCTCCCCAGCGGCTTGCCCGCCGGGTCCGTGCGGTACCGGCGACGCGTCGGGAGATCCTGACTCAGGAACCGCGCGCTGTCGTTCGGGGATTTCGGCGTTCGCTTTTTGAGAGGTCTCGTCGAGGGCCGAAAGCCGGCGACCACCCATCGGCAGATTCTCTAGTGATCGGCCGCCGGCACCGCCCCGCCACCACTCGTGGCGAGCTTGCGCCGCGCGTCCGCCTGGCCGCTGGTCGCCCCGAAATAGCTCGCCGAGTCGCCGAGCTGGACCGCCGGCTGGCAGTTCGGCGTGCAGGACAGCGATTCCCGATCCAGGCCGCGCTGGACCGTGATGGTCGAATCCCGCGACGCCTCGACCCGGATCATCGTCTCGGCGATCATTCCGCCCGCATTGTCCAGGGCGATAAGGTTGGTCGAGCCGAAGCTCTTCCCGGTGAGCACGAGCACGCCGTTCTTCTGCGGGGTGACCTCCGCGATGATCGGATTTCCGACGATGACGGTCGCGGTCTTCTCGGGCAGGCGGATGACCTTGGCGTTGTCCACCAGCACGGTCACCACCGGCAGCGGCTCGGACTGCCCGGCCGCCGCGACGCCCGTCATCAGGAGAAGGAGGCCGGCTCGGCCCGCATTCGACAGGGTGCGGCGCATCGGACGTGCTCGAATGGAGGCGGGCGGAGGACGGGACTGCGCCCTTCAGGTCGGGGATACGCCGCACCGGTGAAGGAAGCGCTAAGCAAACCCGCGTGGTGAAACCGGACTGCGTCGGCCGATTTGCGGGGCGTCGCCGAAACCGAACCTTCACCACGCTTGCAATGGTAAGAGCCGATGGTGCGATCAAATTCCGATTTAACCGATTTTCAAGGCGTAATTGGCAGTCTCTGGAAGCCGCCGATCGAGACCTGAAAATTCTTCGTCGGTCATCGTTCAAGTTTCCGTCGCACCGTGTTGATCGAAGGATCGCCCCTCATGAAGAGCCTGTTCGCGCGTTTCACCTCCGACGAGTCCGGAGCCACCGCCATCGAGTACGGCATGATCGCGGCCCTGATCGCGGTCGCCATCATCGCCGCGCTGAAGACCGTCGGTACCAACCTGACCAACAAGTTCACTCAGATCTCCGGCAACCTGAACTGATCGAACGCCGACGATCATGATCTGCGGCAGGTCCGGGACACCCCCGTCGCGCGTGAGCGGACGGGGGCGTTCTCGGCCGGCCGGCGCTGACTCGGCGCGGAGCACAGACGGCCGCCGGCGGGCGGGTGGTCCCGGCCCCGCGCAAATCTCCTTTCCGGCAACTGACAACGCAGGTTGGCCCCGTCATGGTCGGTGCAGGCGTGGCAGGCTCTGAGATGGTGGGTCTCGGCCTCGCGGGCTTCGGCCTGCTCGTGCTGTTTCCGTTCCTGATGGCCTACGCGGCTGCGAGCGACCTGCTGACGATGCTGATCCCGAACCGGATCTCGCTGGCCCTGGTGGCGGGTTTCGTGTTGTTCGCCCTGACCGGTCCGATGAGCTGGACCGAGGTCGGCTCCCACCTCGGCGCGGGGGCCGCGATCCTTGCGGTCACCTTCACGCTGTTTGCCTGCGGCGTGATCGGCGGCGGCGACGCCAAGCTGGCGGCCGCAACGGCCCTGTGGCTCGGTTTCGATGGTCTGGGCGACTATCTCCTGGTCGCGTCGATCTTGGGCGGGGCCCTGACCCTGGCAATTCTGTTCGCGCGGACGCACCCGCTTCCCCAACGCATCGCCCGCATGCCCTTCGCCCTGCACCTGCACGACGCCAAGACCGGGATTCCCTACGGGATTGCCCTCGCGGCCGCCGCCCTCCTCGTTCTTCCCGAGACCGAGGTCTGGACCCGGGCCCTCGCCGGCTGAGACGGCGCGCGCGGGATCGTGTCCTGCGCCGATCCTGCCGTTTCGGCCGGGCCGCATCGATTCCCGTGACCGACATCTGGAGCCCCGGTCCAGGCCCCGCTAAAAGTCCGGCATGCCCCTCGCGCTGCTGCGTCGCCCCGATCCGGAACACCTCGAGGTCCAGCACGAGGGCGCGCGCCTGCGCATCGCGCTCCGGCGCCGCCCGACCGCGCGCCGCATCACCCTCCGGGTCTCGGCCGCCACCGGTGAGGTGGTGATCACGCTCCCGAGCCGGACGGCCGTCAACACCGCGCAGCGTTTTGCGTCGAGCCACGCCGGCTGGATCGCCGCGCGGCTGGCCCGTCTGCCCGAGCGCGTGGTCTTCGAGCCGGGCGCCCGCCTGCCGCTGCGCGGCGAGCCGCACCGCGTGACGCTCCGCGACACGCGCGGCGGCGCGGTGCGCGTCGAGCTCGACGCCGGCGGCCCGGTGATCTCGCTGGCCTGCGAGCCCGCTCATGTGGCCCGCCGGATCCGGGATTTCCTGGCCCGGGAGGCCCGGCGGGACCTCGCCGCGGCGGTCGAGCGCTACGCGCCGCGGCTCGGCCAGCGGCCGGGCCGCATCACCCTGCGCGATACCCGCAGCCGCTGGGGATCCTGCACCGCGCGGGGCGAGCTGAATTTCTCGTGGCGCCTGATCCTGGCACCCCCGATGGTGCTCGACTACCTCGTCGCCCACGAGATGGCGCATCTGCGCGAGATGAACCACTCGCCCCGGTTCTGGACGCTGCTGGGGCAGCTGTGCCCGAACGTGGAGGCCGCGGAGGCGTGGCTCAAGCGCAACGGCACCGGCTTGCACCGGTACGGCTGAGTGCGGCGGCGGGTCAGCCCTTGGCGCGCAGCACGCGCTGGCCGGCGACGGCGTCGGCCGGCCAGGCCGGCCGCGGCTCGATTTCGCCAGGATTGAGGGTGCGCGGGGCGACGCCGTCGCAGATCTCGCGCTGGCGGAGGATCACCGGATTGCCGAACGCGTCGCGGCGGCGGACCAGGCCGCCCTCCCGACAGTAGCCGGCGATCGCCGCCTGGCCGTTGCGGCGGCCATACGGGTTCTCCGCCACGGGCGGATGTTCGATCACCAGCGTGTCGGTGTGGTTGAGCGAGCGCTCGACATAGGTGGTCTCACCGACCGGCAGGGACTGGGCCCCGGCCTGGGTGACGGCGGCCATCAAGCAGGCGGCCGAGAGGGCGAACAGGCGCATCACGACGTCACGATCCGGCGCTTGAGGACTGATGACGACTTATCTAGGCCGTAAGCCGCTCGCCGGGTAGCGCCGCCGCGCAACACAGGGCCCGCATCGCTTGACAGCGCGGGTCCGACCATGGTCCGAACACGCCCGATTGTACGGCTCCCGCCCGTCCGGGCCGGAGCGTTCCGAAGGGATCGGTGGTGCCGCTTCACGCGAGGCTCGTTCGTTTCCGGCGCGCTGTCCGGCGCGCCGCACTGCCGGTTTTCCTCGCCCTCGTCGCGGCGGCGCTCGCCCCCGCGGGGCCCGCCATGGCCCAGGGCATGGTGCGCAAGACCTTCGACGATTGGCAGCTGCGCTGCGAGACGCCGGCCGGCGCGAAGGCCGAGCAATGTGCCCTGGTCCAGTATCTCGCCGCCGAGGACCGGCCGAACCTGACCCTGGTGGTCATCGTATTGAAGACGGCCGACAACCGCGGCTACCTGCTGCGCGTCGTGGCACCCTTGGGGGTGCTCCTGCCCTCCGGCCTCGGCCTGAAGATCGACCAGACCGATATCGGCCGGGCCGGCTTCGTCCGCTGCCTCACCACCGGTTGCGTAGCCGAGGTGGTGATGGATGACGGGCTGGTCCGACAGTTCAAGAGCGGCACGCAGGCCACCTTCATCGTGTTCCAGACGCCCGAGGAAGGCGTCGGCATCCCGCTCTCGATGAAGGGCTTCGCGGCCGGGTTCGACAGCCTGAAATGACGATGCCGCTCGGGAGCCGTGCGATG
>CAXTCV010000041.1:0-23191 GCA_964242725.1 uncultured Methylobacterium sp.
CGAGTGCGGAGCCACGTGAGCCGTTGGAGGATCGATCCCGGGAAACCTACAGCGTAGGTGGGCGCCGTGTTGACCAAGTCCAGGGACGAGGCCAGGGACAGCTCCCGAGGGAGTCGATAAGGCCCCGGGGATAGTGCTCCTGACGAACTCTGCAGCCCCGCCGACGATATGTAGCTGTCCGGGGGCGTTCCCGCCAGGGCTGTCCGGCCGAGAAAATCGCGCGGCCGCAGCCTCAGGCGCCGGTGATCCTCCGGAACCGCGGGGCATGCCCGGATCCGTCGATGCATTCGATGCCGCCGCCCGCGTTCAGCGTGTGCAACCGATTGCCGGGCCAGGCCGGGCCGGGCGCGATCCGGCCGATCACGGTCTGGGCGAACCCGTCCGAATCCAAGCGGTCGATCCGCGCCAGCGTGAGGGCACGGCCGTAACCTTCGGCGCAATCCTGGATCGGGCGGATCAGGTGTCCGCCGCGGGCGACGATCCGCCCGGCCGGGCGCGCCAGGGCGGGATCGACCAGCACGGGATTGGCCGGATGCGGCGTGTAGGGCCCGCGGAAATCCGGCGCGGACCAGAGATGGAGCGCGTCGTGGAAAGAGCCCGACCCGGCGGGGGCGTCGACGTCGGCATCGCGAACGGCGGCGAAGATCCACCAGCGACCGGCGTGCTCGACCAGGGTCGCGTCGCTCGCCACCACGCCCGAGAGGAGCGTGGCCTCCTTGACCCAGCCGCCGGGGAAGCGCGTGGCGCGGTACAGGTCGACCGTCCCGGCGGCGGAGCTCTCCGGGACCATCCAGACGGAGCCCTGCCGCTCGAAGACGAACGGATAGGAGAGGTGATGCGCCTCTTCCAGGACCGGCACCGGGGCCCCGTCCGGACCGTTCGGGCCGAAGCGGACCGCCGAGATGATCGCCTTGCCGGTCGCGTGCGGAAAATCCTCGACGAAGAGGTGCGTGGCCCCGGCGACCGCGATCGGGAAGGGATCGGCGTAGAAGCGCCGCCCGTCATCTGGCAGCGCGGTCCAGCCCGTCCCGGGATGGCGCTTCAGTTCGATCAGGTCCGGCCCGGCGAGGCGGCGCCAGCCGCAGCGCCAGTGCGGGGCATGGTAGCACAGGTGGTACAGCCGGTGGACGAGGGCACCGGCGAGCATGCGTCCGGCGCGGGCGCCGAGTCGCGGCACCGTCAGGCCCGCCCGGTGGCCGACCGCTCCGGCGCCCGCGGCGCCCGCACCGGTCCGTCCCGCGATCCGGTCGCGCAGGGCCGCGACGATCAGCGTCACCGTCCGGGCCAGTGCGTCCTCGAAGCTCGCCAGCACGATCCCGGGTCGGTCGGCCCCGAGGCGCCCCGCGGCGCGGATCACCCCATCCTCGACCAAAGCGAGATGCGGCACCGCATCCGCCACGAGGGCCGCCAGCAAGGCGTCTTCACCGGGCCGGCCGTCATAGGCGACCTGCCACGTTCCCGGGCCGGACGGGGCGTCACCGCATAGGTCGAGCACCAGATCGGGGCCCGGGGCGGCCTGCCGCCAAGGATCGAGGTCCGCCCCCGGGATCGGCTCCGAACCCAGCCGGCGCACGCCGTGGACCAGCGCCTCGAGCCGGAACAGCAGATCGGCCGCGTGCGGCCACGTCCCGGGTCCCGGCGCGTCGTCGAGGCTGAGCGTACCGATCCCGGGGGTCGCGCCGATTCGCCGGAGCAGTTTCACATGCCAGCAGCGCGGCCTGGTGCCATCGAGACGAACCCGCACGTGCATTGACTGGCGCGCTCCGTACGGCACCTTGATCCGTTGATCGGCGGACCGACTTCAGGTCAGACTCCCAATCGTAACGGGAATGATAACGTGGCGGCTCATATCCGGAGTTGCGCCCGGTATTTACCAGAACTCCAGTAATCGATACGTCTTGATGGGACAATCTCAATGTCTGCAGCATACCATCGGCTCGCACGACGCTTGCAGACAGGGATGCGGCCCGCAGGGGTTTGGACTGGATTGAGACGACGGTGACCGATCGTGACACGGATCGACCCTAACCTGGCCGTCGCGACCTGGCTGGCACCGGTGCAGCCCGCGCTTCCCGAGCGGCCCTGGCCGGGCCGGCCGGAGACGACGGCCGAGTTCGGCGACCTGTGGCGCATCCTGTGGCGGCGCAAGCGCCTCGTGTTCGGGACCGCCCTGCTGCTCGCGCTACTGGTCCTCGCCTACGCCGCGACCACGCCCTCCCTCTACACGGCGACGGCCCAGATCCTGATCGATCCGCGCGACCGGCAGGTCGTCTCGAACGACGTCAATCCGGGCGCGCTGTCGCCGGACGGCGGCATCGCGCAGGTCGAGAGCCAGGTGAAGGTGATCGAGTCCGATGCGGTCCTGGGACGCGCCGTGGCCCAGACCGGGCTCGAGACCGAACCCGGCTTCGGCGTGCCCCGGGACAGCTGGCTCGGTCGCGCCGTATCGACCCTCCGGGGGCTGGTGACCGGGCCGAAGCCGGAGCGGCCGGTCGACGCGCTGGGCCGCGCCCTCGACCAGCTCCGGCGCAGGCTCGCGGTGAAGCGCGCCGACAAGGTGTTCGTGATCGACGTGGTCGTCACCACGGTGGACCCCGACCTCTCGGCGCGCATCGTCAACGCCATCGCCAACGCCTATCTCGCCGACCAGACCGAGGCGCGGGCCGCGGCCGCGCGGCGCGGCGCGGGCGATCTGCGGGGCCGGCTCGATGCGCTGCGCGATGCGGTGAACGCCGCCGACAGGCAGCTCGAGGACTACAAGGCCCGCAACGGCCTGATCACCGCCAGCGGCCGGCTCGTGAACGAGCAGCAGCTCACGGACCTGAACACCCGGCTGGTGGCGGCCCGCGCCCGGGCCGCCGAGGCGAAGGCGCGGCTGCAGGGGATCCGGGACGCCCGCGGCCGTGCGGTCGGGTCCGGCGCGATGCCGGAGGCGGTCCAGTCCGCGGCCATCGACCGCCTGCGCGGCCAGTACGCCGAGCTCGCCGCCCGGGAGGCGGATCTGCGGACGAATCTCGGCGAGCGCCACCCCTTCATCGCCGCCGTGCGCACCCAGATGCAGGATGTCCGCCGGCTGATCGACGCCGAGCTGAACCGGATCGCGGGCGCCGCCGAGACCGAATATCAGCGCGCCCAGTCCAACGAGCGGACGCTCGCCGCCGAGCTGGAGCGGCTCCAGCGGCAGGCGGCGGTGACCGCCCAGTCGACGGTGCAGCTCCGCGAGCTGGAGCGGGAGGTCGAGGCGGCGCGCTCGGTCTACAACGGCTTCCTGGTGCGGGCCCGGGAGATCAAGGAACAGACCAGCATCGACAGCTCGAACGCACGGATCATCACGGCGGCCCGGCCGCCGGAGGATCCGAGCTGGCCGCCGCGGCTGATCCTGGTCGTGGCGGCCCTGTTCGGCGGCCTGGGCCTCGGCGCCGGCGTCGCGCTGATCCGGGAATGCCTCGCGCCGACGGTGCTGTCGCCACGTCAGCTCGAACGGCTCTCGAACGCGCCGGTGGTGGCGGTGCTGCCGGGCCTGCGGCCCCGGGGCGCCAACGCGGCGGCGGCCGGCGTCACCCTGGACCAGCTCGCCGCGACCGCCGGCAGCCGCGGGCGCTCCCTGGTTCTGCTCGTGACCTCGGGCGAGGCGGACGAGGTGCAGCGCCGGGCCGTGATCGGGCTGCTCGCCGCGGTGGCGGTGGGGCGCGGCGACCGGGTCCTGCTGGTGGATGCGGATCTCCGCGCCGACGGATCGGGCGCGGGCGGCCTCCTCGACGTGCTCCGCGGCGAGCAGAGCCTCAACGCCGTGACGCAGACCGACCCGAAGACCGGCGCGCGCCGGATCGGCCTCGGCGATACCCGCAAGCCGGCGCGCGACGCGCTCACGCCGGAGAACATCGAGCGGTTCGTCGCCGGCGTGAAGGCCCGGTTCGAACTGGTGATCGTGGACGGCGGCGTGCTCAGCGAGAATCTGCGGCTCGGCCCCCTGGCGACCGCGGCCGACAGGGTCCTGGTGGTCGCCTGCAACGGCGCGACGCGGCAGCGCGACCTGATCGACCTCGTCGACACCTCCGAAGCGCTCGGCCGGCCGATCTCGGGCTCCCTGCTCCTGGACCGGCGCCGGGCGTGAGGACCGCCCGCCCCGCGGCCGGCGCGGCGCGCGGCGGCGCACCGGCACGGACCGGTCCGGCAGGCGTGGTCGCGCGGGCCGAATCCCTCGTGTTCGTCGTCTGGGCGGTGATCCTTGTCGGAGTCTCCGGGGGCCTGCTCTGGGCGCTGGGGCTCAATTACGACGGGCTCAGCGGCTCGGCCACGTCGAAGATCCACCCGGCGACATACCTGGCGGTCGCCCTGGCCGGGTGGACGCTGCTGCGCGCCGGCAACCCGGTGATCCCGGTGGCGCAGGCCCTGAACCGCCGGCCCGCCAGCGTGCTGGTGGCCGCGTGCGGCGTGCTCCTCCTCGCCCTGATCGCGGCCCGGGGCGGGACCGGCCTCGCCGGCTCGATCGACACCTTCGTGCTGGCGGGACTCGTGCCGATCCTGCTCATGGACCGGGATGCCGCGACCCTGGCACGGCTGGAGACCGTCTTCCATCTGGTCATGCTGGCCAACGCGCTCCTCGGCCTGTTCGAGTTCGCCAGCGGGCAGCGCCTCTTCCCGTTCCGCATGGACGGCATGGCCTTCGAGACCGATACCCGCTCGGCGGCGCTCCAGGGCCACCCGCTCGGCAACGCGACCCTCACCGCCTGCTACATCCTGGCCCTGGCCACGGGCGGCGGCCGGCTCGGGCCGGCCCTGCGCGCCGGGATGATCGCCCTGCAGCTGGTGGCGCTCGTCACGTTCGGCGGCCGCTCCGCCACCGTGACCACGCTCGTCCTCGGCGGCGGCGTCGGGCTGTTCGCCCTCGCCGGCCTCCTGCGCGGCGGCCGGATCCCGCTGATCGGCGCGGCCTGCGCCTGCTTCGCGCTGACGCTGGTGCCGGTCGCCCTGGCTTTGCTGGCCGCCATCGGCTTCTTCGACACCCTGCTGAGCCGCTTCGTCTCCGATGGCGGCAGCGCGAAGGCCCGGGTCGACATGCTGGCGGTGTTCGACGCGATCCCGTTCCGGGACCTGCTACTGGGTCCCGATCTCGCCCAGGTCACCACCCTGCGGCGGATCTACGGCCTGGAATGGGGGATCGAGAACTCGATCCTCTCGGACGTCCTCTACCACGGGATCCTGATGACGACGCTCCTCGTGGCGGCGGTGGGTCTCTACCTCGCGGAGATCGCGCGCGCCTGCCGGCGCGGGGTCTGGCTGCCGATCCTCAGCTTCGTGATCCTGGTCAACACCTTCGAGGGGCTGGCCGGCAAGACCACGCTGCTGGCCAAGTTCGCCCTGATGCTGATCGTCCTGTACCCGCCGGGGCGGGGTCCGGCAGCCGGCCTGAGCCGGACGCCGCCATAGGGCATCGGTCCGAAGGCCGGCCACCCCTCCGGACCGATGCCCTAAGGCGGCGCCCGGAGCCCCAGCGCGGCCAGAAGGGCGGGCTCGGCGACATGGGCGTCATCCATCAGGCCGAGGCCGTCGAACAGGTTCCAGAACGACCACCCGAAGCCCGCCCGTTCCGCCGCCAGCCGCACGTCGCGGATATAGGCGGCCCGGTCGGCGGCCCGCGCGGCCGTGTAGCGCGCATCGGTGCGCAGGGCCCCGAACTCGCCCATCAGCACCGCCCGGGGCGGGATCCCGTAGAGCTCGGCCCAGGTCGAGACCGGATCCAGGGCGGCGGCGAGGAAGGCGGGTCCGGGCGCGGCCTCGCCATAGTCGCGCAGCTTGGCCGCGATCACCGACAGGTCGCGGGCCTTCTCGGCCGGCGGGACCGCCCGGTCGGCATCCATGCGCGCCCGCACCGCCGCGAGCGTCTCCGGAAGGCGATCCCGGGTGCCCGGCCAGGGCACGGCGTTGAGCCAGCGATAGAACGGCTCCTCGGTGAGCCACGTCGCCCCCTGGTGGGAGAACAGATACGGCTCGTAGAAGTGGAAGGTGTAGGCCAGCGGCGCGAACCGCGCGAGCGGGCCCGGGTCGAGGGCCGTCAGGCCGCCGACGAGGCTGCCGCAGGACCCCGTCGCCACCAGCGTCAACGACGGCGCCGCCGCCCTGGCCGCGGCCAGCAGCCCGTCCTGGACGCGGCCCCACGCGACGGCGCCGCAGGCCTGGGGCGGCTCGTTGACCGGCTCCAGCGCCACCCGGTCGACGCCCTTCCGCGTACACTGGCGGGCCAGTTCGACGACGAGGTCCCGGTAGGCGGGGAACAGCGGCGCCCGGTCGGTGCCGTAGAAGGCCTCCGGGGTATAGTGGTGGGTCGCGGCATTGGCCTGGACGTTGACCAGGACGCGTAAGCCGGCCGCCAGCAGAGCGTCGATCGCCGCCGACAGGCTGCCGAACAGTTCGGCCCGACGAGCCCCCGTGAACGCCACGAAGGGTCCGGGATCGAGGGGCAGGCGGGCGAAATCGAAGCCGAAGGCCGCGAGGCAGTGCAGGTCGGCCCGGCTCGGCACGGGGCGGTCCGCCTGGAACGGCGGCCAGGCGTAGTCCGTCCGGGGCGCCGGGAACTCGGTGGTGAGGGAGAACCAGGGCCACAGCGCGATGCCCCGGCGCAGCGGCATCGGCTCCGCGGCGGCGGCCGGGAGCATCCCCGCCCCCGCGGTGGCGAGGCCGCCCGCGAGCAACGCCCGGCGGCTGGTCCTCACCATCCCGTCCCCGCCGTGGCGCCGAATCCGAGGTCTGGCGCCACGGCCGGCGCCAGCGGGGGATAACCGCCGACCCGCCGCACTTGGTCCTCGTAGGCCACCAGCACGTCGTCCCAATGGAAGCGCTCGGCGCGCCGCCGCGCCGCCGCACGGGCGCGGCCGACGGCCTCCGCATCGGACAGCACCCGCTCGATCGCGGCGGCGCAGGATTCGCCGTCCGTGAAGTAGAACGGCCCGTCGCCGGCGGTCCCCCGGTTGAAGGGATTGTCGTGGGCGATCACCGCGTTGCCGGCCCACAGGGCCTCCACCAGCGACGGGTTGGTACCCCCCACCGTATGGCCGTGGAGATAGGCCAGCGCATGCACCCGCAGGGCCTGGACCTGATCGGGCTCGTAGATGGCCCCGGGGAACAGCACCTCGGGGGAGGCGGAATCCTCGACGGCGCGATGATACGGGTTGTCGACCCGCATGGTGCCGAGCACCACGAGCCGCACCCCCCGGGGCCGGCGCGAGAACGCCGCGACCATCGTGAGGATGTTGTTGTCCGGCTCGATGCGCGCGATCGAGACCAGATAGCGGCCGGCCTCCAGCCCCAGCGGCGGCGGTCCCGTATCCGTGGGCGGCGGGTCGCCCCCGTAGGGAATCGTCGCGATGGCGCGGCGCGGACGCCGCCCGGCGAGGTGGTCTGCGATGGCCGGGTGATCGGCGACGAGCCGCTGCGAGGACCAGGCGGCGATCCATTCGCTGACGTAGAAGAAGGCCCGGACGGCCAGCGACCATTTCGGGCGGCGCCACTCGATGCCGTCCATGTTGGTGAGGATCCGGCCGCCGCGGGCGCGCAGGTAGGGCAGGAACACCGCGCCGTTGTAGCCGAGCACGAGGCAGACGCCGCCCCGTGCCGCGGCGTCGTGCGCGCAGATCGCGTCGAAGGCGAGCGTCGCGGCCGGTCCGCTGAGGCCGACCTCCACGGTGATCAGCTCGATCCCGTCCCAGATCCGCGACGACACCCGCGCAGACACCCGCTCGACTTCCCGCTGGCAATACACGCCGACGCGCCATCCGCGGGCGACCAGATAGCGGGCTAACCGTTCCGCGAAAGTCTCGAACCCGCCATGCGCGGCCGGGATCCCCCGTGTTCCGAGAATAAGCACCGCGGGTACAGGGTCAGGCATCGTCTCTCCTTCCCAATTCACCGCCCATATTGTAAAATGGTGCAGCGTCCAAGCGGGCAGCGAGAATTTCAACCCTGGTTTGCTAAAATATGCGATTTTCAATCCTATGATAGAGGATCCGTTATTGCGCGCGACTTGTGCAGCGCCCGATCCCAGAGGCGCCGTTCCAGCCGCGTCCCGACCGGGGGCGAGACCGACGCTGCGCATCGCGTGCGTGCATCAGGGATTCGAGCTCTACGGATCCGACCGCTGCTTCATCGAGACCGTCCGCACCCTCCGCGCCGCCTATCCGACCGCGCGGATCGACGTGGTCCTGCCCCGGCACGGCCCGATCGTGGCGGCGCTGGCACCCGTGGCCAGCCGCGTCGTGATCGAACCCCTGTGGATCCTCCGGCGGAAGGATCTGGCGCGGCGCCTCACCGTCGATCTGATGGCCCTGCCGGTCGCGGTCCTGCGGGCGCTCCGGCGCATCCGCACGAGCGACCTCGTCTACATCAACACCACCGTGGTGGCCGACTACCTGCTCGCCGCGCGTCTGCGGCCCGGGCGCAGCATCGTCCACGTCCACGAGATCCCCGAGGGGGCCGTCCTGACGGTCCTGCGCGGGCTGATCCGCTGGAGCGGTGCCGACGTGGTGTTCAATTCGCACGCCACCGCCGCGGCCTACGCGCTGCCGGCAGGCACCGCCGCCCGGGTGGTCTACAACGGCATCGCCGGGCCGAAGGCGGCGAATCGGGGCGGCTACGACGGCAGCCGGCCGCTCCGGGTGCTGATGCTCGGGCGCATCAGCCGGATCAAGGGGCAGGACGTTCTGATCGAGGCGGTGGCCGCGCTCCCGGCGGCGGTGCGCCGGCGGATCGACCTGCGCATCGTCGGCAGCGCCTTCGAGGACACGGCGCGGGAACGCGCCCTCGCGGAGCGGATCGCCACGGCCGGCCTGTCGGACCACGTGAGTCTCGAGCCCTTCGTGGCCGATCCGTCGGCGCTCTATCGCTGGGCCGACGTGGTGACCATGCCGTCGCAGCGGCCCGAATCCCTCGGCCGGGTGGCGATCGAGGCCATGGCGTATGGCGTGCCGCCGCTGGTCACGGCGGTTGGGGGACTCCCGGAGGTCGTGGAACATGGGCGGACCGGCTGGGTCGTACCGCCCGGCGGGCCGGAGCCGATCGCCGACACCCTGGCGGCCCTGATCGCCGATCCGGCGGCGTGGCGGAGTTTCGGCCGGGCCGCGCGGGCGCGCTACGAGGCTTTGTTCTCCGAGGCCTCCGCGGCGGAGGGCATCGACGCCATGGTCCGGGCGACCCTGCGGCGGTCGCGGACGGCTCACCCGCCGACCTCCTCGGCACAGTAATGGGATCCGCGCGGTGGCATCATCTCCGAGCTCGAACGAAATCGGCATATATTGCATGGTGGCGACACATTGATCCGCAATCGAAACCAATATCCGGCAGACGGTTCAAGCGGCAAAATAGTCCGCCGGCTGCGGCGTGCAGCTCGCGCCGGCTTCCGAGACCGCCCCCGGTTCGGTCGCCCGTGAATCGGCCGGGTGGGGATCGAGCCCGGTCCGGCGAAGGGAACGCGTAGAGATGGATGTCGTCGACTTCATTCAGCGGATCGTCGCGAAGGTCTCCGGCGAGAATCTGCTCGCCGCCGGCCTGCTGTTCGCGACCGCGCTGGGCTGCGCGCTGATCGCCTATCTGCGCACGGCGGAGCGATACTCCCTGGCGGCGTTCTTCGAGTTCGCGCTCCCACGGGAGGTCATGACGCACCCGTCCGCGCGGGCGGATCTGCTGTTCTACGTCACCCGCAAGGCGATCATGCCGTTCCTGTTGATCCCCGCGGGGGTGACCTTCGTGGTCGCGGTCGGCTACGCCACCAACCGGGTGCTGGGCGGGATCTTCAGGATCGATCAGCCGATCCTCGGCGAGCCCGGGCCGGTGACCGTGGTGGTGTTCACCGCCACGATGCTGCTCGCCTACGACCTGTCCTACTACCTCTACCACACGGCCCAGCACCGCTACCCGTTCCTGTGGGAGCTCCACAAGGTCCACCACTCGGCCGAGGTGATGGTCGGGATCACCAAGGACCGGGTCCATCCCCTCGACGAGCTGATGAATCGCGCCTGGGACGGCGTGATTCCGGGGATCTGCTTCGGGCTCTGGAGCCTCGTCGCCCTCGACCCGGTCGAGCTGACCGTGTTCGGGATCAACGTCTACATCATGCGCAACATCCTGATGATGGACTTCGTCCGGCACACGCATTTCAAGATCTCGTTCGGGCCGCTCAATTCCGTGATCCTGTGCCCGCACTGGCACCAGCTCCATCACTCCACAGCGCCGCAGCACTACGACAAGAACTTCGGCCTGCTGTTCTCCTTCTGGGACCGCCTGTTCGGGACCCTGTACGTCCCGCACCCCGACGAGGACTTCAAGTTCGGGCTCGTCGACCGGGACGTGGCCGATTATCAGTCCCTGTCCGGGCTCTACCTGCTGCCGTTGCGGAAGATGGGCCGGCGGATCGCCCGACAGGTGCGGCGCCTGCGCGGCGCGCCCGCCCGGCCGGGCGCGTGACCATGGCGACGGAGCGCTTCGAGACGGTCCGCACGGCCGGGCGGCTCGCCGAGGTCGGGGCCGCCTGGACGGAGCTGTGGGCGCGCAGCGGCGCCCTGGTGTTCCAGAGCCATGCCTGGATCTCCGCCTGGTGGGCGAGCGCGCCCGACCGGGAGCGCCGGACGCTCCACATCGTCCTGGCCTGGCGCGGCGGCGACCTCGTCGGCGTGCTGCCGCTGGCCACGATGCGCCGGAAGGGGTTCCGGGTCCTCGAATGGGCCGCCAAGGACTGCTCGGATTTCGGCGACGCGCTGCTCGCCCCCGAAACGGGTCACGACCTGGTCCGGCGCATGTGGCGCGCGGCCGGACGGGCCGGCGGCTTCGACCTCGCCTACCTGAACCGGCTCCTGCCGGACGCCGCGGCGCGGACGCTGCTCGAACCGGGCGGCGGCGGGGTGCGGCTGCACCTGAACCACCGTGACGAGGCGAACTGGCGGGTGCGCGGCCCCTGGACGACCGGCCGGGCGTGGTTCGACGCGCAATCGAAGAAGACCCGGCAGAACTACCGCCGCGGCCAGAAATTCCTCGGCGAACGGGGGCCGCTCGCCTTCCGCCTGCTCGGACCCGACGAACCCCTCGCCCCGGTGCTCGACCGGCTGACCACCTTCAAGCGGGCCTGGCTCGAGACCCACGGCCTGGCGTCGACGGCCTTCTACGACGCGGGCTCCCGGGCCCTCCCCGCCATGGTGCAGGTGCTGGCCGAGACGGGGCTCCTGCACGCCTTCGTGCTGGAATGCGGCGGCGACGTCGTGGCGATCTCGCTCAACTTCGTGCAACGCGGCACGATGATGGCCTTCGTCACCACCTACGATCCGGCCGCCGAGCGCGCCTCGCCCGGCATGGTGCTGATGATGGACTACATCATGTGGTCGATCGACCGGGGGCTCCAGACGGTCGATTTCCTGTGCGGCGACGAGGGCTTCAAGGGCCGCTTCGGCACGCAGACCCTGACCCTGGCCTCGATGATGGGCGCGCGCACGCCCCAGGGCGCCGCGGCGCATCTCGTGGACCGGACGCGGCACGCCCTGCGGCGCCGGTTCGGCCGGCCCGGGCGGCCGGACAGCGGGAATCCCGCCGCGGAGGCCGCGGCCTGACGGTTGCGCAAGCGCGCTCTCAGGTCGCGCCGGCGGCGGAGGCGGAGAAGCGCGGCCCCCGCGCGAGGGTCCGGACTGCGCCGAGCGACCACGCCAGCGTGGCGACCTCGGAGGCGAGCAGGCCGACGAGCGCGGTCGCGGCCGGCAGGAACAGCAGGGCCGGGACCATGAGGGCGAAACCCAGGGCGGCGCTCGCCACCGCCCCGGCGGTGATGCTCCGGAAGGCCGCCGACGCCTCCAGATAGGCGCGCGGGATCGCGTAGAGCAGCGAGACCGTCACCACCGCCCAGACGCCGAGCCCGATCCAGCCCATCGGCTCGCCGGCGAAGCGCCCCTTGAACAGGACCCCCTCGACGGCCGGAAGGAGCGCCGCCATCGCCGCACCGTAGGCGAGGCAGGCGCCGCCGAGCAGCGCCGCCCCGCGCACGACGATGCGCCGGGCGGCCGCGACCTGCCCGGACGCCAGCAGCCGGGTGATCTCCGGCAGCACCATGTTCATCAGCGCCATCGTCGGGATGCGCAGAGGCGCGTAGAGGACGAGCGTCGCGGCGATCGGCGCGTAGGCGGCCGGACCGGCGAGCAGGGCGAACAGCAGGGTCAGGCCCTGGCCCTGCACGGTGAGGCCGGTGACCCCGGCCAGCGACCAGGCCAGGGTCTTCCAGATCGCCCGGTAGCGCGCCCGGGCCCGGGCGTGGAGCGCGATCCGCAGGCGCTCGCGCAGCGCCGCGTAGGCCGCCGCGATGGCGAGGGCGTGCGCCAGGGCGATCGCCGCGAAGGCGCGGTCGAGGAGCGCCGCGCCCACGCCGTCGAGCCCGCGCGCCACGAGCAGGCCGCCGCAGACGGCGTAGACGAGGTCGCTGAGGCCGGCGATCCGCGGACGGCCGCGGGCCAGGAGCACGATCCGCAGGTAGCTGCGGTAGGCGTAGAGGCCCACGAAGGCCCCGGCCGCCAGGGCGCCGAAGCCGATCACTGGCACGAGGGCGACGCCGACGCCCACCGCCAGCAGGCCGGAGACCAGGATGGCGCCGGAACCGAACATCACGTCGTAGCCCCGTGCCGCCGGACGGCCGAGGCTCCGGGCGAGGTGGAGCGTCGCCGGGACGGCCACCAGCGCACGGATGTAGGTGATCCCGACGGCGCCCACGGTGAACACGATGGCGAACAGCCCGTAATCGTGCGCGCCGAGTTCGCGCACGAGCAGGATGTTGAGCACGAAGTGGAACAGGCTCTGGGTCAGCTCGCCGGAGAGGATGACGGCATAGCGTCCCGAGAGCAGGGCGCGGAGCGCTCGGGCCGGCCGGAGGATGTCACCGGGACGCGGCATCGGTACCGCCAGTCCCGTCCCGCCCCAGGGAGATCGGCCTACGGGATCGTGCCGGGCATCGAACCGGGCGCGATGCTGTCGCTCTTTGAGTCCACAGCATCTTATTCCGAACGCCGGCGGCCACCGTTCGGGATGATGCTCGAGCGCCCATGATCGTCCGCGCCGTCCAGGCCCCGGCCGGCCAGGAGGGTCCGCAGGGCCGCGACGCAGCGGGCAAGATCCGCGCCGTCCACCCAGACATGCGGGCTGAGCCGCAGCGCCCCGGAGCGCTCGCTGGCGAAGACGCCGCTCCGGCGCAGACTCTCCGTGAGCCCGGCGGGAAGCCCGCCTCGCGGCCGCACTCCGAGGATGTGGGGCGCACGCAGGTGCCGGGGCGCGACCGGGAGCCCGAGCGCACTCATCGCGTCCGCGAGCCGGTCCGTCAGCCCGCGCAGGCGGGCGGTGACCCCCGGCACGCCCCAGCCGGCGATCAGTTCCAGCCCGGTCGCCGCCATGGGCAGCGCCACGGGATCGTTCAGCTCGCCCCGGTCGTAGCGGCGGGCCCCGACGGCCGGCGGGCGGTTGCCGACATGCTCGTCGAGCGCCGATCCGTCCTGCCGGCGGGGCGCGGCATAGAGGAAGGCGAGACCGTAGGGTCCGAGCGCCCATTTGTAGGTCGGGAAGGCCAGGAAGTCGGGCCGCCAGCGGGCCACGTCCACCGGCATGGCGCCCACCGCCTGCGTCGCGTCGATCACCAGGGCGGCGCCGGTCGCATGGACCGCAGGGGCGAGACGGTCGAGGTCGATCAGGCTGCCGTCGGTCCAGTGCAGCGGAGTCAGGGTGGCCAGGGCGAGCGGCTTTGCCCCCGGGCGTTCGATCGCGGCCAGGAGCGCGGCGGTCCAGTCCCCGTCCGGGGGGCGCGCGACCTCCTCCACGGTAAGGCCCCGCGCGGCGGCCAGGCGGTCGAAGGCGAAGCGCAGGGAGGGGAACTCGTCGGCCACCCGCAACAGGCGCCCGCCCCGGACGGACGCGAGGTTGTGCGCGGCCACAGCCAGGGCGTGGCTGACCGCCCCGACGATCGCGACATCGTCCGGTCCGGCGCCGATCAGCCCGGCCGCCGCGGCGCGGGCCCGCTCGACCCAGGCGGGAATCGCCGCCCGCGGATGGTCCCAGGGGCGGCTCTTGGCCAGGAGCCCGGCCTCCCCGGCGGCGCGGACGGCCCGCGGCAGGGGCGACCACGCCGCCGCATCGAGATAGCTGACATCGGCCGGCACCTCGAACAGGTGGCGCTGGCACGGGAGTTCGTCGGGGGTCGACATGGCAGGCGGGAACACGGCGGGCACGAACGGGGCGGCCGGGATCGTAGAGGATCGGGTCCGCCGGGGCCACGGCTCGGGACTTGATCGCGCGAGTTCGATGCCGCAAGCCGGCACACCCCAGCCCGCGAGGCCGCCCGTGCCGACCCGCCTGCCCCCGCCCGATCCCGTGCCGCCATGGGTCGCCTGAGTCCCGACTGCTTCGACGCGGCGCCCGCGCCGCTGCGGGTCGCCGACGCGGTGGCGCTGATCCGGGACCGCCTGCCGGTGCTCGCCGGCCTCGAGACCGCGCCGCTCGGCGGCGCGGACGGCCGCGTTCTCGCGGAGGATCTGATCGCGCCCCTCGACCTGCCGCCCTTCGACAACGCCGCGGTGGACGGCTACGCCCTCCGGTCCGCTGATCTCGCACCGGCGGGCGAGACCCGCCTGCTTCTCGGCGGCCGCGTGCCGGCGGGGCATGCCACCGTCGAGGCCGGACCGGGCGTCGCGGTGCGGATCTTCACCGGGGCGCCGATGCCCCCGGGCACCGATACCGTGGCCATGCAGGAGGACGTGCGGCTCGTTGGCGCGGCCGTGCTGCTGCCGGAGGGCCTCGTCCCGGGCGCCAACCGCCGCCGGGCCGGCGAGGACGTGGCCCGCGGCCACCGCGCGCTCCCGGCCGGAACCCGGCTCGGGCCCCGGCATCTGGCGCTCGCCGCTTCCCTCGGCCTCGCCGCCCTGTCCCTGCGCGTCCCCCTGAAGGTGGCGCTGTTCTCCACCGGCGACGAGCTGACCCCGCCGGGCGAGCCGCTGGGGCCGGCCGGCATCTACGATGCCAACCGGCCGATGCTCGCCGCGCTCCTGCGGCGGCTCGGCGCCGCGCCCGCCGACCTTGGCATCCTGCGCGACGCACCGGGAGAGGTGCGCGATCGGATCGCGGCCGCCGCCGCGTCCCACGACCTGATCGTCACCTCGGGGGGCGTCTCGGTGGGGGAGGAAGATCACGTCCGCGCCGCCGTCGAGGCGTCGGGGGCGCTCACCCTCTGGCGCCTGGCGATCAAGCCGGGCCGTCCCGTCGCCCTCGGGACCGTGGCCGGCACGCCCTTCATCGGGCTGCCCGGCAACCCGGCCGCCGCCTACGTGACCGCGCTCGCGGTGCTCAAACCCCTGGTCCTGCATCTCTCGGGGGCGAACGACCCGATGCCGGCCCTGACGGTGCGCAGCGGCTTCGCGCTGCAGAAGCGCCCGGGCCGGCGCGAGTACCTGCGGGTGTGCCTCCGCCCGGACGACACCGGGACGTTCGCGGCCGTCCCGGCGCCGGGCGGCGCCCTGGCGGGGCTGGCGGCGAGCGACGGGCTGGTCGAACTCGCCGAGGATCTGACCGCGCTCCGCGTCGGCGACGCGCTCCCGTACCGGCCGCATGGGGCGTTCGGCTGAGCTGTTGTTCTTGTCGAGCAGCCTGTAGAGCCTCGCTATCTTCCGCCGCGACCCGTTCGAGATCCCGTGCCCCTGATCGCAGACCGCGCCCCCGCCAAGGTCAACCTGACGCTGCACATCCTCGGACGGCGGCCCGGCGACGGCTATCATACGCTGGAGAGCCTGGTGGCCTTCGCGGGCACCGCCGACCGGCTGACCCTCGATCCCGACGCTCCGCTCGGCCTCACCGTCACCGGCCCCACCGCCGGCCCGGCCGGTCCCACGGACGACAACCTCGTGCTCCGCGCGGCGCGCCACCTCGCGGCGCGGGTGCCGGATCTGCGCCTGGGCGCCTTCCACCTGGTCAAGCGCCTGCCGGTCGCGGCCGGGATCGGCGGGGGGTCCTCCGACGCCGCCGCCGCCCTGCGTCTGCTCGCCCGTCTCAATGGGCTGACCGGCGAGCACGCCGCCGTCGTGGCGGCGGCGCGGGAGACCGGGGCCGACGTGCCCGTGTGCCTGGACCCGCGGGCGCGGATGATGCGCGGCGTCGGCGAGGTGATCGGGGCCCCGCTCGGCCTCGCGCCGCTGCCGGCGGTGCTGGTCAATCCCGGCGTTCCGGTGCCGACCGCGCCGGTGTTCAAGGCCCTCGGCCTCGCGGTCGGGCAGAGCCTCGACGGGGCGGCCCATCCCGAGATCACCGAGCGCCTCGGCGGCCAGGCCCTCGCGGCGGCCATCGCCCCCGCCCGCAACGACCTGGAGGCGCCGGCCCTGACGGTGGCGCCGGTGATCGGCGCCGTCCTGGCGGCCCTGCGCGCGCGGGGCAGCCGGCTCGCGCGGATGTCGGGCTCCGGCGCGACGGTGTTCGCCCTGTTCGACGATAGGCGCGGCGCCGTGCGGGCCGCCGCGGCCCTGCGCGCCGCGCACCCGGACTGGTGGGTGGCGCCCACCTACCTGCGCTGAGACGCACGCCGACACCCTCGGCCGGCGGTCCGCTCGCAACGCGGCTGAGCCCCGTCACGCTCCGGGCCCGGCACGGCGGACACCCCGATTCCTCCGGAAGAACGCGTGGCGCTCCGCCTCGGCGCGCACCACCGTGGCGTGCACCTGGAGCAGGTCCTTGCGGGTCAGGAGCCCGACCAGGCGTCCGCTGAACGGATCGGTGACGGGCAGGCGACCCTGGCCGGCGGCGAGCATCACGTCGAGGGCGTGCGAGACCACGTCGCCCGGATGGACCACCGCGAGTCCGGCGTCCGAGACGCGCGCGCCGAGCGTGCCGTCGGCCCGGTCGCCGTCCCGCGCCTCCAGGCTCCAGCGCAGGGCGTCGTCGCGCGAGACGAGGCCGACGGGACGGCCCAGCGCGTCGACCACCGGGTAGGCGTGACGGGCCCCGGCCCCGATCTCGGCGCGCGCCGCGGCGAGCGGCAGGTCCGCGTCCAGGGTCTCGACCACGCGGGTCATCACCGCCTCGACCCGGGCCAGATCGTACGGGTCGATCCCGTATTCCCGGGTCACGTGCTGGCCGCGCCGGGCGATCTTCTCGGTGAGGATCGAGCGCTTCAGGAGCAGCACGGTCACCGCATAGGCCGCCATGGTGGCGGCCAGCAGTGGCGCCAGGGCGGCAACGTCGCCCGTCACCTCCACGGCGAAGACGATGCCGGTGAGCGGGGCCGGCAGCGTGCCGCCGAGCATCGCCGCCATGCCGATCAGCGCCCAGAACCCGTGCGCGCCCGGCAGGCCCAGGCCGATGAGCCAGCCCGCCGCGCCGCCGAGGATCAGGAGGGGCGCGAGCACGCCCCCGGACGTCCCCGACGACAGGGCGGCGAGCCAGATCACCGCCTTCACCGCCAGGATCGTCACGACCGCGCCCGCCAGCATATGCCCGGACAGGAGGTCGTGGATGACGTCGTAGCCGACGCCGAGGGCCCGGGGCTCCACGAGGCCGCCGAGACCGACAACCACGGCCCCGAGGGCCGGCCACCACATTCAGTGCAGGGGAAGCCGGCCGAAGGCGTCCTCTAGGGCGTAGAGGGCCCGGGTGAGGAGCCCCGAGATCAGCCCGCAGGCGATGCCGAGCGCCGCGCAGGCCGGCAGGCCCCACCAGGCCAGCGCCGGATTGTCGGCGAAGGGGAAGAGCGGGCCGGCGCCGAACAGGGCCGGTCGCCAGCAGGCCGCCGTCACCGCCCCGACGGCCACCGGGACGAGGCTGCGCGGGCGCCACTCGAACAGCAGCACCTCGACGGCCAGCAGCACCGCCGCCACCGGGGTGCAGAAGATCGCCGTCATGCCCGCGGCGGCACCCGCCACCAGCAGGGTCTTCCGCTCGCCGGCGCTGAGATGGAAGAACTGGGCGAACAGGGAGCCGACCGCCCCGCCGGTGACGATGATCGGGCCCTCGGCGCCGAACGGTCCGCCGGTCCCGATCGCCACGGCGGACGAGAGCGGCTTGAGCAAAGCCACCCGGGGCGCCATCCGGCTGCCGCCGATCAGGATCGCCTCCATGGCCTCCGGGATCCCGTGACCGCGGATCTTCTCGGAGCCGTAGCGCGCCATGACACCGACGATCAGGGCCCCCACCACCGGGATCGCCACCGTCCAGGGCCCTGGCGGGACGCCGGCCAGGGACGTGAGCGACGTGTCGAGGCGGCCGTACCACGCGAGATTGGTGACCAAGCCGATGAGCGCGAGCAGGATCCAGGCTGTAAAGGTCGCCGCGGTGCCGGTGACCACGGCCATTCCGGCCAAGGTCACCACCCGCCGGTCGGCACTGAAATCGCCCAGCACCCGGCGGACCGGCCGGTCGTTGCCACGTTCGAACTCGGTACCGCCGCTCATCCCGATCTCCTCCCCGCAGACCCGCCATTTATATCGTAATACGATATATTCCAGCGTCCGATCGGGCTGTAGGCCTGGCCGGGGGATTCGTGGGGGCTGCGATGGCTGCGGAGGGACCGGGAACCGAGACGCTGTCGGCGGAGCAGTACGCGGCCCTGGCGGATTTCCGCTTCCGCCTCCGGCGCTTCCTGGCCTTCAGCGAGGCCGCGGCCGCCCGAGCCGGGCTGCCGCCGCAGCAGCATCAGGCGCTGCTGACCCTGGCCGGCCATGCCGGCCGCGCCCCCGCCACGGTCGGACTGCTGGCCGAGCAGCTGCTCATCGCGCCCCACACCGCCGCCGAGCTGGTCGCCCGGATGGTCGAGGGCGGGTTGCTGACCAAGACCCGGGACGCGGAGGATCGGCGCCGGAGCGCCCTGGCGCTCACGCCCCGCGCCGAGGTGCTGCTGGGGTCGCTGACCGCGGCGCATCTCGAAGAGCTGCACGGGCTGGCGCCGGCGCTGGCCGAAGCGCTGTCCCGTCCCATGGCACGGTGACGCAGCAAGTGCCGGATGGTCGGATCGTCGGGGGCCGTCGATGACGAACCTGCACGCGACGGACGCGCGCAGCGCCCCGCTTCGGCGCTGCGCTGATCACGGATCCCGCCGCCCCGGCCGACGCCGACATCGCCGCGGCCCTCGCCAGCGTTCCGCGGGAACCGCGACGCCGGGCAGTCCATGCGGATGGCCCGCGCGTTTCGTGGGCCCACCGGTCTTCATCAGACTTCAGGACAGACCGGAGGCGGAGACCGCGAGGCTGAACGCGGCTGCCGCCGGTGCGGTCGCTCCAGGTCGACACGGCGCCGGACGAGAGCGGCTGGTTCGAGGGTGGGGACTGGTTGCGGTCGACGCGCGAGCCGTGAGGCGCCGCCTCAGCGCGCCCGGGCCACGCAGAACTCCACGGCGCCGACGAGCGCGGCCTTCACCGGCCCCTCCGGGAAGACATCGAGGGCCGCCCGGGCCTGGGCGCCGTAATCATGGGCGCGGGCCACGGTCTCCTCAAGCGCACCGTGCCGCTGGAGCAGGTCGAGGGCGGTTTCGAGGTCGCCGTCGCGGATCTCGCCCTGCTGAAGAGTGCGCCGCCAGAAGCCGCGCTCGCCCTCGCTGCCCCGGCGATAGGCCAGCACGATCGGGAGGGTGATCTTGCCCTCGCGAAAATCGTCACCGACGTTCTTGCCGAGTTCCGCCGAGGTGCCACCGTAATCGAGCACGTCATCGATCAGCTGGAAGGCGATCCCGAGATTCATCCCGTAGGCGCGGGCGGCCGCCTGGTCCGCCTCCGGCCGGGCCGCGAGCACCGGTCCGACCTCGCAGGCGGCGGCGAACAGTTCGGCCGTCTTGCCGCGGATCACCGCCAGATAGGCGGCCTCGTCGGTCTCCAGGTTCTTGGCGTTGGTGAGCTGCATCACCTCGCCCTCGGCGATCACCGTGGCGGCGGCCGAGAGGATGTCGAGCGCCCGCAGGGAGCCGACCTCGACCATCATCCGGAAAGCCTGGCCGAGGAGGAAATCCCCCACCAGCACCGAGGCCTCGTTGCCCCACTTGATCCGGGCGGCGACCCGGCCGCGGCGCATGTCGCTCTCGTCGACCACGTCGTCGTGGAGGAGCGTCGCCGTATGCATGAACTCGACGCTGGCGGCGAGCTTGACATCCCCGTCCGCGTCGCCCGCGTAGCCGCAGAGCCGGGCGCAGGCGAGCGTCAGGATCGGGCGCAGGCGCTTGCCGCCGGAGGCGATCAGGTGGTTGGCGACCTCGGGGATCATCGCCACGTCCGAGCCGGTCCGCGACAGGATCGTGGTGTTGACCCGCGCCATGCCGTCCGCCACCAGCGCGACGAGGTCGTTCAGCCCCGCCTCCGCCTCGGGCTTCGGATTCTCGATGGAGAGGGCAATACCCAAGATCCGCAACCTCCAGTCCGGTTCCGCCCCGGGCGGCGGGCGATCCCTTCGCACGGGCCCCCCGGCACCGCAACATCGGCTCCGATGGGATATGGGGCGGCGCGGGCGCGGAACCGACGCGGCGAAATCGCCGGCCGAAAACCGGTGGCCCATCGGAGGATCGTCATGATCGAGCTGATCCGGGCCAACGATGTCGTGCTGATCGGGTTCGCCCGCACGATCCTCGAAGCGGCCGAGATCCCGGTCCTCGTGGCCGACAGCCATATGAGCCTGATGGAGGGCTCGATCGGCGTGTTCGGCCAGCGCCTCCTGGTCCCGCGCGAGCATGAAGCCCAGGCACGGCGCCTCCTCGGCGATGCCGGCCTCGCTCACGAGTTGCGCCAGCCGTGACGGAGGCGCCGGACGCCTTCCTGGGCGGGATCCTGCGGCTCCACCAGCCGCCCCGGGGGGCGCACCGGGCCGGGACCGACGCGGTGCTGCTGGCCCGGCTGCTGGCGCCGGCCGCCGCCTGCCGGCTCTGCGATGTCGGCGCCGGAACCGGGGCGGTGGGGCTCGGCTGCGCGGCGTTGGCGCCGGGGCTCCGGCCGACCCTGGTCGAGCGCGACCCGGGCCTCGCGGAGACCGCCCGGGCGAATGCGACGCTCAACGGGATCGACGCCGATGTCATCGAGGCCGACGTCCTCCTGCCCGCGGCCGAACGCCGCGCCGCCGGCCTGCTGCCGGACCGGTTCGACGTGGTCCTGACCAACCCGCCCTTCTTCGAGGCCGGCACGCAGCGCGCCTCGCCGCATCCCGACCGCGCCGCGGCCCACACTTTCCCGGCGGGGAGCCTGGATGCCTGGATCCGCACCTGCACGGCCATCCTCCGGCCGGGGGGGCGGCTCGGGCTGATCCACCGGGCCGATGCCCTCCCCGCCTGCCTGGACGCCCTCCGGGGGCGCTACGGCGCCCTGACGATCCGCCCGGTTCACGCAAAGGGCGCGACCCCGGCGATCCGTGTGCTGATCGCCGCCACCAAGGGGAGCCGCGCCGTGCCGAGCCTGCTGCCGCCCCTCGTGCTGCACGGGCCCGACGGGGCATTCACCCCCGAGGCCGAGGCGCTTCACCGGGGTGCGCCCTGGCCAGCGCCCTGACCGGTATCCTCACGCCGCCAGGGCGGTCGGCGCGGCATCGGCGATACCGAGGAAGCGCTCGACCTCCGCGAGATCCGGGAAGGCCAGGAATTCCGGCCGCAGGGGTGCCGGCAGACCCTCGAAGTTGAGCCCGGGGAACGTGTCGGGATGCGGGTAGAGCTGCCAGCCGGCGCCCGGCTCCGCCGGGGGGAACAGGATCGCGACCTTCTCGGTCCCCAGTCGGACGATCCGCGTCGGGCTGTACGACAGGGTCTCGATGCTCCAGTTCCGGTGGTCGTCCCGGCGGGCCTTCAGGGTGCGGTGGCGCGTCGCGCGATGCATGGCGGTCTCCTGCGGTGGGGCGTGGGAATCGGCACGCTCAAGCGGCGCTGCGGCGGCCGGAACGCTTCGGCCAGCCGAGCGCGACGAGGCGCGCCTTGGCGTAGTCGCGGACCTCGTCGCGGGTGCCGGCGGGCATCGTGGCGAGCACGGCCTGGGTCGTGCCGTCCAGCATCAGGTCGGTGACCGCGTTGATGGTCCCGGCCTCATCGATGCGGCGCTTGAGATCGCCCTCCGCCTCGGTGATCGCGTCGAACGCCGGGGCGTCTTCGAAATCCTCGTCCACGGCCCGGACGGGAATCTGGTGGGCGCGAAATTCGTCGGCCTCCTCCTCCGAGTAGACGAGCCCGTGCAGTTCGATCAGCTTGAGGATGACGCGGTCCTTCCCGCGCTTCTCGGCCATGGCGTACACGTAGGCCGCCTGCTTGCCCGAGACGCGGTAGTTCACGTTGACCAGGGCCTCGCCCATCGACCACTCGACGCGCTCGGTGCCGGGCTTGGCGCCGGGCAGGCGGCCGGTCACCAGGATCACCGCCTCGTCGCGCTCGGCGCGGATGAGGGTCGGCGGCTCGAACACGATCCCGGCCTGGGCGGCGATGCGCTCCAGGGTCTTGTGGTAGATCACGGCCGTCCCCTGGACGCGCCAGACATTGCCCCCGAAGGGCTCGCCGTAGCGGACGAGGATGTCGGCGATCTGCTTGTCGGCGGTTCGCATGGGCTCGATCCGGCGGGGTGAACCACGTCATCCACAGCTTTGTGCAGCGACGCTCTTTCGTTCTCTTTTTGTTCACGTCTATATGCGCAATCCTCCCGACGCGCGCAAGGGCTGGCCGCCGCGGCGAACGCGCGCCGCCGTCTATCGTCGGCCGCGCGGCACTGTGAACAGGTGTGGGAAAGGCCGCATTGTTGCTGCACCGCACCCTAGGGTAGACCAGCGGCAACGATGTCCGAGACCGCAGCCGCGATGACGCCTTCCCTCTGGACCCGCCTGTCGAATCCCGGGCACTTCATGCGCTGGTCGGGCGCCCTGGTGCCCTGGCTCACGGTCCTGTCGCTCGGGATCCTGGCCGTGGGCCTGTACCAGACCTTCTTCGTGGTCCCGCCGGACTACCAGCAGGGCGAGACCGTGCGGATCATGTACATCCATGTCCCGGCGGCGTGGCTCGGCGTGTTCTTCTACGGGGCCATGAGCCTGTCGGCGATCGGAACCCTGGTCTGGCGCCACCCTCTGGCCGACGTCGCCCAGCGCGCGGCGGCGCCGATCGGCGCGGCCTTCACGCTGATCTGCCTCGTGACCGGCTCCCTCTGGGGCAAGCCCATGTGGGGCACCTACTGGGTCTGGGACGCGCGGCTGACCTCGATGCTGGTCCTGC
>CAXTCV010000042.1:0-23023 GCA_964242725.1 uncultured Methylobacterium sp.
GTGAACGCCCTGCAGCGCGCCTTCCTGCTGCGCACCTGCACCGACAGCTACTACGAGAACCGCACCCGGCCCTGCCTGCTCTACCAGATCAAGCGCTGTTCCGGGCCCTGCACGGGGGAGATCACCCCGGAGGATTACGGCACCATGGCGGATGCGACCCGGGCTTTCCTGGCCGGCAAGTCCAACGCCGTGAAGGACCGGATGCGCGCCGAGATGCAGGACGCCTCCGAAGCCATGGAATTCGAGCGCGCCGCCCGCTACCGCGACCGGATCGCGGCGCTCTCGGCGATCCAGGGCGTGCAGGGCGTCAACACCCAGGGCGTGGAGGAGGCGGACGTGTTCGCCCTGGACGAGCAGGCCGGGCAGTTCTGCATCGAGGTGTTCTTCTTCCGGAACTTCCAGAACTGGGGCAACCGCGCCTATTTCCCGAAGGCCGACCGCTCGATGACCCCCGACGAGGTGCTGGGCTCGTTCATCGGCCAGTTCTACGACGACAAGCCGGCGCCGCGCACGGTGCTCACCAGCCACGCGATCGAGGACGCGGAACTGGTGGCCGCCGCCCTGTCGAGCCGGGTCGAGTACCGGGTCGAACTCCATCGGCCGAGCCGGGGCGAGCGGAAGAATCTCGTCGACTACGCCCAGCGCAACGCCAGGGAGGCGCTGGCCCGGCGCCTCGCCGACACCGCCTCGCAGGGCAAGCTGCTGGCGGCCCTGGGTCAGGCCTTCGGCATGGCGGATACGCCGCGCCGGATCGAGGTCTACGACAATTCCCACATCATGGGGACGAACGCGGTCGGCGGCATGATCGTCGCCGGTCCCACGGGCTTCATGAAGACGCATTACCGCACGTTCAACATCAAGTCCGAGGACCTCGCCCCGGGGGACGATTACGGCATGATGCGCGAGGTGCTGCAGCGCCGCTTCAAGCGGCTCGTGAAGGAGGCGCCGCGCACGCCGCACGAGGCCGGCGCGGCTGCCGCCGAGGGCGGCGCACCGGAGCCCGTGCCGGCGCCGTCCGAGGACGGCGATGCCTTTCCCGCCTGGCCCGACCTCGTCCTCATTGACGGCGGCAAGGGCCAGCTCGACGCGGCCCGGGCCGCCCTCGACGCGGCCGGCGTCTCGGGGGTGCCGCTCGTCGGCGTCGCCAAGGGACGCGACCGGGATGCCGGCCGCGAGACGTTTTTCGTGCCCGGCCGGCCGCCGTTCAAGCTTCCGCCGCGCGACCCGACGCTCTACTTCGTGCAGCGACTCCGCGACGAGGCCCACCGCTTCGCCATCGGGAGCCATCGGGCCAAACGCAAGCGTGAGATGGTGAAGAATCCCTTGGACGAGATCGCCGGCATCGGTCCCAGCCGCAAGCGTGCGCTGCTGCATCATTTCGGAACCGTCAAGGCGATCGAGCGCGCCGCCTTCGAGGACCTGGCCAAGACCCCGGGCGTGAACGCCGCCACCGCGCGGGCGGTCTACGACTTCTTCCATGCCGGCGCCTGAGACCCCCGCCGCCAGGGCCGAGCCGGGCACCGAGGCGTTGACGCCCGGGCCGCGCTCTGATTTCACCGCGACCATGAACGCCGTCCTTCCCCGACGACGGTCGCCGGCCTGGACGCTCGCGAATTGCCTGACCTACGGGCGCCTCGTCGCGGTGCCGGTGATGGTCGCGCTGCTGTTCTGGCCCGAGTCCCACGCCGCCCGGTGGACGGCGCTGGGGGTGTTCGTGGTGGCCGCGATCACCGACTATCTCGACGGCTATGTCGCGCGCACCTACCACCAGAGTTCCGCGCTCGGTCGGATGCTCGACCCGATCGCCGACAAGCTCTTGGTCTCGGCCTGCCTGCTGATGCTGGCGGCGGACCACACGATCATCGGATCCAGCGTCTGGGCGGCGATCGTGATCCTGTGCCGCGAGGTGCTGGTCTCCGGCCTTCGGGAATACCTGGCCGAGTTGAAGGTCGGCGTGCCGGTGAGCAAGATCGCCAAGTGGAAGACGACCGTGCAGCTCGTGGCGCTGGGCTTCCTTGTGGCCGGCCCGGCCGGCGAGACGGTGCTCCCGGGGACGGAGCGGATCGGCCTGACGCTGCTGTGGCTCGCCGCCGCGCTCACGATCTGGACCGGCTGGGACTACATGCGTGCCGGGATCAAGCACGTGATCGACGACACGCGCTGATGGCGCGGGTCGCGGAACGCGCGCTCCCGGCATCCCTGGTCGCCACGGTGTAATCGGATGAAGCTCGTCTACTTCGCCTGGGTCCGCGAGCGGATCGGCCGCCCGGAGGAGGAGCTGTCGCCACCGGCGGCGGTCGCCACCGTGGGCGATCTCGTGGCATGGCTTCGGGAACGCGGCGCGGAATACGCCTACGCCTTCGAGGATCCGGGTGTGGTGCGCGCCGCCGTCGACCACGTCCATGCCAAGCCGGATGCCCCGATCGCGGGGGCGCGCGAAATCGCCTTCTTCCCGCCGATGACGGGCGGCTGAGGCCGGCGGCGTCGGCGCACGTAGTTCCCCGGGCTTGAACCGAATCGGGCCAAGGCCTCAAAGGAGCCGTCGCTCCGGCTGTTATCCCTCAATGCCGAACGGCGCGCGGACCGAGCCAAGTTCCTTTACGGGTTCGGTCCGCCACACGCGCCTCCCGACCGCGGGAGGATGGGGCGACGATCGGTATACACCTCGGTCAAAACCGTCAGGCGGCTGCAACCGCGCCGTCAAACCGGCTCTCGGGATCCCTGGGACAGAAGACAGGGTGGATCGCCCGCGCGGGCTGAACGCAGCGTCGCGGACGGCCGAAAGACAGCGCCGGATCCCGCTCAGCGCCAGCCGGCATCCACGAAGTACCCGTGCCCCGTGCACATGCGCGCGTCGTCCGAGGCCAGGAACAGGACCAGGGCGGCGACGTCGGCCGGCTGGATCCGCCCGTCGAGGCACTGCGATGCGACGATCTCGGCCTCGCCGTCCGGGGTGTACCACGTCTCCTGGCGCGGGGTCTGGACGTTGCCCGGCAGGATGGAGGCCACCCGGATACCGTCGCGACCGAGGTCGCGGGCCATGGCGCGGCTCATCCCCTCGATGGCCGCCTTCGCGGTCTGATAAACCGCCAAGTCCTTCAGACCGAGATGCCAGCTGATCGATCCGAAGTTCAGGATCACGCCGCCACCGGCGCGGCGCATCGCCGGCACCGCCGCCTGCGCGGCGAAGAACAGGTGGCGCAGATTCACCGCGATCCGATCGTCCCAGTAGGCCGGCGTGACCTCCTCCAGCGTGTGGCGATCGTCGTTGCCGGCATTGTTGACCAGCACGTCGAGTCCGCCGAGCGCGGCCTCGGCCTCAGACACCAGCGCGCGCACGGCCTCGACATCCGTGAGATCGCAGCGTCGATAGAGAGGCGCATGCGCCGCGCCCGGGGAGAGGCGCGCGACCAGGGTTTCGGCCGCGCCGTCCGCGATGTCGCAGAACAGGACGCGCGCACCCTGCGCGACGAACGCCGCGACGAGGCCCTCGCCGATCCCCGACGCACCCCCCGTCACCAGCACGCGCTTGTCGCGGAGGCTCGGATAGCTCGCTCGGTTCGCCGGCATGGATGGCATCGCTTGGCCCGCTCATCGGACCGCGCGCCGGTCCGTCTTGTATGAGTTTTACCGAGCGTTCGCCGGCACGCAACCGGATGGGCGGGATCGGGGATTGGCGAAACGTTAACGATTGGCGAATGAGATCGGCGCGTCTTCTAGAAAGGAACGCGCCATGCCCCTGCGCCTGGAACTCAAGCCGTTCGAACGCCTGATCGTCAACGGCGCCCTGCTGCGCAACGGGGACCGACGCTCGACCTTCCTGATCGAGACGCAGTGCAAGTTCCTCCGCGAGAGCGAGATCATCACGGAGAGCGAGGCCGATACGGCCTGCAAGCAGCTTCACCTGACCCTGACGGTGATCTACCTGGCCGACGATCCGGCGCAGGGGATCGACCTGTTCTTCCGCCAAGCCACCGACCTGATCCGGCAGGCGCCGGCGGCCGCGCCGCAGATCGCCGCCATCGCCGACCTCGTCGAGTCCGGCGACCATTACCGCGCGCTCAAGCTGAGCCGGAAGCTCGTCGAGTGGGAGAGCGCGGGCCGGACACCCCCGTCGGACCGTCCGGCACCGACGGAAGCCCCGTAGGCGCCGCCAAGGCTCAGCCCGGATTGCCCTGCAGGCCGGCGGCCAGGTGATTGTTGATCGAGACCAGCGTCGCGATCTTCTCGGGCGTCGGCGCGATCATGGTGTCGACGCAGCTGCGCAGGACGAACACGCCCAGGCGCCCCACGCCCTGCTTCACGTCGGCGGGGAGCGGGTTCTCGTCGGCGGTGGCCTCAGAACTCAACAGCGTCCAGACGCGCTGATTGTATGACAGCGCCTCATGGAGGCGCGCATTCTCCCCCGCGCCGAGCGCTTGGCTGGCGCCGAGCAGGCGCTGGGCCGCCTTCAGGAGGAGCTGGGATTCGGCCTCACGGGGCGTCAGCGCGCTGTGGGCGGTTCTGGCGTAAGCATTGGCGGCGTTGTTCATCGGCGGTGCGGACCCCGGCATCAGTCCTGCCGTCCGGGCAGGCTTGCCGTTAGCTGTCGCAGACCAGGAGTTAAGACGGCGTGTGCGTCGGGTCGGCCATGATAACGCCGGGTTGGACAACGACCACACTGTGTGGCCCAGGGTCCGGCCTCAGATCAGGTCAGCGATGCTGAATTTTTTTCTCGGAACTGTGGCCGGCGGGCTCATCGTCGGCGTGCTGACCATCGCGGCCGCGCGGCAACCGGAGGTTCAGGCGCGCCTCGGCTTGAAGCCGCCGCCGACACCGGCGGTCCTGGCGGTGGTCACCAAGCCGCCGGAGCCGGATTGTGGCCGCCGCACGGAGGCGGCGCCCAAGGGCGCCGCGCAGGAGATCCTGTTCAACCGCCAGCGGTTCTGGTCGGTCGCGCCGTGATCAGAGCGCGCCGATCAGCACCAGCAGCATCGTCGTCGCGACGGTGGTGCTGACGAAGCCGCACAGGGCGGCCGCGAAGGACGGACCGGTCCGGACGGCGGACGATTCGGTCTGGTTCGGGAGCGTGGCAGAGGTCATCGGCGCAAAACCTTGTGGGCGACATGCGTCGCGCTTGACAGGACGTTGCTGCGGAAGTGGGCGGCCCGATGTGCGGATGCGCACGGTTCAGTCGCAGCGGTTGATTTTCTTGGCGATCCGCAGGCCCCGCAACTCGCTGCGCAAGTCAATCGCCACAACGCCCTCGCCGCATCGTTCGAATGCATCACGGGCGTCGTCGTAGCGGTCGCCGACTTCATCGAGCGTGTCGCAGACGCGGTCATGGTTGCCCAGCCGCGCCTCCTGGCGCGCCTGGAAGCGCAGGGCATTCGCCTCATCGACCTTGCGCTGGGCCTCCAGGCATGCCGGAAGCGCCAGCGCCGAAGACGTCAGGGCGAGGCCGGCCAGGAGGCCGGCGAGGCAACGGAGAAGAGCAGCCGAACTGGCTCTCACGGGAACACTCACAGACGCGTTGGCAGGGCGGGCCGTGTCGGCACCGCCCGGTTTCTCGGGGCGGTTCATGACTGCCCCTCTCTGTCCGCTGAAACGGTGAAGCTGTGGTGAAGGTTCCGGCCGGGTCAGCGCGTCCCGCGCCGGCGGGAGGCGAGGATTGCGGGGAGCGTCACGGGTGCGGCGCCCATCGGGTCGACACCGACATCGTACTGCTTCGGGATCGGCTTGAGCTTGCCGTGGCTGTGCCCGTGCAAGTTGAGAGCGCCGCGGCTCATCCCGTTCCAAGTGCGGAACGCGTAGTGGCAGAGCACCACCATCCGGCCTTCGACGGCGAACTCGGCATAGTGGCGCACCGAGGCCCAGCCGGGTGCCTCCAGGGTCTCGGGCCCGTCGTTGTTGCCGGCGATCAGATGCTTCTCGCCGGCGAGGCCGTCGAGGATCTCGCGGATGCGGGTTCCGGTCGGGCCGAGGGCGAAATCGCCCAGGTGCCAGACGGTGTCGCCGGGCGCCACCGTCGCGTTCCAGGCTGCGACCAAGCCGGCATCGTGGGCGGCGAGGTCCGGATAGGGCCTGTGGTCGAAGCGCAGAACCCGCGGATCGCCGAAATGGGTGTCGCCCGTGAAGAAGATGGTCACCGATCGGCTCCGCCGGACACGAGAAGGTTTCCCGATAGAAGATACGCGGGCTGCGCTCGGTCCCGCGCTGAAGTGCGCGGCGGCCGGCCGGGTTCCCGCGAAACCGTGACGCGCGGGCGTGTTGACGGGGGGCCTGCCCGCGGCGAAGCCTGCGCCTCAAAGACGTTGCGGGAGGATCGGACGATGCTGGGGACGGTGGGCTTCGCGTTCCTGGCCGGATGCCTGTCGATCCTCTCCCCGTGCGTGCTGCCGCTTGTGCCGATCGTGCTCGGCACGGCGGCCTCGGAGCACCGGCTCGGCCCCCTGGCCCTGGCCACGGGGCTGGCGATCAGCTTCACGGCGATCGGCCTGTTCGTGGCGACCGTCGGCTTCGCCCTCGGCCTCGACGGGGACGTGTTCCGCAGCGCCGGCGCGATCCTCATGGTGAGCGTGGGGCTCGTGCTGATGCTCCCGCGGCTCCAGGCCCGGGTCGCGACCGTGGCGGGACCGGTCGGCGCCTGGGCCGAGGAGCGGTTCGGCGGCGCCGGGCCGGGCGGCCTGTCCGGCCAGTTCGCCGTCGGGCTGCTGCTCGGGGCGGCCTGGAGCCCCTGCGTCGGCCCGACCCTCGGGGCCGCCTCGTTGATGGCGGCGCAGGGCGAGCATCTCGGGAGCGTCGCCCTGACGATGCTGGTCTTCGGGATCGGCGCCGCCCTGCCGCTGATGCTGCTGGGCGTCGTCTCCCGCGAGGCGCTGATGCGGTGGCGCGGCGGCCTCGCTTCGGCCGGCCGGGCCGCGAAGGCTGGTCTGGGCGCCGTGCTCGTCGTCCTGGGCCTGCTGGTGCTGACCGGCCTCGACAAGCGCACGGAGGCGGCCCTCGTCGCGGCCTCGCCCGACTGGCTCATTACGGTGACGACGCACTACTGACCGCCCTCCTTCGGGACGATGCCCGAGAGGCAATCTTCAACATTCGCGTCCACATTGGCGCCGCACGCGACGCTCGAGCCCCCTTGACCGACACCCTCGCCCCGTCATCGCCGGCCCATGGCATCGCCGGCTGGCCGTTCGGACCGACCGTCACCGGCCCGGCCCGGCCGGCATCGCTGCCCGACGGGCGGCCCTGGCCGCGGATCCGCGTCATCACCGTGGCCGGCGCCGGAGCGGACCTGCGCGAGACCGTGGCATCGGTCCTGCGCCAGGATTACCCGGACCTCCGGCACGACCTCGTGGCGCCCGATGGCGCGGGGCCGGCCGTCGCGCGGATGCTGGCCGATCCGGGCATCGACCATCTGCTCTGGCTCGCCCCCGGCGACCTCCTCGCCCCCGGCGCGCTGATCGCCCTGGCGCTGGAGGCGGCGCTGACGGGGGCCGCCGCGGTGACGGGCCTGCGCGTCCTGTTCGACGACGCGGTCCGCGGCCTCGACGTTGCGGATGGCGGCATGCTCTGGGCACGCCAGGGCCTCGGCACCCAGGCGCGCCTCGAGGCCGGCGGGACGCTCGCCCCCGCGACGTGGTCGGCGATCCCGGATGGCGGACGCGGCTGCGTCGGACGCCCGGTCCTGCTCCACAGGCTGACGGAGCGATCAGCCGCGCCGGACGGTCTGTCGATCGTTTCCCTGACCGGAACGGGCCCGCAGGGTGGCGCCGGCGTGGCGCAGCGGCGCCTGGCCGAGGCCCTGGCGCTGGCGGGCCATCGCATCACGCAGGTTACCCTGAGCGACCGCCCGGAGGCGGCCGAGTGGACCGACGCCTTCCCGCGGGCCGAGGCGGCGGTCGCGGCGGCCGCGCCCGACCTCGTGCTCGCCGGCAACCTGCACGGGGCGACGCGCAGCC
The DNA here is from genome assembly GCA_964242725.1 of uncultured Methylobacterium sp. Lineage (GTDB taxonomy): Bacteria > Pseudomonadota > Alphaproteobacteria > Rhizobiales > Beijerinckiaceae > Methylobacterium. The sequence goes on from CAXTCV010000042.1 coordinate 7,938, forward strand.
TCGACGTGGTCGACCGCCTCGGGCGGCGCGGCCCGGTCGCCCTGGTGCTGCACGATCTGTTCCCCCTGACCGGCCGGTGCGGCCACCCCCGGGATTGCGGCCGGGCCGCGATCGGCTGCGACGCCGCCTGTCCGGGGCCCGACGAGTACCCGCAGCTCGCCCCCGGCCGGATCGCCGGCATGCATACCCGCAAGCGCGCGACGCTCGCCGGCCCCGCCGGCCCCTGGCTGCTCGCCAATTCCGACTGGACGCTGGCGCGCGCCCGGGCGCTGGCCCCTCCCGGCTCCGTTGCCGAGCCGATCCGGCTCGCCTTCCCCACCGCGGTCTTCCGCCCGGGCGATCGTGGCGCCCTGCGCCGGAGGCTCCGCCTGCCGCCCGACGACGTGCTGATCCTGATCTCCGCGGTGATCGTCGACGGGCCGGACAAGGGCTTCCACGACCTGCGGACGGCCCTGAAGGCGGTGGCGCGGCCGGGCGTGGGCTTCGTCGCGGTGGGCCGCCTCGACGACCCCGCCCGGCTCGGGATCGACAACCTGTTCGCGCCGGGGCTGATCGCCGACGAGGACACCCTCGCGGCCTGGTACGGCGCCTGCGATCTCCACGTCACCGCGAGCCGGCACGAGACCCTCGGGCAGACGCCGATCGAGGCCGGCCTGTGCGGCGTGCCGACCCTGGCCTACCGCACCTCCGGTCTGACCTCCGCGGTGATCGACGGGGTCTCGGGCCGCCTCGTACCCATGCGGCCCGGCGCCCTCGCCGAGGCCCTCGCGACGCTGGTCGGCGATCCGGAGGCGCGCGTCCGGCTCGGCGCCTTCGCGCGGATCGCCCTGGAAAGCCGCCACAGCCCGGCCGCCGCCGTCCTGTCCCTCGAGGCCGTCTTCCGGCGGCACGGGCTCGGGGACGCGGCGGCGCGGCCGCGTTTCGCTCCGGCGATGCTCGGCCATTTCCCCTTCGCGGCCGCGCGGCAGGCGGGCGCGAAGGGGACCGTTCCGCCGGCCTCGCCGCCGCTGGTGCGCCGGCTGCGCAGGGCCAAGCAGATGGTCCTCGGGCGGCGGATGCCCCTCCTCGTGCGCCGCTGCCTCTACCTCGCCGGAACGCTGCGCCGGAGCGTCCCGTGAGTGCGGGACCAGCGGGCGCGGTCCGGCGGATCTATCTGGACCAGACCCACCTACGCGGCCACGTCACCGGGATCGAGCGGGTCACCCTCGACCTGTTCGCCCCCGGGCGGCTCGCCCCGCACGCGATCCATCCGGTCACGAGCCGATCGCTGCCGGGCATGATCGGCGCGCAGCAGCTCGCGCTCCCCCTGCGCGCGCTCCGGGACCGGGATGCGTTGCTCCTGTTCCCGGGCTTTCCGCCGGGACCGCTCTGCGCGCTCGCGGCGTCCCGCTGCCTGCTCTACGTGCACGACACCTTTCTCCTGACCCGGCCGGAGGATCTGAGCCTGCGCAGCCGGCTCTACATGAGCCCGAGCTTCGCCCTGGCCCTGCGCTGGTGCCCGAACCTGTTCGTCAACAGCCGGACCACCGGCGAGGCCGTGCGCGCCGTCTGCGCGCGCGGGGCCCGGGTCGCGCTGCTGCGGCCGCCCGTGCGCGACACGTTCGGCCTGGGGGACCTGCCGGGATCGGCCGCCTACACGCCCGGCTCCACGGTGCGGCTCCTCGCCATCGGGACGATCGAGCCCCGGAAGAACTACCCGGCCGCCCTCGCGCTGACGGCGGCGCTGATCCGCGCCGGCGTGCCGGCGGAACTGCACCTCGTAGGGCGGATCGGCTGGGGCCGGCACGCCTTCCTGGACGATCCCCCACCCTTCCTGCACCGGCACGGCTACCTGTCCGATGCCGCGCTGCGGGATCTCGTGGCCTCGTGCCACGTGCTGCTCTCGACGTCGAAGGCGGAGGGGCTCGGCCTGCCGCTGCTGGAGGTCCAGCACGGCGGCCTGCCGGTGGTGGCGCCGGACGACGCCGTGTTCCGGGAGGTGCTGGGCCGCTCGGGTCTGCTGATCCGTCCGGAGGAGCCGGACGCCGCCGCGTCCGCCCTGGCGGCTTGGCTGTCCGGGGACGGCCTGGCCCGCGCGGCGGGAGCCAGCCGGGACAACGTGGCGCGATGGAACACCGCGGCAGCCGGCGACGAGGGGCGCTTTCACCGCTTCCTCGCGGGCGATCGCACCGCCTACGCCGCCGCGGATTCCGTGGTCGCGTCCGCGGACGTTCGCTGAGACGAGCTACGTAGTCCCCGACAAGAGCGCAGCGTTTATCGCCCTAGAGGCGTGGGATTTCAATTCGTCGCCGGGAGTTTAATCTGGACGCGTCCTGGGGCCGCCGCCGGATCAAGGCGGGAGTACTTTGCCGGTATGCCGATTGCTCAGGTACCATCGAAGACACCGTCCTCGCCGGTGTCCTGTCCCGGATCGGCACGGAGCTGATCAGAACGGGAACAGGACGGCGACGGGGATGGTGGGCGGCAGGGTCCGCCCCAGCAGGTCAGGGAGCGCGGCGTATGTTCGACTTCTCGACACGAATAAGCGGTGAGCAGCCAGTCCGGATCGTACTTCCGGAGACGGCGCCGCGAACGGATCCCCAGGTGATCGTGCGACGCCTGTGGCGCGGCCGCGGGTTCATCGCCCTGAGCGCGCTGTTCATGGTCGCGGCGGCGGTGGCGCTGCTGGGCCTGATCCCGCCGCGCTACACGTCCAGCATCCAGGTGCTGGTCGATCCGAGCGACCTGCGCGTCGTCGAGAACGACGTGAACGCCCGCCAGCCCCAGGCGGATAGCGGCGTCTCCATCGCCGAGAGCCAGGTGCGGGTGATCCAGTCCGACAGCGTCCTGCGCCGGGTGATCGCGAAGCTGCACCTCGATCAGGACGACGAGTTCGCCCTGCCGGACGGCAACAATCCGACGCTCGACTGGATCAAGGGCGCGCTCGGCATGATGCCCCCGGCCGCGAGCCGGGCCCCGGTCAACATCGCCCTCGACACGCTCCAGAACCGGCTGAGCGTCCGCCGGGCCGAGCGGACCTTCGTGATCGACATCTCGGTCCAGTCCCGCGATCCCGAGAAGGCGGCGCAGATCGCCAACGCCGTCGGCGACGCCTATTTCGCCGAGGAGACCGCGGCCCGCACCGAGACCGCCCGGCGCGCCTCGGACGCCCTGGCCGGCCGGCTCGCCAGCCTGAAGCGCGACGTCGAGCAGGCCGAGGGCGGGGTCGTCCGCTACCGCGAGGATCACAAGCTCGTGGCGTCGAGCGGGCGCCTCCTCACCGACCAGCAGCTCGGCGACCTCAACCAGCAGCTGGTCACGGCGTCGATCAAGACCGCGGAGGCCAAGTCGCGCCTCGATCAGGCCCGCAAGATGCGCTCCTCCGACCCGAGCACGGCGCTCCCGGAGATGCTGCAGTCGCTGGAGATGCAGGCCCTGCGCCAGCAATACGCCACGCTGTCGCGCAACACCGCCGAGCTCGCCACCCGCCTGGGCGAGCGTCACCCGGCGATGGCCGAGCAATACGCCCAGCAGCGCGACCTCCAGCGCCTGATCCAGCGCGAGAAGGAGCGGATCATCGACACCACCCAGAAGGACTACGACCGCGCCGCCGCCAGCGAGACGGCGATCCGGTCCAGTCTCGACCGGGTCAAGACCGAGACGGTGTCCAGCGACCGGGCCTATGTGGGCTTGCGCGAGCTGGAGCGGACGCTCGAGGCCCGCCGGGGCGTCTACGAGGCCTACCTGAAGCGCGCCCGCGAGGCGAGCGAGCAGGAGCGGCTCAACACCACCAACGTCCGGATCATCTCGGCGGCGATCCCCGCCCGCCAGCGGACCTTCCCGCCCTCCCCGAAGATCGTCCTGCCGGTGGCCCTGGTGCTGGGCCTGCTCCTCGGCGGCGCCATCGCCCTGGCGCTCGGGGCCGGCAGCGACCGCCGCCGCACGCAGCGGGCCGCCATCCGTCCCGCCGCGAGCTTCCGAGCCGCCGATGCGTAAGCTCTGGCCTCTCGCTCTCGACCTCGACGCGGCGGACGCGCGTCATCGGGATGTGGGCACCCTGCGGCTGCCCACCGCCCGGCACCCCGGCCCGGCTCTGACGAGCCCGACCGTCGAACTGTTCGGCCTGCGCTTCAACACCGCCAGCGCCGAAGCCATCGTGGCCGCGGTGGCGGCCCGGCGGGACGACGGGCCACGCATGATCGTGACGGCCAATGTCGACCACATCGTCCAACTCAGCGCGGATGCGGGCTTCCGCGGCGCCTACCACCGTGCCGCGGCCAGGACCCTCGACGGCATGCCGCTGGTCTGGCTGGCCCGGGCGGCCTGCCGCCGGCCTGTCCATCGGGTGACCGGCCACGATCTCCTGGCCTGCGTCCTGAACGACCCGCCCGCCTTCGCCCGGCGGATCTTCCTGGTCTCGGCCCGCCAGGATGCGGCGGACGCGCTGGCGGCCCGGATGCGGGCCGAAGGCCTGCCGGACGGGGCGGTGGCGAGTGCGGTTCCGCCCTTCGGCTTCGAGGCCGACCGGGACTACAGCCGCGCCCTGGCGAAGCGGATCCGGGCCCACGGCACGACGCTGCTGGTGATGGGCGTCGGAGCGCCGAAATCCGAGATCTGGGTCGACCGGCACCGGGGGGCCCTGGGCGATCCGGTGGTGTTCTGCGTCGGCGACGCGTTGAACGTCGCTGCCGGCTACCTGAACCGGGCCCCGGGCCTGATGCAGCGCCTCGGCCTCGAATGGATCTTCCGGTTCCTCCAGGCGCCGCGCCGGCTGTTCCACCGCTACTTCATCAAGTCGTGGCGCTTCCTCGGGATCGTCGCCCGGGACCGGTTCGCCCGTCGCGGCAGCTAGCGGATCGTCCCGTAAGGCGGCTGCCGGCTTTCGGGACAAGGCGACGCGGTGGAGCTCCGACCGGGACATCGCCGCGCGGCCTGGCCGCTGCCTCTCCCCAGGTATTCCCCCCCTCGTCCTAAGACGCCCGCGTCAGGACGAGGGCTTGGGTCGGATCGCCCTCTTCCCGGCGAGGCCCGCAATCGTCAGTCTTGTGTGGACCGCGGGCGCTTTCGACCGAGACGAGGCGCCAACCTCAACCGGCATCCGAGAACAGATCGGGCCGCCGCAATTGCAGAGCGAACAGGAGCGTGAGCGACTTCAGGTCGCTGAGCGCCCCGTCGCGGCTCATGGAGGCCAGTTCCCGCAGCGGGATCTCGTGGATCGTCACCGCCTCGCCCTCCGCCGCCAGGCCGCCTCCGGCCCCGGTCCGGTCCTGCGCGCCATAGGCGGCCAGGAACAGGTCCATCCGCTCGGTGGAGATTCCGGGCATCGACCACGCGCTGGCGACGAAGTCGAGCTGGCCCAGGCGAAGGCCCGTCTCCTCCATCGCCTCGCGCCGCGCCTCGTCCTCGGCCGCCCCCTCGTCGAGCAGTCCCGCCGGCACCTCCATGTGGGTCGGCGGACCGTCGGAATAGAGGACCGGGGCACGGAACTGCGAGACCAGGGTGGCGACCCGCCGGTCCGGATCGTAGGGCAGCACCGCGACTGCCCGGCCGTGATCCTCGATCTCCCGGGTGATGCGGGTCCCGTCCGCCTGCATCACTTCGGCCACAAGGAAGCGTGCCCAGCCGTCGTGCACGAGGCGCACGCCCCCGATCCGCAATGCCATGCCGGTCCCGCCCCGCCCTTCAGATCCTGACGGATCGTTCAGGAATGCGGCGGCTTCGCGGAGAGGGAGATGCGGAAGCGCAGGCGATCTCCGAGCCGCTCGGCCGCGTCGAGGCGGGCGCCCTCCTCGCGCACGAGGTTCGGGATGTCGATCATCGCCAGCGGATCGGTACAGGTCACCACCAGGGACCGGCCGGCGGGCAGGCGCCGCAGCGCCTTGCGGGTCCGCAGGACCGGCAACGGGCATTTCAACCCGCTCAGGTCGAGGGCGATGCAGTCCGGATCGTCCCGCACACGGCAAGCTCCCGCGCCGCCCGGTCGGCCGACGCCGGGAGCCTCATAGCGGACCGACCGCGGAAGCGGAATCGCCGGGATGGGCCTCCGTCAGCACCTCGTCGTCCCGTCGCCTCCCCCGGCGCTCACCACTCGTAGGAACCGAAGGCCGGACCGTCATACCCGGCCGGGTCGGACCAGCTGTAGCGCGGACCGTAATATCCGTAGTCGAAACCCCGCGGTCGTACCGGCGCGTAGGCGTAACCGTAGCCGAACGGCACCGGGTATTGGCACTCTCCGTAGTAGCTGTAGCGCGGAGGTAACCGTGTGAGCTCACCGCCGACCATGCGCCGGCTCTGGCCCATCTGCGAACGCCCGTAGCCGTCGCGCGGCGCGTCGGCGGCGAAACCGGCGTCGGCGCGCAACGGAAGGGAAGCCACTCCCGCCAGAACGACAGTTGTGAAGCGGATCATGGAACGGTCTCCAGTCGGCGGGAAGCCCACCCTCGGAACGTTCCGATAGCATGCCGCGACGTTGAGTCGCACGTTCCCGACCCCGCCGTCAGACGGCCTTCAGAACACGCATTCCGAGAAGGCGGGTCGCACGCAGGCGCCCCAGCGGCCCTCGTAATCGGCGAGCAGCGCGTCGGCCCGGGTCCTGCCGGCCGCGACGATCGCTTCGAGCGGCTGAAGGAAGATCGTCTCGTCGCGACCCTCGGCATCGCGCCGGCCGCGGGCTTGCAGACCGGACCGGGCGATCTCCAGCGCCTCGGCGGCGACCGCGCCGAGCGTCGTGTTCGCCACGGGCGTCGCCAGACCGAGGCGCGGCGCGGTCGCCCGCGCGGCCTCCCGGCTGGCCGCGTTCCATCCCTTCACGAGGTCGAGGGCGGCGTCGAGGGCCGAGTCGTCGTAGAGCAGCCCGGTCCAGAAGGCGGCCTGCGCGGCGATCATCCCAGGGTCGCCGACATCCGCCCCGCGCATCTCCAGGAAGCGCTTGAGCCGCACTTCGGGAAAAGCGGTCGAGGCGTGGTTCGCCCAGTCGGCCACCGTGGCGTATTCCCCCGGGAGCTGCGGCAGCCGGCCGGCCATCAGGTCGCCGAACGATGCGCCCGCGACGTCGTGATAGATGTCGCCGCGCTTCACGAAGTACATCGGCATGTCGAGCAGCCAGTCGACATAGGCCTCGTAGCCGAACCCGGCCTCGAAGGCGAAGGGCAGCATGCCGGTGCGGTCGGCGTCGGTGTCGCGCCAGATCTCGGAGCGGCGCGACAGGAAGCCGTTCGGCCGGCCATCGGTGAAGGGGGAATTGGCGAACAGCGCGGTGGCGACCGGCTGCAGCGCCAGGGAGGCGCGCATCTTCCGCACCATGTCGGCCTCGGAGGCGAAGTCGAGATTCACCTGCACGGTGGCGGTGCGCAGCATCATGTCGAGGCCGAGGGAGCCGACCTTCGGCATGTAGGACGCCATGATCCGGTAGCGGCTCTTGGGCATCACCGGGGTCTCGTCGCGACGCCATCGCGGGCTCATGCCGAGGGTCAGGAAGCCGATGCCGAGGGGATCGGCCACCCGCTTCGTCGCCGCCAGATGGGTCGCGAGTTCCGCCGCGGTGGCATGGACGTCGGGCAGCGCCGCCCCGGACAGCTCGAACTGCCCGCCGGGCTCGATCGAGATCGCCCCGCCCTCTTCGGCCGCCAGGCCGATGATGCTGCCGCGGTCGAGGATCGGCTCCCAGCCGGTCTCCCGGGAAAGTCCCTCCAAGAGCGCGCGAATGCCTCGATCCCCGTCATAGGGGACCGGGTCCCGGCCGTCCCGGTAGAACGGGATCTTCTCGTGCTCGGTCCCGATCGCGAAGCGCCCGCGCGGCTTCTCGCCCGCCGCGAACCATTCGATCAGTTCGGCGCGCGTGGTGAGCGGCGTGATATCGTTGATGTCGCGCGCCATGCGCTGCCTGCCCGTGCGTCTGAACTGAGCCTGGATGTGGGCGCGCCGGGTTGCTCCGGCGGGTCCGACCGGTCCGCCCCGCTCTCACGAACGGGGCCCGGGCGGACACCCGCCCCCGACCCCGACGAGCGCGCGGCGCGGGCGGCGTCCGTTGACGGACATAGTCGAGGCGCCGGGAACCCACAACGCGGCGCCGTGAACTGGCGGCGCCCGACACGTCCCATCCCGGGAAACAATTGGTTCCTTGTGCCCCCTCATGTGCGCGGGCACACATCGACCGGGATCCGGATAGCCCTCAGCGGGCGTCGCCAAGCACCGCCTGGACCAGGGCCAGGACGGCGACGGCCGCGGTGTCGGCCCGCAGGATCCGCGGTCCGAGGGAGAGGGCGACGGTGTTGGGCCGGGCCCGGATCAAGTCCCGCTCCTCCCCGGAGAAGCCGCCCTCCGGGCCGACCAGCACGGCGAGCGGCGGCGGCGCCTGCGGATCGGCCGCCGCGGCGAGCGCCCGCACCGGATCGCGCACGGGCGCGTCCTCGTCGCAGAACACCAGGAGCCGCTCCGGGGCGAGGCCGGCCAGGACCTCGGGCAGCCGTTCGGGGTCCGGACAGTCGGGGATCGCCAGGATGCCGCACTGCTCGGCGGCCTCGACGGCGTTGGCGCGCAGCCGGTCCATGTTGACCCGCTCGCCCTGCGTGTACCGGGTGATGACGGGCCGGATCGTGCCCGCGCCCATCTCGACGGATTTCTGCGCGAGGTAATCGAGGCGCGCGCTCTTCAAGGGGGCGAAGAGATAGTGGAGGTCGGCGGGCGCGGGCTGCGAGCGGGTCTGCGCGACGACGTGCAGGTCGGCGCCCTTTCGCCCGGTCTGGACCAGACGGGCGCGCCACTCGCCGTCGCGGCCGTTGAACACCAGGACGGGATCGTCCGGCCCGCGGCGCAGCACGGTGAGCAGGTAATTGGCCTGTGCCCGGTCGAGGGGCAGAATCACGCCCGCGGCGAGATCGGCCGCCACGTGGAGGCGCGGAGCGGTGAAGTCGTAGGCCGGCATGCGGGCGTGGTCGCCCGGCGCCGCTGCCCTGTCAACGCACCGCCGATCCCCCGACCTGTTGCGAAAAGGTTACGACGACCGGTTTTTCGCGCCGGGCCCACAGCCGCATGGCGTCGCCCGTTTGCCGCTCGATTGACGCCACATTCCTATGGCGAACCCACAGTTACGTGAAGGAAGCCGGCCGCACGCGGATTCGGCAGGGTCGTCGAGGGAGTCGCGGGATGGCGAAGAGGAGCGTGGGTCTGGGGGCTGCGGTGCTGGCCGGCACCGTCCTGTTCGGGACGGCGGCCTTCGCACAAGGCGCCGCACCGGAATGCGGCGCCATCCAGAAGACCTTGGCCGAGCGCAAGGCGCTGGTCGGGCGGGCCAATGCGGCCTCCCAGACGAAGAAGAAGATGACGCCGCAGGAAGCCTGCGCCCTGTTCGGCAAGCTTCAGACCAACGGCGCCGAGGGCATGAAGTGGATCACCGCCAACAAGGAATGGTGCTCGATCCCCGATTCCTTCGCCGAAGGCTTCAAGGCCGACCACATGAAGGTCAGCGGTATCCGGACCAAGATCTGCAGCGTCGCCGCCCAGGCGACCAAGATGGAGGCGCAGGCCCGTGCCCAGGCGCAGGCGCAGGCCAATGGCGGCGGCGGCGGTGGCCTGCTCGGAGGCCCGGGCTTGACCGGCAGCTTCAAGCTGCCGCAGGGCGCTCTGTAAGCAGGTCTGCGAGGCTCACGGATCCGGCGCGGATCCTCCCTCCGCGGCGGGGGAGGATCGCGATGCGGGACGACCGGAGAGCCGACCGATGAGCGGGCACCCGACGGGCGGGACGGCGATCGAGGATGGACGCCCGGCCGACGCGGTCACCGGCCACTGGGTCGAACGGGTCGCGCCGCGGCCGTGGCGCCCCTATCTGCGCCTCGCGCGGATCGACCGGCCGGTGGGGTGGTGGCTGCTCCTCCTCCCGTGCTGGTGGTCGGCCGCGCTGGCGTCGATCGCGGCGGACCAGCCCTTCCCCGATCCCTGGCACTGCCTGCTGTTCCTGATCGGGGCGGTGGCGATGCGCGGGGCCGGCTCGACCTACAACGACATCGCCGACCGCGACCTCGACGCGCAGGTCGAGCGCACCCGCCTGCGTCCCCTCCCCTCGGGACAGATCCGCCCGCGCCACGCCGCCCTGTTCCTGATGGTCCAGGCCCTGATCGGGCTGGCGGTGCTCCTGCAGTTCAACGAGCAGGCGATCCTCGTCGGGCTGTGCTCGCTCCTCCCGGTGGCGATCTACCCGTTCATGAAACGCGTCATGCCCCTGCCCCAGGCCGTCCTCGGGCTGGCCTTCGCCTGGGGGGCGCTGATGGGCTGGGCGGCGGTGTTCGCGCGCCTCGATGCGCCGGCGCTGCTGCTCTACGCGGGCGCCCTGTCCTGGGTCGTCGGATACGATACGATCTACGCGGTCCAGGATATCGAGGACGACGAGATCGCCGGGATCCGCTCCTCCGCCCGCCTGTTCGGCCGGCATGTGCGGGGCGCCGTCGGCCTGTGCTACGCCCTGGCGGCCCTGTTCGTTGGGCTCGCTGCCTGGGCGGCCGGTGCGGGCCTGGTCGGCTTCCTGGGGGTCGCGGCCTTCGCCGGGCATCTCGCCTGGCAGGTCCTGGCGCTCAAGGAGCGCGACGGGCGCGGGGCCCTGATGCTGTTCCGCTCGAACCGGGATGCCGGGTTGATCCTGTTCGCCGGCCTCGCCGCCGACGCGCTGCTGCGCGGTCTCGCCTGAGATCCGCCGGGGCGGTCAGCTGCGGGCGATGATCTCGTTCTCGCCGCGGAAGATCTGGGGCCGCGCCGGCAGGCGGCCGGTCTTGCGGCGGGTCAGGAACCGCGGGCGGCGGCCGCCGAGCCCGGCATGGCGGCGCCGGATGCGCACCCGACCGAGGATCACGCGGCCGAGCTGCTCGGTCACGGGGACGCGCACCCCGTCCTCACGGACGATCATCCGCGCCAGACCGGCGCGGGCCGCGATGTCGCGCCACACCGCGACCACGTCGTCCTCGTCGAAGCTGCCGAGGCGATGCAGTTCCTCGCCCTCGGCATCGACCAGGATCAGGCTGAACCGGTCGGACCCGGTGATCTCGGCATCCTCGATGGCGTAGGCGAGCGCGATCCCGGTGGCCCGGCGGGCGCCGGGGGTGCGGCCGATCACCGGAAGCGGCGAGACCGTCAGGTGGGGGGGGGCCTCGGCACCCTGCATGGGCTGTCCCGCGTGATGTTCGTCCACGAACGGCGAAGTGTTCATCGGTCCGGATCCCTGGAGCAAGTGGCGGCGCCGACCGGGCCGTCCGTTATGCCAAGCAAAATCGCACCCGAACTCCTCCATGCCGCTTAAGAGCCGTCGTTAAGCGATTCTGGACGGCGCCGTCATTTGCGGAATGCTCAATGCTTTCTTGAATGCTCAACATTTCCTTGCGCGGATTGGTCGTTATCGATTGATCAACCGGCATCCTTGTGGCGGTGCGGGAGGCGCCGTACAACGGAAGAGTCGGGTGCGCGATCCTCCCGCCCCCGGCCCTCTCAGCCCGAATGCGCGGACGTCCGTTCGACCGGATGCACGGTGCAGCGGGGCTCTCCGGCCCTCACGGATCTCACGCGGAGCCCGATGCCCGAGCCTCTCATCGACGATGCCGTATTGGCCCTGATGCCGGAGCTGCGCGCCGTCATGCGCGAGGCCGCCGACATCGCGCGGCCCTTCTTCCGGCTGGGCGGTCAGACCTCCGCCCGGATCTGGTCGAAGGCCGGCGGCTCACCGGTGACCGAGGCCGACGTCGCGGTGGACGCGTTCCTGAAGATCCGCCTGAGCGCGCTCGTGCCGCGGGCGGCGTGGCTGTCGGAGGAGACGGCGGACGATCCCGCCCGCCTCGGCCACGACCTCGTCTGGATCGTCGACCCGATCGACGGGACCCGGGCGTTCCTGTCGGGCCATCCGGATTGGTCGATCGCGGTGGCGCTGCTGGCCGAAGGCCAGCCGGTGATCGGGTTCGTCCACGCGCCGGTCGGCGACGCGGATTACGAGGCGGTGCGCGGACGCGGCGCGACCAGGAACGGCGTACCGATCCGGGTCGATCCCCGCGAGCGCCTGGCCGGCGCGCGCATCACCGGCCCGAAGCCGATGCTCGACCGCCTGACACGGGGTGCCGGGCCGAATCCCGACTTCGAAACGATCGCGCGGATCCCGTCCCTCGCCCTGCGGCTCGCGCGGGTGGCGGACGGGACCGTCGATATCGGAATGGTTTCCGGTCATGCCCGCGACTGGGATCTCGCGGCGGCGGACCTCGTCCTGCGGGAGGCCGGCGGGGTCGTCTGCGACTTCACCGGCGCAGCGACGCCCTACAACCGGCCCGACCCGGTTCACGGCGAACTCCTCGCCGCCTCGACGGCCCTGCGCGCCCCCGTCCTGGCGGCCTGGGGCCGCTGAGGACGGAGGCGCCGGCCGTCGTCAGGCCGCCGCTGAGGCTTCGCGCACCTTGACCGCGGCGGGGGCGAGCCCGAGGCGGTCGGCGAGATGCCAGTGCAGTTCCCGTGAGGAATGGTAGTTGTAGGACCGGTCGATCAGGTGACTGACATCGATCCCGGTGTGGTCCGCGGTCCTGGCCTGGGCCAGCTTGCCGACCCGGAAGGTCGGAGCATCGGTCACCGGTGAACGGATGCCGCGGCGGCGTGTGTACTCGAACAACATAAGCGTTTTTTCTTTTCTGGTCTTTTCTGGACCGGACGTTCGTACCGCCCGGTATCGTGTCTGGGATTGGCCTCCGGCGCGACCTTTGGCCGGGCGGTTTCGCCCGGGCCGGTAGCGCCGGAAGGGGGAGCCGCATCGCGCGGCCGATTCAGGGTGCCGCCCCGGCCTCCCACCGAGCGGGAGCCCCCGGGCATCGCTCCGCGCGGGGGATGGGCGGGGGGCCCACGCAGCCGGACGGATCAGGCTGCTTGCAGGTTGCCGGCGGCGTCCTTGCCGCTGCGCTTGTCGGTCAGGACCTCGTAGGCGACCCGCTGGCCTTCGATGAGATTGCGCATTCCGGCGCGCTCGACGGCCGAGATGTGAACGAACACGTCCTTGCCGCCGTCGTCGGGCTGGATGAAACCGTAGCCCTTCGTCTCATTGTACCACTTAACAGTGCCGGTATTCACGTCGTGTACCTCGTACGTCCATGGGCCATCGGCGCGGCACGAGGGCCGCGTGATGCACCACGGTCTTTCTGGATTTGGCCAGTGCGGCGGGGCGTGAGACGCTGAACCTTGAAAAGCGTCAGCCTCGGTGGGTATGCCCCCCGACGACATATTTAATCGCTGGCTACGGCCGCAACAAGGCGCCGGCCGCGTATCTTCTGCGTCGCAGCCCACGACGAAGGCGCGGCCGCGGCGCGCCGCCCCCTGTGTTTTCGGGCCTCCGCGATGCATATACGGAGTGCGTGCAAGCAGTTACGACGCGCGGCTCTGGACGATACATGGCAGGCATATCGGTCTCGCTGGACGGTGCGAACATCCAGCTGTCCTTCCAGAAGGACGATCAGGCGACGGCGGTGGTGATGGATGCCCGGGCCGCCCGTGCCCTGGTGCGCGCCGTCGGGCAGCTGCTCACGGCGATCGACGACACCGACGAGCCGGACATGACCGACGAGATGGGCGAGGAAGAGATCGCCATGCTCGAAGTGACCTCCTCGGCGATCGAGATCGGCACCGACGACGAGGGGCAGGCGGTGGTCGCGCTTCAGGCGGGCGCGCTGCCGCCGTTCCAGCTACGCCTGACCGACGAAGAGGCCCGCCACGTGGTGACGAGCCTCTCGGAGATCCTCAACGCGCCGCGCGACGTTCGCAGCTCGCACGGCGGCCACTGACCCACGGCTCACATGCGCGTGCCGGGATCGGTGGGTGAGCCCGGGAAAACGTCGGGCTCGGAGCCCGGACCGCCCGGCTCGCCGATGCCGGGGTCGTTCACCGGATAGGGTGTGCGCGGTCCGGTCGGCCCGATATCGGGCTCCTCGTCGGGGATCGGCGGGGGCGGCGGCAGATCGCCAGGCGTGGGCTCGGGTAGGCCGGGATTGGCCATGACGCGGCTCCTGTGGGTTGGGATCGTGACCAACGGACCGGGCTTCCGTGGGTTCCGAGGCCGCATCGCGGGGTCGCGAGCCGGCTGGACCCGGGACGGTGCGCCCGGCGTCGGGATCGACCGCCTATCCGCGCTCGCCCGCGATCTCGAGCACCGCGCAACCGCGGATCGGCCGCCCGTACTCGTCGGTCCCCTCGACGGCGACGCGGTGCGCCCCCGGCGCGAGGTCGTCGGGCAGCCGCGCCGTCCAGATGTGGGTCGAGGGCGTCGCCTGCACCCAGCTCTTCTTGGTTTCCGGGTAGCGCGCGTAGAGTTCGGTGACGAAGGGGTCGAGCCGGCGGGTCCGCATCATCGCGAGCGGCGGCCGGTCGCCGATCCGGACGGTCAGGCGCGTGCGCGGCCCGCCGTCGAACACGTTCACCACCAGGGTCGTGTCGGGAAGCGCGTCCTGCGGCACCGGCGGACGGAGACCCTGGACCGGCCGGGTCGAGCGGATCACCTCGGCGGCGCCGACACGGGCCTCGCTCTCGAACAGGATGCGCATGGTCTCGTCGGGCTGGCCCTGCGCGGCGACGTAGCGGGTCGTGTAGTCGGTGCCGCGGATCGACAGGACGTGGAACCCGTTCGGCGTGCCGTCGCGGCTGTCGGCCGAGGGGATGCCGGTGCGCGTGTCGGGTCCGCTCCACCACGAGCCCGAGACGGCGGTCAGCACGTGATGGTGGTGCCCGTCGGCCGGGTAATGGTGCTCGGTCGTGTGGGTATGGCCGGCGAGGCTCAGCACCCGGCGCCCCGCCAGCAGATCGAGGAGCGCGGCGCGGTCGAGGGTGATGCCGTGGGGATCGTCCGGCGTCGTGTCGGTGAACAGCGGGATGTGCATGGCCAGCACGATCAGGTCGTCCTGCGGGATCTCCGGCAGGAGGTTGCGCAGGAAGGCCAGGCTGCGCTCGCCGATCTGCCCCCGGTAGGTGTTGGCGCCGACCGGGACCGGCGGCCCCAGCCATTCGACGTTGTCGAGCATCACGAACCAGGCCCGCCCGTGCCGGAACGCATAGGTCGGCGCGCCGAACACCCGCTTCCAGGTCTCGCGGCTGTAGCGGGCATCCGGGGC
>CAXTCV010000043.1:0-22949 GCA_964242725.1 uncultured Methylobacterium sp.
GGCATGCCTCCTTCCGATCCCGCCCAGTCCGACCTCGCCCAGTCCGACCTCGCCCGGACCATCGAGGCCGCCTGGGAGGACCGCGCCGGCATCTCGACCGCCACGAGGGGTGCCGTGCGCGAGGCGGTGGAGGCGGCCCTGGAGCTGCTCGATTCCGGCCGGGCCCGGGTCGCCGAGAAGAGCGGCAACCACGATTGGGTGGTCAACCAGTGGCTCAAGAAGGCGGTGCTGCTGTCCTTCCGCCTCAACGACATGGCGGTGATCGAGGGCGGCCCCGGCGGCGCGCCCTGGTGGGACAAGGTCGCGTCGAAATTCGCCGGCTGGGGCGAGGCCGAGTTCCGCGCCGCCGGCCTGCGCGCCGTGCCGGGCTGCTTCGTGCGCCGCGGCTCCTACATCGCGCCGGGCGCCGTGCTGATGCCGAGCTTCGTCAACCTCGGCGCCCACGTCGGCGAGGGCACGATGGTCGACACCTGGGTGACGATCGGCTCCTGCGCGCAGGTGGGGAAGAACTGCCACATCTCCGGCGGCGCCGGCATCGCGGGCGTGCTGGAGCCGCTCCAGGCCAACCCGGTGATCATCGAGGACGATTGCTTCATCGGCGCCCGCGCCGAGGTGGCCGAGGGCGTCATCGTCGGCCAGGGCAGCGTCCTGTCCATGGGCGTCTATATCGGCGCCTCCACCAAGATCGTCGACCGCACCACGGGCGAGGTGATATACGGCCGCGTGCCGCCCTACTCGGTGGTGGTCTCGGGCACGATGCCCGGCAAGGCCCTGCCGGACGGCTCCCCCGGTCCGGGCCTGTACTGCGCGGTGATCGTCAAGCGCGTCGATGCCGGCACCCGGTCCAAGACCGCCATCAACGAGCTGCTGCGCACCTGAGGGTTTGGGATTTGGCAGCCCGATGGACAACACGCAGGCGCTGAACCTCACGGTGGCGGACCGGCCGGTACCGACCCCGTGCGACGTGATCGGCGACGGGCCGGAGGCGCTGCTGCTCCCGGCCCTGTCGACCATCTCGGCGCGGGCCGAGATGCAGGCCCTCGCCCGCGCCCTCGGGTCCGACTATCGCTGCCGCATCCCCGACTGGCCGGGCTTCGGCGCCCGGCCGCGGGCGCGGATGCCGCTGGAACCCGCGACCTTCCACGCCTTCCTCGACGCGCTGCTCGACGCCGCCCCCGGCCCCTACGCGCTCGGGGTCGCGGCCGGCCACGCCGCCGGCTATCTGGTCGCGGCCGCGCGGCGCCACCCCAAAATCTTCGCCCGGCTGGTGCTGGTGGCGCCGACCTGGCGGGGTCCGCTGCCCACCGCGATGCCGGGCCGCGCCCACTGGTTCCCGCGCATCCGCCGGGCCGTGGAGGCGCCGCTCCTCGGGGAGGCGCTCTACCGGATCAACATCAGCCCGCCGATCATCGGCCGGATGATGCGCGCCCATGTCTACGCCGACCCCGCCCGGGTCACCCCGGCCCTGATCCGGGACAAGCACGCGATCACCCGCCAGCGCAACGGCCGGTTCGGCACCGCCGCCTTCGTCACCGGCGGCCTCGACCCGGTGGGGAGCCGCGCGGCGTTCCTGGACCTGTTCGGCGACGGCCTGCCGCCGATCCTGGTGCTGCGGCCCGAGAACGCCCCGCGGCGCTCGGGGGCCGAGATGGACGCGCTGATCGCCGGCGGCCGGGTGACGGGCGCCGCGATCCCCGGGGCGCTCAGCCCGCACGAGGAATTCCCCGCCGCGGTCGCGGCGGCGATCCGGGCAGGTTAGCCGGCGACGTCATGGTCTCAAAAGGTCCGTGACCGTTTGCGGGTGCGGGGCGGAGCCTTGCTGCCGGTCGGCGCCGTCCGCTCCGTCAGGGCTTGCCCGTGGGACGCCCGGGTCTGACGCGCCGGGGCAGGGCGCCGCGGGCATCGTGCTCACGCCGCGATGGTCGGGAAGCGGGCGCGCGGGAGCGGATCCGGCCCGGTGAAGTTCAGCCGCGTCCGGAACGACACCGGGCTGGCACAGAGCAGGTAGCCCCGCAGGGCCCTGTCGTCGGGCACGAACAGGGCGGTGGCGAGATAGCGGCTCTCGGCCCGGACCCAGCCGGGGATCGGCAGGCCCCAGCGCCGGGCCAGATGCGCCCCGGCATCAGCGCGCCGCCGCCGGAGAGGGCGAGCTCGACGAATCGCCCGTGCTCGGCGCGGTCGGCACCGAGCGCATCGAGGGCTTCGTGGAGGCGGTCGCGGTCGAGCGGCTGACCCATGCGGGTCGGGATGAACGGGACGCGGAGACGCAGCGTGCGCGCGGTTGGGCCCCCGGGTCAACGCCACCGCACCGGCAAGGGCGCCCCCCTGGACAGCGCGGAAGGCCTGTGCACGGACTGAACCGGCCGGCCGTGCCGTTCGTTTTCGGAGGCGGGGCCCGTCCCTCCGTTCGAAACCGCCACGGATCCGATGCTGCGCACCCTGTCCCTGTCGGCCCTCGCCGTGCTGCTCGCCGCCGCACCGGTGCGCGCCGAGGATCCGCCCGCCGCGGCGCCGTCCCTCGGGGCCGACACGCTCAAGCCCGGCAGGCCGGCCGTGAAGCCCTACCTGGCGGACACGGCGCTCCCCGACGCCGTCCGGATCCTGCCGCCGCCGCCGGCCCACAACGCCCCCCTCGACATGGCCGACCGGGCGGCCTTCACCAACACCCGCGCCCTCAAGGGCAGCCCGCGCTGGGAGATCGCCGCCAACGACGTGGCCGAGGGGGCGGCCGCGGTGCTGGAGAACTTCGCCTGCGTGCTCGGCACCCGGATCGACCAGGCCCGGGTGCCGGCGGTGATCACCCTGCTGGAGCGCGCCCGGCTCGACCTCGCCCACGCGACCCGGGGCCCGAAGGTCCATTACCGCCGGCTGCGCCCGTTCGTGGGCAACGAGGCGCCGATCTGCGTCCAGCGGACCCAGGCGCTCGCCGACAGCTTCAGCTACCCGTCCGGCCACGCGACCCAGGGCTGGGCCTACGCGCTGATCCTGGCGTCCCTGGTCCCCGAGAAGGCGACCGCGATCCTGGCGCGCGGCCGGGCCTATGGCGAGAGCCGGGTCGTGTGCGGGGTCCACTGGCTGAGCGACGTGGCGGCCGGGCGGCTCACCGGCACGACGGTCTTCGCCACGCTGATGGGCGATCCGGGCTTCCGAGCCGATCTCGACAGGGCGCGGGCCGAGCTCCGGGGGGCCCTGTCGGGGGGCAGCTCAGCCCCCGACCAGGCCGTCTGCACCCGGGAGTCCGACGCCCTGCGGGAACCACCGCTGGAGTTCTGAATCTCGAACAATTCCAGGTTTGAACACTTCTAAGTGTGTGATTTACAACACGTTTTTGACTTGATCAAGACCCCGTGAACGGACGATCCTGAGGCTGCGCGCCACCGTCGCGGCGCATCCCAGGATTCGACATGTCCCTGCGTTCCACCCCCCTCGGGCCGCTTCTCACCGCCGCGGCCCTGTCCGCGGCCGCCGCGCCGCACGCCGCCGCGCAGGGCGCGCGCGTGCAGCTCGACCAGATCTCCGTGGAGGCGACCGGACCCGCGATCCCGGCCGGTGCCGGCCTGGGGGGCGCCAATGTCAGCGGCGGCGACGGCGGCACGTCGGCCACCAGCGACGGCGGCGGCGGCCCCTCGGGGATCACCGGCTACGTCGCCCGCGTCAGCCCCACCGCCACCAAGACCAACACGGCGCTGATCGAGACCCCGCAATCGGTCTCGGTGGTCACCCGCGAGCAGCTCAACGACCGCAACGTCCAGAGCCTCAACGAGGCGCTGGCCTATACGCCGGGGGTGTCCAGTAACGTGTTCGGCTTCGACCCGCGCGCGGACTCGTTCTACATCCGCGGCTTCGCCGAGACCTACGACGGTATCTTCCGCGATGGCCTGCGGCAGACGGGCGTCGGCTTCGCTGTCCCCCGTATTGAGCCCTACGGTGCCGAGGCGCTCACCATCCTGCGCGGGCCGGCCTCCGGCCTCTACGGCCTGGGTTCCCCGGGCGGCATCGTCGACGTGACCAGCAAGCGTCCGGTGTTCGCCCAGTTCGGTGAGGTCTGGTTCCAGGGTGGCAGCTTCGACCGCTACCAGGGCAATTTCGACATCGGCGGCCCGGTCGAGGGATCGGACGGGACGATGGCCTACCGGCTCACCGGCGTCGCGCGCCAGTCCGACACGTTCCTGCCCGGACCCGGCGTCCGGGACGATCGGTTCACCGTCGCCCCCGCCTTCACGTGGCGGCCCTCGGCGGACACGACCTTCACGCTGCTCACCGAATTCCAGGAGTCGAACGTCCCGGGCAATGCCAGCTTCTACAACTTCCCGGGCTTCCGCGTGTCACGGATCTATTCGGGCGACGGCGCGCTCAACACCTATCGGACAGATCAGCACCGGGTCGGCTACGCCTTCGAGCACGTGTTCTCGCCGGACCTGATCCTGCGGCAGAACTTCCGCTATTCCGCCGCCGACGCCAACTTCTCGTACACGCAGATCGACTCGGTGACGGGCCTCAGCGCGCAGCGGTCCACCGGCCTGTTCAAGCAGTCTCTCGCCTCCGTTGCGGTCGATACCCAGCTCGAGGGTCACCTCCAGACCGGACCGATCGCTCACACGCTGCTGACTGGCGTTGACTATTATCACTACGACTTCTCGAGCATCGCGGGTTTCGGCGTGGCGCCCGACCTCAACCTGCTCACCTTGAACTATGGCCGCCAACCGATCACCCGGCCGACCATCGACCGCTCGTCGCGTCAGGCTCAGGATCAGGTCGGCATCTATGTCCAGGAACAGGCGAAGTGGGGCAAGTTCGTCCTGACGCTGACCGGACGGCAGGACTGGGTCGCCTCCGACACGGCGAGCGTGACCCGGGGCGTCGTCGCCGGGCCGCAGAGCCAGAACGACAGCGCCTTCACGTACCGCGCCGGCCTGAACTACGAGCTCGCGCCCGGCCTCGTACCCTACGCGAGCTACGCCACGACCTTTACCCCGCAGGTCGGTGTCAATGTCGTCACTGGCCGTCCCTACAAGGCCGCCACCGGCGATCAGATCGAAGCCGGCGTGAAGTACCTGATCCCGGGTACCAACATCAGCGCCGCCATCGCGGGCTTCGATATCAACCAGACCAGCATCCTGCGCCAGGATCCCACGAACTTCGCCAACCAAGTGGCGACCGGTGAGGTCAACTCGCGCGGCTTCGAGATGGAGGCGACGGCGAACTTCGCGCCGGGGACCAACCTGACCGTCGCCTACACCCACCTCGACTTCCGCTTCGTCAAGCAGACCTCGGTCGTCACCGGTGCGCCGATCGACGGGAATCGCCTCTCGGGTATCCCGGGCGACACCTTCGCGTCGTTCCTGACCTACCTGTTCCCGTCCTCCTCCGCCCTGCGCGGATTGACGCTCGGCGGCGGCCTCCGGTTCAACGCCAACAGCTTCGCCGACGACGAGAATACGGTGCGCAACCCGACTGTGACCCTCTTCGACGCCCTCGTCGCCTACGACTTCGCGGCGCTGGATCCGAAGTACAAAGGCGTCCGGGCGCAGATCAACGCGTTCAACATCTTCGACCGGGATTACTCCACCTGCCAGGCGGGCTTCTGCTACCGCGGCGCCCCCGCGACGGTGATCGGCAGCCTGATCTACCGCTGGTAGCGGGCCCGCGGGGTCGGGGAGCATGGCAGGGCCCCGCCCCCGGCACTGGAGATCGGCGCGGAATCCGTCTTAAGGCCGGGGCCTCCTCGTCCGACCCGGGCCGCCCATGCTCTCGACCCTCCCGGTCGTGCTGCCGATCTTCGCGCTGATCCTCGCGGGCTGGCTGGCCCGGCGGATCGGCGTGCTCGGCGCCGCCGCCACCACGGAACTCAACCGCTTCGTGGTCGTCCTGGCCCTGCCGGCCCTGCTGTTCGACGTCACCGCCCACGCCCATTGGAGCGCCCTCTGGAAGCCCGGCTTCATCGGCGCCTTCGGGTTGAGCAGCCTCGCGATCTTCGCGCTCACCGTCCTGCTCCGGTGCGGGGCCGGGCGCCCCCTCGCCGACGCCGCCGTGGACGGGCTCAATGCCGGCTACGCCAATACCGGCTTCATGGGCTTCCCCCTGGCGCTCGCCGCCTTCGGGCCGGAGGCGCTCGCCCCCACCACGGTGGCGGTGATCCTCACGGTCTGCGCGGTGTTCGCGGTGGCGATCGTGCTGATCGAGACCGGGCTGCGGCGGGCGGCGGCAGCGGGCGGGCCGGACGGGCCGCGCGTGCCCGTCTGGCTCGCGGTCGGCCGCTCGCTGGTGCGCAACCCGCTCCTGGTGGCGCCGGCCCTGGGGGCCCTGGTGCCGGGCCTCGGCCTCACCCTGCCGGCGCCCGTGGAGACGTTCCTCAAGCTCCTCGGGGGCGCGGCCTCGCCCTGCGCCCTGGTGGCGCTCGGCCTGTTCCTGGCCCAGACGCGCCGGCGTCGGGAGGCGCAGGGGCGGATCGCCGCGCTGCTGGTCGGGCTGAAGCTCGCCGCCCATCCCCTGCTCGCCTACGGGCTCGGCCGGTACGTGTTCGCCCTGCCGCCGCCCCTGCTGCACCTCGCCGTGCTCATGGCCGCGCTCCCCACCGGCACCGGCCCGTTCATGCTGGCGGAATTCTACCGGCGCGAGGCCGATCTCACCGCCACGGTGGTGCTGGTCTCCACCGTGCTGGCGGTGCTGACGGTCTCGGGCTACCTGGCGACACTCTGAGAAACCGGGCGACCATGCTCCCGCCGCAGAGACCCTGTTAACCGGAAATCGGAACACGCGGCCTCGCGCGTCGTGGCGCCGCACGCCATGTCCGCGCTAGAACAGGTCGGTGAAGCGGGGCGGAACGACGGCTGATGGTGGGTTCGGGCGTATCGGTTGTGGGGCGGATCGCACGCCTCGCCTGCGTGGGCGGTCTGGCGCTGAGCCTGTCGGCCTGTTTCCGCCCGCTCTACGGGCCGACCGCCTCCGGCGTGCCGGTCCAGGCGCTGCTGGCCTCCGTGCAGGTCGACGACGTGGCGATGGCCCAGGGGCAGGAGCGGCTCGGGCATTACTTGCGCAGCGAGCTGGTCTTCGACCTCGACGGCTCGGGCCAGCCGGCAACCAAGACCTACCGGCTGAAGCTCTCGGGCTCCGAGATCGTCCAGACCCCGATCGTATCCTCGACCACGGGCCGGGCCGAGGCCGGCACGCTGGTGGCCAACATCAAGTACAGCCTGGAGGATATGGCGGGCACCAAGGTCTACAGCGAGGGGGTCGCCACCTCGACCGCGACCTACGACCGCTCGGTCCAGCGCTTCGCCAGCCAGCGGGCGGCCCGGGACGCCGAGATCCGGCTCGCCAGCGTGCTCTCCGACCAGATCAAGGGCCGCCTGGCCGCCGTCCTCTCGACCAAGCCGTGAGCCGGCTTTGACGGCCGTCAAGGCGGGCGAGATCGAGGGGCTGATCCGGCGCGGGCCCGACCCGCGCATCCCGGTGATCCTGGTCTACGGCCCCGATACCGGCCTGGTGACCGAGCGGGCCCGCAAGCTCGCCGAGGATTTCGTCCCCGACCCGGCCGATCCCTTCGCCCTGGTGCGGATCGACGGCGACGCCCTGGCCTCCGATCCGGGCCGCCTCTGCGACGAGGCCGGGACGATGGGCCTGTTCGGCGGGCGCCGGTCGATCTGGGTCCGGCCCGGGACCCGCAACTACGCGCCGGCCGTCGAGGCGGTGCTCGGCGCCGCGATCGCCGACGCGCGCATCGTCGTGGAGGGGGGCGACCTCGCCAGGAACAACCCGCTGCGCGCCCTGTGCGAGCGCTCGACCCGGGCGCTGGCGATCCCCTGCTACGCGGACGACGAGCGGACGCTCGCCGAGCTGATCGACCGGACCCTCCAGGAGCGGGGCCTGCGGATCGACCGGGCCGCCCGGGAGGTCCTGGCCCGCAGCCTCGGCGGCGACCGCCGGGCGAGCCTGATGGAGATCGAGAAGCTCGCCCTCTACGCCGAGGGGGCGGGAACCGTGACGTTGGATCACGTGGAGGCCGTCACCAGCGACGTGGCCGCGAGCGTGCTCAACACCCTGATCGACGCCGCCTTCGACGGCCGCCGCGACGCGGTGGAGCGGGAGTACCGGCGCTTCCGGCACGAGGGCCTCGACCCGGGCGTGGTGCTGGGCTCGGCCCTGCGGCACGCCTTGACCCTGCTGACGACCCGCCTGGACAATCCGGAGAAGACGCCGGCCCTGATGGTGGCGACGTGGCGGGGCTTGCATTTCAAGCGCAGGGCGAGCCTGGAGGGGCAGCTCGGCACCTGGGGGGCCGGCACCCTGCGTCAGGCCGTGGCGGCCCTCCAGGAGGCGATCCTCGCCTGCCGGCGGGCCGAGCCGGACCTGGCCCACGCGCTGGCCTCCGCGGCTTTGCTGCGGGTCGCGGAGGCGGGGGCGCGCCGGCGGCGGTAGAGGTCCGAGTTTCAAAAGGCCGAGGCCTTTTGCGGGTGCAGGGCGGAGCCATGCTGGGTTCGGGCGAAGCCCGATGTCGGGGTCCACCCCGACGCCCCGCCAGAGGGCTCGCCCTTTGGGAACCCCGACTTCGCTCAGCCGTCCGACACCTTGAACCGGTTGAGCAGGCCCTGCAGCTCGTCCGGGGTCTCGTAGCGGATCCGGATCTCGCCGGAGGCCTCGTCCTTGGGCCGGTAGGAGACCTCGACGCCCAGGGCGCGGCGAATCCGCAATTCCAGGTCGCGGACCGGCGCCGCGCGCTCGGCCGAGAGGCGCGGGCGGCCGGGGCGGGGGGTGTCGGCGGGCTCGGCCTCGGCCGACGCCATCGCCTCCACCTGCCGCACCGACAGGCCCTCGGCCACCACCCGGCGGGCCAGGGCCTCCGGATCCTTCACCGACAGCAGGGCGCGGGCGTGGCCGGCGGTGAGTTCGCCGGCCGACAGCCGGTCCTGCACGGAGGGCGGCAGGTTGAGCAGGCGCAGGGTGTTGGCGAGATGGCTGCGGCTCTTGCCCAGGATCTCGGCCAGGTCCTTCTGCGTGTAGGCGAAATCCTGCATCAGGCGCTCGTAGCCCGTCGCCTCCTCGATCGGGTTGAGGTCGCTGCGCTGGACATTCTCCAGGATGGCGAATTCCAGGGAGGCCCGGTCGTCGATCTCGACCACCACCACCGGCACCTCGTCGAGCCCGGCCCGCTGGGCCGCCCGCCAGCGGCGCTCGCCGGCGACGATCTCGAACGTCCCCGGCACCGCGCCGATCGGACGCACGACGATCGGCTGGATCAGGCCGCGCTGGGTGATCGAGGTCGCCAGTTCCGCCAGCTCCACCTCGCCGAAGCTGCGCCGCGGGTTGCGCGGGTTCGGCCGCAGGAACTCGATGGCGACCTTGCGCTGTCCCTCGACCTTGGCCGGAGCCGGCCCGGCATCGCCGAAATCGCCGATCAGCGCGGCGAGACCGCGCCCCAGCCGGGGTCTTGCCCCCTCCTCCGCCATGCTTGCCACCCGTGTCACGCTCCACACTCACCCCCCGCTCCGGGGGGCGCACCGGGGACCGCCGAACCCCGTCCGGCGCCCCATTCAGGCTCAGGCCGCCGCCGGCACCCGGCCCTCGCGCTGGATCACCTCCGAGGCCAGGCGCAGATAGGCCTGGCTGCCGGCGCATTTCAGGTCGTACAGCAGGGCCGGCTTGCCGTGCGAGGGCGCCTCGGAGATCCGCACGTTGCGCGGGATCACCGTCTCGTAGACCTTGTCGCCCATGAAGCCGCGGACATCCGCCACCACCTGGGCGGAGAGGTTGTTGCGCGGGTCGTACATGGTGAGCACGATCCCCTGGATCGTCAGCTTCGGGTTGAGCGCCCCGCGGACCTGCTCGACGGTGCGCAGCAGCTGGCTCAAGCCCTCCAGGGCGAAGAACTCGCATTGCAGCGGCACCAGCACCGCGTCGGCCGCCGCCAGGGCGTTGATGGTCAGCAGGTTGAGCGAGGGCGGGCAGTCGATCAGCACGTAGCTGATCCGGCTCAGGCTCGGGGCCTGGGTCAGGCTCTTGAGCATGTTGCGCAGCCGGTGCGCCCGGTCGGGCAGGGTGGCGAGCTCCAGTTCCAGCCCGAGGAGATCCATGGTCGAGGGCGCGATCGACAGGCGCGGCACCGCCGTGGGGATCACCGCCTGGGCGAGGGACGCCTCACCGGCCATGACATCGTAGGTGGAGACCCGCCGGCTCGCCCGGTCGATCCCCAGCCCCGTGGAGGCGTTACCCTGCGGATCGAGGTCGATGACCAGCACGTCCTCGCCGATCGCCGCGAGCGCAGTGCCGAGGTTGATCGCCGTCGTGGTCTTGCCGACGCCGCCCTTCTGATTGGCGAGCGCCAGGACGCGCAGGGGACGACGCACGGACGACTCCAGGGACCGGTCGGCAGGCTCGCCGAGGATGGCTTCGCTCATCGATGACTCGGGGCGGCGAGGGCGGTGACGCGCACGATCCGGGCTTCGGAATCGGTCCGGCTCGGCACGAGGTCGTTAACGACTCTCCACTGCGCGGCAGCCTGGGTCAATTCGACTTGCGCGTCCCGGCCCTTCGGAAACAGGCCGGTGGTGCCCGTTTTCAACAGCGGCTCGGTCCAGGCGAGGAGCTGGGCGAGGGGCGCCAGGGCCCGGGCGCAGACGATCTCGGTCCCCGCATACTCGCCGATCACCGCCTCGATCCGGGCGTTGCGCACCCGGACCGGGGCGCCGGTGAGCCGGGCGGTCTCGGTGAGGAAGGCGCATTTGCGGGCATTGCTCTCCACCAGATCGACCCGGATGCCCCGCTCCTGCCCGGCGATGGCGAGGATCAGCCCCGGGATCCCGGCCCCGGAGCCGAGATCGAGCCAGGTCCGGGCCGCCGGCGCCAGATCGAGGAGCTGGAGGGCGTCGTCGATGTGCCGGCTCCAGACCTCCGCCAGGGTGGCGGGACCGACGAGGTTCTTGATCGGCTGCCAGCGCCGGAGCTGGGCCACGTAGAGGTCGAGCCGCTCGGCTGTTTCACGTGAAACACCGGCGGCGGCGAGGACGCGCGCGCGGTCGGGGTCGGTCATGGGCGGGCTTGGCCTTCGGCGATCCAAGCCGTCGCCCTCATCCAACGCTGTGGCGGATGCGAGCCCTTCCCCTCCCCTGGCGATCCCGGGCTTGCC
This sequence comes from uncultured Methylobacterium sp., assembly GCA_964242725.1. GTDB lineage: Bacteria > Pseudomonadota > Alphaproteobacteria > Rhizobiales > Beijerinckiaceae > Methylobacterium. The sequence continues at coordinate 11,123 of CAXTCV010000043.1, forward strand.
CGGGATCGCTCGCGCCTGCGGGGCGGGGTCAGGGGCGGGGGTGCTGCAGAAGGCACCATACCGCTCGATCCCGCACCATCCCCACCTCCGGCGCCGCCCCGCAGGGGGGAGGAGAGCGTGCCGCAGCGCACGGCCTGTGAACATCGACGGGCGTGAACCGAGACGCCATCGGCTTTGGAGCCGCCGGGAATCCCTGCCGGACTCCGTTCCATCACCGGCCCACCGCCGCAACGCGGCCGCCCCGCCTTGCATGGGCGGCGAGCAGCGTCAGCGCGGCGGGCGTCACGCCCTCGATCCGGGCCGCCTGCCCCAGCGTGCCCGGCCGCACGGTCTCCAGCTTCGTGCGCATCTCGTTCGACAGGCCGCTGATCGCCGCATAGTCGAGGCCCGCCGGAAGGCGCACCGCCTCGTCCCGGCGGAAGGCCGCGATGTCGGCGGTCTGCCGGTCGAGATAGACCGCGTAGGTCGCGTCGGTCTTGAGCCGGTCCGCGACCTGGGGCGGCACCGCGGCGAGGTCCGGCCAGACCGCCGCGAGGTCCGGCCATTCGATCTCCGGATAGGCGAGCAGCTGGAACGCCGTCCGGCGGATGCCGTCCTGGTTCAGGCTGATCCCGTGCCCAGCCGCCTGGCTCGGGGTCAGGGTCAGGGCGTCCAGCCGGGCGCGGGCCCCGTCGAGCGCCTCGTGGGACGCGGCGAAATGGGCCGCGCGTGCCGAGCCGACACAGCCCAGATCAATCCCGCGCGGGGTCAGCCGGGCATCGGCATTGTCGACCCGCAGGGACAGCCGGTACTCGGAACGCGAGGTGAACATCCGGTAGGGCTCGCTGACCCCGTGGGTCACGAGGTCGTCGATCATGACGCCGAGATAGGATTCGGCCCGGTCGAAGGTCGCGACGTCGAGCCCGCCCGCGCGGCGCGCGGCGTTCAGGCCGGCCACCAGCCCCTGCCCCGCCGCCTCCTCGTAGCCGGTGGTGCCGTTGATCTGCCCGGCCAGGAACAGGCCGGGCAGGCGCTTGACCTGAAGGCCCGTGTCGAGTTCCCGCGGGTCGACGTAATCGTACTCGATGGCGTAGCCCGGCCGCAGGATCTCGACCCGCGCCAGGCCGGGGATCAGCCGGACGAGGTCGTGCTGCACCGACTCGGGCAACGCCGTGGAGATGCCGTTCGGGTAGATCGTGGGATCGTCCAGCCCCTCGGGTTCCAGGAAAATCTGGTGGCCCTCCCGGTCGCCGAAGCGCACCACCTTGTCCTCGATCGACGGGCAGTAGCGCGGGCCCCGGCTGGCGATGCCGCCGGAATACATCGGCGAGCGGTGCAGGTTGGCGCGGATCAGGTCGTGAACGGCCCGGGTGGTCCGGGTGATGCCGCAGCGGATCTGCGGATTGGTGATCCGTTCGGTGAGCGTCGAGAACGGCACCGGCTCCGCATCGGCCTCCTGCATCTCCAGCCCGGCCCAGTCGATGGTCCGGCCGTCGAGGCGCGGCGGCGTCCCGGTCTTCAGGCGCCCGAGGCGCAGGCCGAGGCGGTCGAGGGTCCGGGCCAACCCGAGGGCGGGCGCCTCGCCGACCCGGCCCGCCGGGATCTGGCGCGCGCCGATATGGATGAGGCCGCGCAGGAAGGTGCCGGTGGTCAGCACCACCGCGCCGCAGGCGAGGACCCGCCCGTCCCCCAGGACCAGGCCCCGGAGCCGGCCCTGCGCGTCGACGGCGAGATCCTCGCAGGCGCCCGCCACCACGGTCAGGCCCGCGGTCCCGGCGACGGCGGCCTGCATGGCGGCGGCGTAGAGCTTCCGGTCGGCCTGGGTCCGGGGGCCGCGCACGGCCGGGCCCTTCCGGCGGTTGAGCAGGCGGAACTGGATGCCGGCGGCGTCCGCGACCCGGCCCATCAGCCCGTCCAGGGCATCGACCTCGCGCACGAGGTGGCCCTTGCCGAGGCCGCCGATGGCGGGGTTGCACGACATCGCCCCGATCGTCGCCGGATCGTGCGTGACCAGCACGGTGCGGGCGCCGCAGCGCGCCGCGGCGGCGGCGGCCTCGACGCCGGCATGGCCGCCACCGACGACCGCGACGTCGAACCGGTCGGGGGAGGGGATGGGCATCGGGTGACGAACAGCCTCGGGCAGGGGGGGCCGCGCCGAGCCGGCGGGCGGGGCGGGATGCCGGCCGGTCTAGCGCATCGCCCCGGAAACCGGAACCGGGCCGATGCGCGGCGCCACGGCGTCTCCGGCCGCCCCGCCTCGCCTGCGAAGACAGTCTTTTTCGCGATCGAGACCTGCGGCCGCGTCGTGCGCTGCCGCTATACTGTCCTCGGGCGGGTGAGGACTTGCCGGATCACCCTTGCCAGCCGGTTCGGCCCGTGCAAATCTTGGGATGTCCCCGATTCCTGCGCGGACGCCGGTGTTCGGCAGGCCCCCGGGAGACCGCGCTTCGCGGCGTCGCAGGGCGGCGCGCGATGGGGAGACCACGATGTCGTCGCTCGCCATCGGCCTGGGCGCCACCTGTTGCGCGGCCGGCGCCGCCGCCCATTTCCTCGACACCACCCGGCGCCAGGAGGGCCTGTTCGGCCTCGCGGCTTTCGCCCTGCTGCTGACCGGGATGTACCTGACCCGCGCCTAGAGCCGGGCGCCCGTCTCAGCCGGTCATGGCCGTGGCCGTGTAGCCCGCCCTGGTCAGGGCTTCGGCGACGACGAGCGCCTGCGCGCCGGTCCGGATCGCCACGCGCCCCGCGTCCCGATCCACCTGGATCTCGGCCCCGGGATCGAGGCGCTTCACCGTGCGGGTCACCGCGGCGGCGCAGCCGTCGCAGGTCATGCCCTCGACCCGCATCAGCAGATCGGCGCGCGTCGCATCCATCCGAGCCTCCGTGAACCGTATGGCCGGAATGTCGGGGCCCGGTGCGACCCGCGCAAGCCGCGGCTCAGAACAGGGCCGGCATCCGGAACGCGTAGTCGATCCGCAGGCCGAACTGGTACTGGTTCGGATCGCCGAACGGCCGGCGCACCAGCGGGCTGTTGCCGGAGGCGCCGAGGATCCGGTTGTAGCCGGCATAGGCCGTGTAGGACCAGGTCTCGCTCTGCGTGTAGGTCACGGCACCGAGCACGCCCGCCGAATAGAAGCTGGGCGGGTCGTAGGCGGTGACGCGCCCGTTCAGCAGCGCCTCGACCGGGGAGACGCCGAAATACTTCCGGGCGTAGCTGCCGTCGCCGATGTTGAACCGCGGCCCCAGGGAGACCAGGAACTTCTCCGTCGGGATCAGGTAATCGGCCGCCAGGGAGCTCACCGTGCCGTGATGCCCGTAGACGCCCTGCCGGACCTCCACGCGGGTGCGGATGAACGAGACCGGGTAGAATTCCACGAACACCCCGGGCTCGACCGCGAAGCGCGCGTCGCGGAAGCCGAACAGGTGGCGTCGGTCGTCGCTGTAGTAGCGCCCCGGCACGAAGCGCGCGGTCGGTCCGATCCGGAACATCTCGCCGTCGTAGAGGGCCAGGCTGAAGCCGTCGTCCGGCGTCGAGAAGCGGCGCGGTTCGCCGACCTTGCGGATGTCGATCGAGGGATAGCCCACCGCCGTGTAGTCGCTGGCCCCGGGGTAGCGCGGGATCGCCTGGACCGAGGCGCCCACCGTGACGATCCAGGTGGTGGGATCGACCATCGCGAAGGTCGGGGTCTGGCGCGGAAGATCAGGGGTGAGATCCGCCGCCCGGGATGCGGTCGTGCCGCCGGCGGCGAAGAGCGCACCCGCGGCGAGAACGGCGCGGAGACGGAGATTACGCGGGGGTACGGGCGTCATGGCCGCGCTTTATGGCGCCTTTTGCTTGCCGGCGCATTTGCAAGACGCGCAACCCGCCCCGGACCGGCGCGCAAAGGCACCGCCCGTGACGATTCAGCAACGTTCCAGGCGGCGGCTGCGTCACACCGCACGGAATTCACACGGGTCGGGCCGCCATCGCCGGTCCCCAGCCTTGCCGCGCCGGTCGCACCGGGCCAATGATCCGACGATTCGGTTCGCGCCCGGCGGGGCTTCGCCCGGGACCTCCCCGGCGACCGGTGCGTGACCCCGGCAGGTGTTCAGACGATGGTCCCGGTCCTCGGCCGGTACGCGGGGCTGCTGACGGTCGCCCTCCTGGGGCTCGTCGTGTTCGGGCCGCTCGCCGTGTTCCTGCCGCTCTGGAGCGCCCTGACCCTCGGCGCCGTGGCGGCCGGAGTGTCCGGCCTCGCCCTCACGCGCATCGCCACCCTGACGGCACGCTGCGAGAAGCTGTCGGGCGAGGTCGATCTCCTGTCCCGGCGCCTGCTCAAGGTCGAGACCAGCGCCGTGCCCGCGCCGCCGCTTTCCGAGCCGGGCGAGGCGGCGGCGCTCCGGGCCCAGTTCGAGGAGCTGAGCGTCGAGCTCGGCCTCCTCAGCGGTATCGTGCGCGACCTCACCGGGGTGGTGAGCATGCAGGATGCCGAGATCGCGGGCCTGAAAGCCCGGCCCGCGCCGCCCCCCCCGGCGCGACCGGTCGCGGCGGCGCCCGAGCCGGCGCCCGCTCCGCCGGAGACGGAGGCGGCGCGGCCGCCCGTCCCCGCACCGCCGGCGGCGGCACCGATTCCGCACCGCCCGATTCCGCCGCGACCGATCCCCCCGATGTCGGCCCGGCCGGGGCCGATCCCGGCCCAGCCGCCCGCCCGGGATCCGGAGAGCGAGGCCGCGATCCTCCGGGCCTTCGAGGGGGAGGGGCTGGAGATCCACCTGCAGCCGGTCGTCAGCCTGCCCCAGCGCAAGGTCGTGGCCTACGAGGCGCTGGCCCGGCTGCGGATCGGGGACCCCGGCGCTCCGGCGGCGGAGCCCGAGGCGTTCCTGCCGGTGCTGGAGCGGTACGGCCGCACCACCGAACTCGACCGCCGCATGCTCCAGCGGGCCGCCCTCGTGGTCCGGCACCTCGCCCGCCGGGGCAGCGACACCATGCTGACCTACGGCCTCTCGCCGCTGTCGCTGTTCGAGCCCGGCCTGCTGCGCGAGCTGGCCCGCACCGCCGCCGACGATCCGGCGCTGGCCGGGCTGGTGATCGCCCTGCCCCAGGCGAGCTGGCGGAGCCTCGACGCCGGCCAGCGCGGCCTCCTGGCGCCGCTGCGCGGCCGGATCGGGTTCAGCCTCGACCGCCCGGACGATCTGCGCTTCGACGCGGCGGACTGCGCCGCCCTCGGGATCGGGCAGGTCAAGGTCCCGGTCGAGATGCTGCTGCGGCCGCCCGCCGCCGGGGGCAGCCTGTCGGATATCGCCGTGGAGGACACGGCACCGGCCCTGGCGCGGGCCGGGATCCGCCTCGTCGCCACCGGCGTCTCCGACGAGGCGGACGTCCCCGACCTGATCGACCTCGACGTGCCCTTCGCCCAGGGCGGGGCCTTCGCGACGCCGCGCCCCGTGCGGGCCGAGGTCCTGGCCGCCCTGCCGCCCGACACGCCCGCGCCCCCCACCGAGCCGGCCCCCGAGCGGCGCCCGTTCCGCTCCGTCCTGCGCCGGGCCATCTGAGCGCCCGGGGCGGCCGGGCTCCGCTCACCAGTAGATCTGCAGGCGCCCGACGACGGTGTCGACGGAGAACGGCGCCGTGCCGAAGGCCGCGGCCTGGGACTCGCCCGGCCGGACCCGCCCGTGGACGTAGTTCGCGATGAGGCGGAGATTCGGCTCCGGGTACCAGCTCAGGCCGAGGGTCGCGTCCTGCTCGGTGCCGCCGCGGAAGCCCCGGGCGTTCAGGTCGATGGCGCTGTAGCGGGCGGCGAGCTCGAACACCCCGGCGCCCCCCCGGGAGACGCGCTGCCCCTCCCCCACCCGCACCCCCTTGAAGGTCGCGTAGGTGGTGCCGCCCTGGGGCGTCAGCGCGTAGGCGCGGCCCTCCCCGTTCAGCACCCAGGCGGCCTCGACGTAGCCGCCCTGGAAACCGAGGCCGGAGGCGGGCATCCCGGGCCCGCCGAACGGCTGGAGCTCGGTGCGGAGATACTCCGCCTGGATCAGGAGCGGGCCGGTCCGGTAGGCGAGTTCCGCGCCGAGCCGGGTCAGGCTCGCCGCGTCGGGAAGATCGCCGGTATCCACCAACGGGCGCGTGAACAGGGCCGCGCCCGCCGGGCTGGAGAAGCTGACGGCGCCGTCGTCCCGGGACCGGCGGCGATGGATCGCCGCGAGCCCGAGATGCAGGGTCTCGCGCTCCTCCAGGATCGGCGCCAGGGTGGCGCGGGCCGCGACCGCCACACCGTCCCCCGCGATGCCGTTGCTGGCGGCGTTGCCGAACACCCCGGCCACGGCGGTCCAGGCCTGCCCGTGCCGCCCGATCGCGGCGCCGAACCGGCGCTCCGGCACGAGGGCGTTGGCCACCGAGCGCTCGACGAACAGGGTGTTGTTGTTGCTCTGCAGCCATTCCAGGCTGAACGGCACCTTCATGTTGCCGAGCGTCACGATCGTGTCCGGCACGCCCGTCCAGGCGACGAAGGCGTCGTTGATCGGCAGCGTCGGATCGCTGAAATCGTACTGGAAGGCGATCACCCAGTCCCGGCCGATCGTCAGCGTCGGCTCGATCCAGGCGCGGCGCACCGCGACGGCGTCGGGAAACGCCCGGGACAGGTCGAGCCCGCCGGCCGAGGCGCCGCCGGCATCGATGTGGAGCCGCCCCCCGATCCGCAGGGTCACGTCGGGCTCGGGAAAGATCAGGCTCAGACCCTTGGCGTCGTAGCGCAGGCGCTCCCCGTAGGATCCGGCCATGCCCTCGAACCCGTCGTCCCCGGCGCTGGCGGGGGCCGAGAGGGCGAGGGCGGCGGCGAGGAGGGCCGGGGCACGGGTTCTGATCACCGGGGGAGCAGAGAGCAGGTTCGCGCCGGGACGCCAGCATCCTGGATCAGCCGAGCCCGAAAATCCCGGGGGCGTGATCCGGCGGCCACGGCTTTGGATCATGAGGGTTCTGGAAGGTCCGGGACCTTTTGCGGGGCAGGGCGCCCCCCTGCGAGATCCTCGGGGCTCTGCCCCGGGACCCCGCCAAAGGGATGATCCCTTTGGGATCCACCCGATGGAGTCGACGTGCGATCCTGCGCGGCCAGAGGCGCGCGCTCCACCGTCCGGCGCGTCAGACCGGGAGATTGTCGATGAGCCGGGTCCGGCCCAGATAGGCGGCGGCGAGGACCCGGGCGGGCCCCTCGACCCGCTCGACCGGCGCCAGGGTCCGGGCGTCGCAGACGGTGAGGTACTGGACCCGGAAGCCCGCCGCCTCGAGGGCGGCCCGCCCGGCGGCGATCCGGCCGGCGACGCCGGTGCCGTTGCGCGAGGCGAGGGCGATATCGGCCAGCACCGCGTGGAGCTTCGGCGCGGCGGCGCGCTCCTCCGGCGTCAGGTAGCGGTTGCGCGACGACAGGGCGAGGCCGTCGGGGTCGCGCCGGGTCGGAACGCCGCGGATCTCCACCGGGAGGTCGAGGTCGGCCGCGGCCTGCTGGATCACCCGGAGCTGCTGGAAATCCTTCTCGCCGAACAGGGCGACGTCCGGCCGGACCTGGTTGAGCAGCTTGGTCACCACGGTGGCGACCCCGGCGAAGTGGCCGGGCCGGAACGGGCCGCACAGCCCCTCGGACAGCCCCGCCACCTCGATCCGCGTGGCGAAGCCCGGCGGATACATGGTCGCGACATCGGGCGTCCAGGCGGCATCGGCCCCGGCCTCGGCCAGCAGGGCCAGGTCGGCCTCCAGATCCCGCGGGTACCGGGCGAAATCCTCGTTGGGTCCGAACTGGGTCGGATTCACGAAGATGCTCGCCACGACGCGCCGGCCGATCCGCCGGGCCTCCGCCATCAGGGCGCGATGTCCGGCATGCAGGGCCCCCATGGTGGGGACCAGGACGATGGGCTCGCCCGCCGCGCGCCACCCGGCCACGCACCGGTGCAGGGCGGCGCGCTCGCTGAAGCGCTGAGGGACCGAATCGGGCACGGGACGGGCTCCGGAGGGGCTGGACCGTCCGTCTAGAACATGGGGCGGGGGAGGGGAATCCGGGTCTCGGGCGACGGCGGCTCAGGGACAATAGGGCAGCAGGGAGCGCCCGTTGGGATCGTCGACCCCCAGCGGCGGCGTGAACCCGTAATAGCTCGGATGCGACAGGCCGTATTCGGAGCCGACATAGCTGGGATCGTCCGGCGCGTTGGTGGGCACGGGCGCCCGCCGCTTCGTGCATCCCGCCGGCACCGGACGGGTCCGGACGGCGTAGACCGGGGCGCGGTCGACGCCGTCGCTGCGCGGGAAGAAGCGCAGGCGGGCGCCGGGCTCCGACGCGTATGCACCGCGGACGTCGAGATCGGCCGCCGCGCCGGGGCCGCCGAGCAGCAGGGCGAGTCCGAGCGCCGTCATCCCCGCGCGCGCCGTCATCCGCATGCCAAACCCGCCCTCGCCGCAGGCCGCCACCGTGGGGCAACAGGGTAAACGGGCGCTTACCCGGGCCGCGCCTCGGGGGCGGGCTTCAGGTGAGGGGCACGACCCGGGCCTTCAGCGCCGCGACGAGGTCGGCCTCGGTCAGGCGGATCTGCAGGCCCCGGCCGCCGCCATTGACGTGGATCCCGGCGCCCGGGTCGCCGAGGGAGCCGGCATCGATCGCCATGGGGCAGGGCCGCTTCTGGCCGAGCGGGCTGATGCCGCCGACGTGGTAGCCGGTCAGCCGCTCGGCCTCGGCGGGCTTGAGCATCGCGGCCGCCTTGCCGGAGAAGGCGGCGGCCACCCGCTTCATCGAGACCTCCCGGTCGGAGGCGACCAGCAGGCAGACCGTCCGGCCGTCCACCGCCGCCATCAGGGTCTTCAGAACCCGGCCGGGATCGACGCCCAGAGCCTCCGCGGCCTGGAGGCCGATGCGCGGGGCGTCCGGATCGTAAGCGTAGGCGTGCAGGCTGTAGCCGATGCCGGCCCTGTCGAGGGCCTGGGTCGCGCGGGTGATTTTGGCAGGCGTCCGCGCCATAGCGGTCCCGGTCAGCCGGCCCCCACCCGGTCGGCGACGAGACGGCCGATCTCGGCATAGGCCGATTCGACCGACTCCGCCTGGGCCCGGGCCCCGGTGACGTACACGCAGGCCAGCACCGGCGCACGTCCCGGCGGGCGCAGGATCGCCACGTCGTTGACCGTGCCGTTGTCGCCGCTGCCGGTCTTGTCGCCGACGATCCAGCCGGGCGGCAGCCCCGCCCGCAGGCGCTTGAACCCGGTCCGGCACCCGACCATCCAGCCCTCCAGCCGCCCGCGCGCGGCCGCCGACAGAACCGGCCCGAGCCACAGGCGTCCGAGGGTCCGGTGCATCGCCTCCGGGCTGGTGGTGTCGCGGGGGTCGCCGGGCAGCGCGGTGTTCAGACCCGGCTCGTCCCGGTCGAGCCGGGTGAGGGGATCGCCGGTGTCGCGCAGCCAGCGGGTCAGCGCCGCGGGGCCGCCGAGACGCGTCAGCAGCAGATTGGCCGCGCTGTTGTCGCTCCATTCCAGCGCGGCGGCGCAGAGATCCGAGACCGTCATCCGCCCGGTCCCGCCCCCGGCCTCGAGCGCCGTCCGGGTCACGGGGGCGTAGCTCAGAAGATCGCCGGGTCCGTAGATCACGACCCGGTCGAGGGATTCCGACCCGGCATCGACCCGCGCCAGCATCGCGGCGACGGCCAGCACCTTGAAGGTGCTGCACAGCGGGAACGGCTCCGCGGCCCGGTGGCTCAGGAGCAGGCCGTCGGCCGTGCCGACCGCGACCCCGAGCCGGCCGCCGAGCCGCCGCTCGATCGCCGCCAGGGCGGCGTCGGCCTCGGCGGCCCGCGCGGGCCCCCGGCGCAGGATCAGCGGTGCGGCGAGGAGACCGAGGCCGGCGGTGCGGCGGGTCCAGGATGTCATGGCGCGTCTCGCTCGGTCCCTCGGCCAATCGCCCGGCGGCGGGCGACATGCCGTCCCGCCGTGGCGATGCGATGACGCCGGATGGCTGCCGCGGGGCCGCCGGGATGGTACAGGGCATCGGCCGATGTTTCACGTGAAACGCGCAGCCGGGATCCACGGGGTTGTCGGCCACCGCGAGCGACGCCCCCATGACCGAAACCCTCTTCGCCCCCGCCAGCGCCTACGGCCGCGCCGCCGTCTCGGTGATCCGCGTCAGCGGACCGGAGGCGGGGCCGGTCCTGACCCGCCTGGGCGGGACGCTGCCGCCGCCCCGGCGGCTGTCCCTGCGGATTCTGCGGGATCCCGAGGCCGGCACGTTGCTCGACCGGGCGCTGGTGGCGTGGTTCCCCGGGCCCGACACCTATAGCGGCGAGGACATGGCCGAGCTGCACCTGCATGGCGGCGTCGCGGTCCGGATGGGCGTGCTCGCCGCGCTCGCCCGGATGCCGGGGTGCCGGGCCGCCGGTCCCGGCGCCTTCACCCGCCGGGCGGTGCTCAACGGCCGCATGGACCTGGCCGAGGCCGAGGCGGTGGCCGACCTGATCGACGCCGAGACCGAGGGCCAGCGCCGCCAGGCCCTGCGCCAGCTCGACGGCACCCTGAGCCGCCAGGTCGCGGCGTGGCGGGCCGAGGCGATCGACTGCCTCGCCGCCGCCGAGGCCGCCCTGGACTTCGCCGATGAGGGCGATGTCGACGAGGCCGGGCTCGACGCGGCCCTGTTCGACCGGGCCGCGGCCCTGCGCCGGGACATCGCCACGGCACTCCACGACGGCCGCCGGGGCGAGCGCCTGCGGGAGGGGTTCGTCGTGGTCCTGGCGGGCGCGCCCAATGCCGGCAAGTCGACCCTGCTGAACGCCCTCAGCCGGCGCGACGTCGCCATCGTGTCGGACGTGCCCGGCACCACCCGGGACGCCCTCGAGGTGCGGCTCGATCTCGGCGGCCTGCCGGTCCTCCTGGTGGATACCGCGGGCCTGCGCGACACCGCCGAACCGGTCGAGGCCGAGGGTATCCTCCGCAGCCGCGCCCGGATCGCGGCGGCGGATCTGGTGCTGGCCCTGGTGCCCCCGGACGGGACGGAGCCGGATCTCGGCGAGTCCGGGATCCGGACCCTCACCGTGCTCACGAAGGCCGATCTTTTTGCCGGCTTATCAATGCCGGCGCTCCCGGGGGCGCTCGCGGTCTCGGCCCGGACCGGGGCCGGCCTGGACGCGCTGGTGGACGCGATCCAGGGCGCGGCGGGCGCCGGCCCCGGCGCCGGCGACGCCCTGATCACCCGGGCGCGCCACCGGGCCGCGCTGGAGGCCTGCCTGGCGCATCTCGACCGGCTGCTCGCGGGGGTCGGGACCCTGCCCGAACTCGCCGCGGAGGATCTCCGGCTGGCCGTCCGGTCCCTGGGCGAGGTCGGCGGCCATGTCGGCGTCGAGGATGTGCTCGACCGGCTGTTCGCCGGGTTCTGCATCGGCAAATAGTTTTGTTAGCCGGCGCATTGATGAGACGAAGACCGGCATCGGCGACACGGGTGAGGCAGGCTTGCGGGGCGCAGAGGGCACCGTCACGCGCGATCCTGCACACCCCCACCCCTGGCCCCCCCGCAGGGGGGAGGGGAAATGCGTCGTGTTTCCGGTGCTTGCCGCTGGACGGCCCCGATGCGTGACCCCGCAGGCCCGCGCAGGGGGGAAGACGCGCTCGACCGCGCGCCCGCGGACCCTGCCTTAGGTCGGGATCCGCAAGACCCGCGGCCGCCAGATCCCCAGCACGACGTTGGCGGCGGAGACGGCGAGCAGGACCCAGAGCGTCCCGCGCTCCCCGGGCAGCGAGACCGCCAGCACGGCGGGATCGACGAGGCCGGCGAGGGCCCGGGCGCTCTGCTCGGCCTCGCGCCGCATCGGCCCCTGCACGTAGACCAGGCCGCCCTCGAACATCAGCACGCCGGTGGCG
>CAXTCV010000044.1:0-22878 GCA_964242725.1 uncultured Methylobacterium sp.
GGTGACCTTAACCGATCCGCGTGATGAAATCATGCGGCCCGCAGGACCGCACCCCGCAGGACCGCACCCCCGATGAACGATGCCCCGTCACCGCCCGTGAACCGCCGCACGGCCGTGGCCGATGCCCTGGCCCACCTTGCCCCGCGCCTGCCGGACTTCGAGGCTGATTCCATCCTCGGCCGGGCGCTGGCGAGCCCGGGCCTGCGCGGGGCCGCCCCCGGGACCGCCGCCCGCCTCGCCCTCGTCGCCTATGCCCGGCACGTCTTCACCGACTACGACGACCTCCTGGCGGAGGGCTATGACCGGGACAGCGCCCGGCACTTCGTCCTCGACGACCTCAATGCCGCGCTCACCACCTGGGGCGCCGCGCCCGTCCCGGAGGCCGACGCGGAGGCGGGGGGCGACCCGGAGGACGACCCGCGCTGAACCGGTCGCGCAGGACGCCGTCATGCTGTAGGAACCGCCCCCGAAGCCGCCCCCCGGGCGGTTCGCGGAGTTCGGGCCAGAGCATGAAGATCAGCGCGCGGAACGTCCTCAAGGGCACCGTCGTCTCCATCGACAAGGGGGCGACCACCGCCCACGTGAAGATCGAGATCAGCCCCGGCCAAGTGGTCACCGCCTCGATCACCAACGAATCGGTCGACGCCCTCAAGCTCGTCGCGGGCGGCCCGGCCTACGCGGTGATCAAGGCCTCCGACGTGATGGTCGCCGTCGACTGAGCGGCCCCGGCGCCGGGCCGGCATTGCACCGGCCCGGTGCCCGGACTACGCCGTCCCGGCAGGCCGCTGACAGAGGGGACGCCCCGTGAAGACCGTGCTCGGCATCGAGACCACCTGCGACGAGACCGCCGCGGCCGTGGTGTCCGTCGACGGGGATGGCGTCGGGCAGATCCGCGCCAACGAGGTGCTGAGCCAGATCGCCGAGCACGCCGCCTATGGCGGCGTCGTGCCCGAGATCGCCGCCCGCGCCCATGTCGAGGTGCTCGACCGGCTGATCGTGCGGGCCCTGGAGCGCGCGGGGACGAAGCTCGCCGACCTCGACGGGATCGCTGTGGCGGCCGGGCCGGGCCTGATCGGCGGCGTGCTGGTCGGCCTCGTCACCGCCAAGACCCTGGCGCTGGTGACCCGCAAGCCCCTGCTCGCCGTGAACCACCTCGAGGCCCACGCGCTCACCGCGCGGCTGACCGACGGGATCGCCTTCCCCTATCTCCTGCTCCTCGCCTCGGGCGGCCACACCCAGCTCGTGGCCGTGCGCGGGGTCGGCGATTACGTGCGCCTCGGCTCGACGGTGGACGACGCCATCGGCGAGGCCTTCGACAAGGCCGCCAAGCTCCTGGGCCTCGGCTATCCCGGCGGCCCCGAGGTCGAGCGCATGGCCGAATCGGGCGACCCCGAGCGCTTCGCCCTGCCCCGGCCGATGCTGGGCCGGCGCGAGGCCGATTTCTCCCTGTCGGGCCTCAAGACCGCCCTGCGGATCGAGGCCGAGCGGATCGCGCCGCTCGCCGAGCGCGACGTCGCCGACCTGTGCGCCGGCTTCCAGGCCGCCGTGGTCGACGTGGTGGTGGACCGCGCCCGGGTGGCGTTGCGCGCCTTCTCGGGGGTCGCCGGCCGGCCGGCCGCCCTGGTGGCGGCCGGCGGCGTGGCGGCCAACGGCGCCATCCGGCGGGCGCTGGCGGCTTTGGCCGGCGAGGCGGGCCTGGACTTCGTGGCCCCGCCCCTGCCGCTCTGCGGCGACAACGGTGCCATGATCGCCTGGGCCGGGCTGGAGCGCCTGCGCCTCGGGCTCGTGGACGACCTGACGGCGCCGGCCCGGCCCCGCTGGCCGCTCGCCGCCGACCCGGCCCGCGCGGCGGTCCCGGCGGGATGACCGGCGCGGCGCGGCGCGCGCATTGGCGGGATCTGGTCGAGCGCCGCCTGCCCGGGGCCGCCCGCCCGGACTGGCCGGTGCGGCTGGACCATTGCTTCGCCCGCATCCTCCTCGACAATACCTGCGGCGGCCCCTGGCGCGACCAGGTCCGTCCGCCCGCCCACGCCAACATGCCGCTGGATCGGCTGGAGGCGGCGATCGCCCTCGGCGAGGCGGTCCTCGACGGGACCGCCGATCTCGCCCGGTTGAATCGGCGCTCCCTGGCCTGGCGCGGCACGATCGCCGGGGCGGCGGCGCCGCGCAGCCACGCGCCCGACCGGCTCGACCTCACCGGGGAGGCACCATGAGCGCGCCCATCAACGTCGTCGGCGGCGGCGCCTGGGGGACGGCGCTCGCCAACGCCGCCGCCGGGGCCGGGCACCCCGTGACCCTCTGGCTGCGCGACCCGGGAGCCGCCGCCCAGCTCCAGGCCGAGCGTGCCAATCCGCGCTACCTGCCGGGCGTGCCGCTCCATGCCCGGATCCACGCGACGGCGCAGTCCGGAACACTCGCCGGCGCCCGGGCGACCCTGCTGGTCGTGCCGGCCCAGACCGTGCGCGGCGTGCTGGAAGCCCTGCGCGGGCCCCTGGCCACGGCCGGTCCGGTGATCCTCTGCGCCAAGGGGATCGAGCGCGGCAGCGACAGCTTTCTGAGCGCGGTGGCCGAGGCGGTCCTGGGGCCGGGAACACCGGTGGCGGTCCTGTCCGGGCCGAGCTTCGCGGCCGACGTCGCCCGCGGCCTGCCCACCGCCGTGACCCTGGCGGCGGCCGATCCCGGCCTCGCCGCGTCGCTCTGCGCCCTGCTGTCGGGGCCGAGCTTCCGGCTCTACCACACCGACGACGTGCGCGGCGTCGAGATCGGCGGCGCCGGCAAGAACGTGCTGGCCATCGCCTGCGGGATCGTGGCGGGACGGGGGCTCGGCGAGAGCGCCCGGGCGGCCCTGATCGCCCGGGCCTTCGCCGAGCTGATGCGCTTCGCCCGCGCTTTCGGGGGCCGGCCGGAGACGCTGATGGGTCTCTCGGGCCTCGGCGACCTCGTGCTGACGGCCTCCTCGTCGCAATCGCGCAACTTCGCGTTCGGCCAGCGGCTCGGCGCCGGGGCGGACACGGAGGAGGCCGCCGGCGGCAAGCTCGCCGAGGGCGCCTTCACGGCGGCGGCGCTCGCCGGATTGGCGGCGGCCCGGGGGATCGAGATGCCGGTGGCGCAGGCCGTCGCGGCGATCGTATCGGGCCGGGCCGGCGTCGAGGACGTGATCGCCGGCCTGCTCGCCCGGCCGCTGCGCGGCGAGACCGATTAGGGTCTCGGAGGGTCCGGGACCTTGCGTGGAGCCCGGGCCTCCCGGGTGGTGTCTCCGGGGCTCCGCCCCCGAACCCCGCCGCAGGGCCCGGCCCTTCGGGAACCCGGTTCTGTGCGTGGGCACCTCACGCCACGGAGGCCGCCCGTTCCGGCCCGGTCCCGTGGGTGTGGGCGGCGAAGAGCGCGATCGGCGCGGGACGGCCCAGCAGGTAGCCCTGGGCGAGGGTGCAATTCTCCTGCGCCAGGAAGGACAGTTCCTCGGCCGTCTCCACCCCCTCGGCCACCACGGCGAGCCCGAGGCCCCGCCCCAGGCCCAGCACGGAGCGCACGATCGCGGCCCCCTGCGCGTTGCTGTGGACCGCCTTGATGAACGAGCGGTCGATCTTGATCCGGTCGAACGGGAAGGAGCGCAGGTTCGACAGGGACGAGTAGCCGGTGCCGAAATCGTCCATGGCGACCCGCACGCCCAGTGCCTTGAGCTGGCGCAGGGTGAGCAGCGCCCGGGCCGGATCGCGGATCAGCGCGGTCTCGGTGATCTCGATCTCCAGACGCTCGGCCTTCAGGCCGGTCTCGAACAGGGTGCCGTGGACGAACTGCACGAAATGCGGGTTGTGGAGCTGCACCGCGGAGACGTTGACGGCGATCGCCAGGGGTTGCGGCCAGCTGGCCGCCGCCCGGCAGGCCTCGCGCAGCACCCAGGCGCCGATCTCCAGGATCGCGCCGGTCTCCTCGGCGATCGGCACGAACAGGGCCGGGGAGACGTCCCCGCGCTCCGGATGGTGCCAGCGCAGCAGCGCCTCGAAGCCCGTCACCGCGCCGGATTCGATCTGGGTCTGGGGCTGGTAGACGAGTTCCAGCTCGCCCCGGGACACCGCGTGGCGCAGGTCGTGCTCCAGCATGCGCCGGTCGCGGATCTGGGCCCCCATGCTGGCGTCGTAGCGGCGGCAGGTGCCCCGCCCCTCGGCCTTGGCCCGGTACAGGGCGGCGTCGGCGTAGCTCAGGAGCGCGCGCTGGTCCTGGGCGTCGTCGGGATAGACCGCGACGCCGATGCTGGTGGCGATGACCGGGCCGGAGGCCGCCGGCACCGCCGCGAGCGTGGCCAGGATCCGCTCCGCCAGCCGCTCGGCCGAGTCGCCGGCCTGGGGCGTGAGGATGGCGAACTCGTCGCCGCCGAGCCGGGCCATCAGCTGGGTGCCGTCGAGCAGGCCGCCGACGCGCAGCGCGAGGTCGCGCAGCATCGCGTCGCCGGCCGCGTGCCCGAACAGGTCGTTGACCTCCTTGAAGCGGTCGAGGTCGAGGCACAGCACCGCGAGCCGGGTCCCGAGGCCGTCCGCTGCGCGCATCTCGCGCTCGAGCCGCGCGTGGAAGCTGGTGCGGTTGGCGAGCCCGGTGAGGGCGTCGTGGTGGGCGAGGTACTGGATCTGGCTCTCGGCGCGGCGCCGGGCGCGCAGGTCGCGCACCGCGACGGCGTAGTGCGGCTCACGGCCGTACTCGGCCAAAGGGCGCAGGATCACCTCCACGGGGACGAGCCCCCCACCCGACGGGACGAGTTCCGCCTCGATCGGGTGGTCGGCCGTCCCGGCCGCGGCCGTGAGGCCCGGCAGGTAGACGGACAGCCTCGTCCCCACCAGGGCGGTGGTGTCGAGGCTGGCGAGCCGGGCGAAGGCCTCGTTGGCGCTGACGATCTGGCCGCTGCGGCACACGACGAGACCCTCGACGGCGGCGTTGGCGAGGCTGCGCAGGCGCTCGCGCTCGAACGCGGTGCGCTTGCGCTCGCGCAGGTCCAGCACGAGGGCGGCCCCGGCCAGCAGCAGGATCAGGCAGCTCGCCAGCGCGACGGCGGTGGCGAGCCATTCGGTCCGGATCGCGCTCTCCGGGATCGCCACGGCGGGATCCGGCTGGACGGTCACCGCGCCCATGCCGGTGAAATGGTGGCCGCAGATCGCCAGCATCAGCAGGCCGGCGCCGAGGACCCGGCCGCGATACGCGGCCGCCGACAGGCCGACCACCAGGGCCGCGGCGCCCAGGGCGGTCCCGATGATCACCGAGAGCGCCACCACCGCGGGGTTCCAGACGAGATGCCCCGGGACCTGATAGGCGGCCATGCCGGTATAGTGCATCGCCGCGATGCCGCCGCCCGCCACGGCGCCGCCGATCGCCGCCCGGATCCCGCCGCCGGTCGAGGCCAGCGCGAAGGCGAGGCCGGTGAGCGCGACGGCATCGACGTAGGAGAGCAGCGTCAGCCCGACGCCGTAGCCCGACGGCAGCCCCGGCGCGTAGGCGAGCATCGCCAGGAAGTGCGTCGCCCAGATCCCCGAGCCCCCCGCCGCCGCCGCCACGGTGAGCCACGTGTAGCGGCTCCGGCCTCCGGCGCGGCCGGCATGGGTCAGCAATTCGATGGCCGCGACGCTCGCCAGGGTGCAGACCAGCGCGGCCAGCGCTACCAGCCCCAGGTTGTGTTCTCCGACGAAACAGCCGACCACCGTGAGCATGAAGGCAACCATCATCAGTTAGATCGTGATCATGTTCGTAAAAATGTCAAAGATCGTTTAATATTCAGCCAATGACAGATTTTTAAAGATCTCCGCAAGCATAGATGGGCTTATTTCCCTCGGCTGAACCCGAGTCGCAACCGGCCGCGCGGCTCCGCGGCCCGGCGCCTCCGCGAGGGACGCCCCGGCCTCGAACCGGCCGCACCCGCGCGGCATCCGGCCTGTTCCCCGGGGATGAAGCTGGGCTATGGCAGGGCCGCCGCCGCGAGGGGCGGGGCCCTGGAGACACGCAGCGATGGCGCACTGGCTGTTCAAATCCGAGCCCGCGACCTGGTCGTGGGACCAGCAGGTCGCGGCCGGGGCGGCCGGGACGCACTGGAACGGCGTGCGCAACCATCTCGCCAAGAAGCACCTGATGGCCATGCAGGTCGGCGAGCAGGGCTTCTTCTATCACTCGAACGCGGGCAAGGCGGTGGTCGGCATCGTCGCGGTGATCCGCCCCTACTACCCCGACCATACCGACGAGACCGGCCGCTTCGGCATGGTCGACGTGACGGCCGTGCAGGCGATGCGCCGCCCGGTGACGCTGGACGCGATCAAGGCCGACCCGGCGCTCTCCGCCATGGTCCTGGTCAACAATTCCCGCCTGTCGGTGCAGCCGGTGACGGAGGCCGAGTGGGCCCGGATCCGCGCCCTGGGCGGGCTCGATTGAGACCGCTCCCCGGCGTCCGGCTCAGGCCGCCCGGGTCAGGGCGCCCCGGGCCGGCGCCGGGGCCTGCGGGTCGACGTCGAGGGGCAGCATCGTGTCCATCACCCGGCTGGCCGGCAGCGTCACCACCACCTCGGTGCCCTCGCGGGGTTTCGAGGACAGCTGGAACTGCCCGCCATGCAGCTCCACCAGCCCTTTCACGATCGGCAGGCCGAGGCCCGAGCCCTGCTCGGCGGTCTTGATCGCCAGGGAGCCGCGGCCGAACGACGACAGGACCGTGCCGAGCTCGTCCTCGGGGATGCCGGGCCCGCTGTCCTTCACCGACACGTACTGCCCGCCCGAGGCGGTCCAGCCGACCTTCAGCCAGATCTCGCCGCCCGGGGGCGTGAACTTCACCGCGTTCGACAGGAGGTTGAGCACGATCTGGCGCAGCGCCCGCTCGTCCGCCCAGAGCCGCGGCAGCGCGTCGTCGACCAGACCGTGGAAGGTCTGGTTCTTCGCCTTGGCGCGCAGACCCATCATGTGGCGGCACTCCTCCACCACGTAGGCGAGCTGCACCGGCTCCTCGTTGAGCTCGTAGCGCCCCGCCTCGATCCGCGACAGGTCGAGGATCTCGTTGATCAGGTTGAGGAGGTGCATCCCGCTGTCGTGGATGTCGGTGGAGTATTCCCGGTAGGACGGCGCCGTGTGGATGCCGAACACCTCGTTCTTCATCACCTCCGAGAAGCCCAGGATGGCGTTGAGCGGCGTGCGCAGCTCGTGGCTCATGGTGGCGAGGAAGCGCGATTTGGCGAGGTTGGCCTCCTCGGCCCGGCGGCGGGCCTCGTCGGAATTGGCCTTGGCCTGCTCCAGCTCGCCGAACACCGCGTCCTTCTCGGCGCGCGAGCGCAGGGCCCCCACCGTCGAGGTGTAGAGGCGGCGGGACAGGCTGAGGAAGAACAGCTGCGCGCCCCAGGCCATCGTGACGAGGAGCAGCCCGTCCATCTCGCGGAAGAAGGCGGCGAGCGACGCGGTGGCCAGCGCCAGCGGCACCAGGGCGGCAACGGCCGCGAGCGGCACCGTCGCGGCCAGCATGGTTGTGACCGCGGAGGCGATGACGAGGCCGAACAGCGCGAAGGTCCAGCCGCCGGTGGCGCCGAGCCCGATCATCGCCGACCACGACAGGCTCTGCAGCACCTCGCCGATCAGGAAGCGGCGGCGCCAGCGCGCCAGCGGGATCGTCGCCGGGTCGGCGTGCAGGAAGCGCCGGCTCAACGCGGTGTTGATCACGATCATCAGGAGCACGGCCAGGGCCCAGGATGCGGCGACCGGCGGTGCGATCCAGAACGTCGCCGCCGTGGCGAGCGCCGCCGCGAACAGCGCCAGCGCGAGGCCGGCCCCCGCCCGGTACTCGGCAAAGTGGCGCAGCAATTCGTAATCGAAGGCCCGTTCGAGGCCGGTCTGCGAGGTCAGCTTCTCGCGGGCCGAGCGGATCTCGCGGGCGACCCCGAGGCGGCGGGCGGCCTCCTGCGTCGAGGGGCCGCGACCGCGCTGGACCATCTCGACGGTGAGATCGGACATCTCGTGGTGAGACTCGGGAAGGGCGGTGCCGGCCGGGATTCGCTCGCCGAGAATGGGGCGGATATGTTAAGAAGCGCCTGCCGCCATCGCTCGGATCTTA
Organism: uncultured Methylobacterium sp.; assembly: GCA_964242725.1. GTDB lineage: Bacteria > Pseudomonadota > Alphaproteobacteria > Rhizobiales > Beijerinckiaceae > Methylobacterium. The sequence goes on from CAXTCV010000044.1 coordinate 8,063, forward strand.
AGCATTCCGGCGGGCATACGGGGGCCGGTCATCCGGCCCGACGTGCGCTGGCGCACAGCGGGCAGGCCGTGACAACCGCTAGCGCAGAGCATGGTCTCAACCGGGCCGCGCGGCGCGCAACCCGGACGCCTCGGCGTCCGGCGCCGATGAGAGGGGGCCGACCATGCCGAAACTCACCGTCAACGGCGTCGCACACCTGATCGACGCCGACCCGGACATGCCGCTGCTCTGGGTCCTGCGCGACCGGCTCGACGCCACCGGCACGAAATACGGCTGCGGCATCGCCCAATGCGGCGCCTGCACGGTCCATCTCGACGGTCAGCCGGTCCGCTCCTGCCAGACACGGCTGGGCGATGTCGGCGCCGCGCAGATCACGACCATCGAGGGCGTGTCGGGCCGGGTCGCCGAGGCGGTCCAGGCGGCGTGGCGGAAGCTGGACGTGGTCCAGTGCGGCTACTGCCAGTCCGGCCAGATCATGTCGGCGATCGGCCTCCTGTCCGGCAACGCCAAGCCCAACGACGCCGACATCGACGGCGCCATGGACGGCAACATCTGCCGCTGCGGCACGTACCAGCGGATCCGGGCGGCGATCCACGAGGCTGCCCGCAGCCTCGCCTGATCTGCGCCTGATCGGCCCCTCCAAGCGGTCCTGACCGGAGCCTCGCCGCCATGCTGAACGCCCGTCGACCCAGCCGCCTGCCTGCCCCCCGACCCAGCCGCCGCGGCCTCCTCGCTGGGGCCGGCGCCCTCGTGGTGGCGTTCCGGCTCGATCCCAAATCCGCCCGCGCCGCCGCCGGCCCGAACCTCGCCGACGTCAAGGCGCAGCCCAACGCCTTCGTGCGGATCGCCCCGGACGACACCGTCACGGTGGTGATCAAGCACCTCGACATGGGCCAGGGCAACACCACCGGCCTCGCCACGATCCTGGCCGACGAACTCGGCGCCGACTGGAAGAATGTCCGCACCGAGTTCGCGCCCGCGGACGCGACGCTCTACAACAACAGCCTGATGGGCCCGATCCAGGGCACCGGCGGGTCCACCGCGGTGGCCAATTCCTGGTTCCAGCTGCGCAAGGCCGGGGCGGCGGCCCGCGAGATGCTGATGGCCGAGGCTGCCTACCGCTGGAAGGTTCCGGTCGCGCAGATCACGGTCGAGGAGGGCGTCGTCAGCCACGCGCCGTCCGGCCGGCAGGCCCGGTTCGGGGAACTGGCGGCCTCGGCGGCCTCCCTGCCGGTGCCCTCGGAGCCGCGGCTCAAGGATCCGAGCGCATGGCGGCTGATCGGCCAGACGATCCCGCGCCTCGATTCCGTGGCCAAGACCGACGGCACGGCCACCTACTCCCTGGATATCCGCCGCCCCGAGCAGGTGACCGCCCTGGTGGCCCGCGCCCCGCGCTTCGGCGCCACCGTGAAGGCCTTCGACGCGACGGCCGCCCGCAAGGTCGCCGGGGTGCTCGACGTGGTGCAGGTGCCGACCGGCGTGGCGGTGATCGCCCGCGACACCTGGGCGGCCATCAAGGGCCGCGAGGCCCTCACGGTCTCCTGGGACGACAGCACCGCCGAGACCCGCTCGTCGGAGGCGATCCTGGCCGAGTACCGGGAGCGGGCGAAAGGCCCCGGCCTCACCGCCTCGGAGCGGGGCGACCCGCAGGCGGCGCTCAGAGGTGCCGCCACGGTGATCGAGGCCGAGTTCACCTTCCCCTACCTCGCCCACGCGGCGATGGAGCCGCTCAACGCCACGATCGAGCGGGCGGCCGACGGCGGCTACGACGTCTACGCGGGCTTCCAGTTCCAGACCATCGAGCAGGCCACCATGGCGGCGATCCTCGGGGTCACGCCCGACCGGGTGCGGCTGCACAGCAACTGGGCCGGCGGCTCCTTCGGCCGCCGGGCGACGCCCACCGCCGATTATCTCGCGGAGGCCGCCACCGTCCTGAAGGCCTATGGCGAGAAGGCCCCGGTCCACCTCGTCTGGACCCGCGAGGACGACATGGCCGGCGGCTACTACCGCCCGACCGTGCTGCACCGGGTCCGGGCCGGCATCGACGCCAGGGGCGCGGTGGTCGGCTGGGACCACGTCATGGTGGGAAAGTCGATCATGATCGGCTCGCCCTTCGAGGCGATGATCGTCAAGAACGGCATCGATTCGACCACCGTGGAGGGCGCCTCCGACACCCCCTACGCGCTGCCGGCCTACCGGTTCGGCGTCCATAACGGCCGCGAGGGCGTGCCGGTCCTGTGGTGGCGCTCGGTCGGCCACAGCCACACGGCCCACGTGATGGAGGTGATGATCGACGAGCTGGCCCACGCCGCCGCCGTCGATCCGGTGGCCTACCGGCTGTCGCTGCTCGCCCAGGCGCCCCGGCTCGCCGGCGTGCTGAGGCTCGCCGCCGACAAGGCCGGCTGGACGGAGAAGCCCCAGGCGAAGGGCCGCGGCCTCGGGGTGGCGGTCCACGAATCCTTCGGCTCCTACGTGGCCATGGTGGCCGACGTCACCGCCCAGGATGCGGGGATCCGGGTCAACCGGATCGTGGCGGCCGTGGATGTCGGCGTGCCGGTCAACCCGGACGTGATCCGCGCGCAGGTCGAGGGCGCGGTCGGCTTCGCCCTGTCCGCGGTCCTGCGCAACCGCATCACCCTCAAGGAGGGCCAGGTGCAGGAGCGCAATTTCGACGCCTACGCGCCGACCCGGATGAGCGAGATGCCGAAGGTCGAGGTGCACATCGTGCCGAGCCAGGTCGCACCCACCGGGATTGGCGAGCCGGGCGTGCCCGTCCTGGGTCCGGCGATCGCCAACGCGGTCTTCGCCGCCACCGGCCAACGGCTGCGCGCGCTGCCCCTCGACCTCTCCGGCATGAAGGGCGCGTGAGGAATCGCACCGTCCGGCGGCTCCGGGCGGCGTAGGACGGGCGCGCCTTCCCCCAAGGCAAGAGACCCGACTGAGGACGGCGCGGCGCGACACCGCGCCGTTTCTTTTTTGCGCGGCACGGCGCCATCTCCGGGGGATGCCCGCCTTCGAAGACACCGCCGCCCGCCTGCGCGCCTGCCGCCTCTGCCGGGACAGCCCGCTCTACGGGCCGCCCCTGCCCCAGGAGCCCCGGCCGATCGTGCAGGGCAGCACCGGGGCCCGCCTCTGCGTGGCGAGCCAGGCGCCGGGCACCCGGGCCCATCGGACCGGCCGGCCGTTCATGGACCCGTCGGGGGTCCGGCTGCGCGCCTGGCTCGGCCTGGACGAGGCGCGGTTCTACGATCCCGCGCAGGTCGCGATCGTGCCGATGGGCGCCTGCTTCCCCGGCCTCGACGCCAAGGGCGGCGACCGGCCGCCGCGCCGGGAATGCGCCGAGCACTGGCGGGCGGAGCTGTTCTCCGGCCTGCCGGACCTCGACCTGATCCTGGTGATCGGCCAGTACGCGCAGGCCTGGCACCTGGGGAAGCCGGAGGGCGGCCTGACCGGCACGGTCCGGCGCTGGCGGGCGATCCTGTCCGCGCCGCGCCGCCCCCGGGTCCTGCCCCTGCCCCACCCGTCCTGGCGCAACAACGGCTGGCTCAAGCGCGAGCCCTGGTTCGAGGCGGAACTGCTGCCGGTGCTGAAGGCCGAGGTGGCGCGGGTGCTGGCGGGATGAGGCGTCATCGCCGGATCCGACCGGACTCGACGGCCCGGCGCGACCAACACCCCTGGGCGTGGTCGGGAACGCGCGGGAGCCTCCGAGGCTTCGCAGGGCGCTCCTGACGGTCACCGAAGGGATTCCGCCGACGCGCAGACACGATTCGAACGGGAGAATTCGCCTCTCATCCGGTCTGGATCATGTGGTCGCGCCCGCCCTCAACCCCCCGGCACCCACCCGCTCCGCGCGCCCGCCCCCACGCCTGCCGCCGTGAGAACCAGGACCGTGCGGCCGGGCAGCGGCACGGCGGCGCCGGCCGCGTAGGACGGGGCATCCGGCGGGACCGTGCCGGTGGGCGCCCCCGTGTCGAAGACCGGGCTCCACGGGCCGCCGACCACCGGGACGAGGTGGAAGTCGCAGGCGCCCTCCCCGGCGTTGAACAGCATCAGCAGGCGGTCGCCCGGCTCGCCGTCGTTGCCGATCTGCATGCCGAAGACCTGGAGGCGGTCGTCCGACCAGTGCCGCCCCTCCATCTCGGTGCCCTCGGGGGCGAGCCAGTGCACGTCGCGCAGGGGCTCGCCCGGGGCGATCAGCGCGCCGGTGAAGAAGCGCCGCCGCCGCAGGGCTGCGTGAGCCCGGCGCAGCGCCAGCAGGTTGGCGACGAACTCCGTGAGGCGGGGGTCCGGATCGGTGCTCCAGTCCATCCAGCTCGTCGGGTTGTCCTGGGCATAGGCGTTGTTGTTGCCGCCCTGGCTGCGGGAGCGCTCGTCGCCCATCAGCAGCATCGGCACGCCCTGGGCCAGCATCACGGTGGCCAGCATGTTGCGCTTCTGGCGGGCGCGCAGCGCCAGGATGTCCGGGTCGTCGGTGTCGCCCTCGACGCCGTAATTGCGGCTGACGTTGTGGCCATGGCCGTCGCGGTTGTCCTCGCCGTTGGCCGCGTTGTGCTTCTCCTCGTAGGCCACCGTGTCGGCGAGGGTGTAGCCGTCGTGGCTCGCGATGAAGTTGACGCTGGCGAGCGGCGAGCGCCGGGACGGCGCGAAGACCTCGCGCGAGCCGGTCAGCCCCTGCGTGACCTTGGCCAGCGTGGCGGAATCGCCCTTCCAGAAGCCCCGCATGGCGTCGCGGAACTTGTCGTTCCACTCGCTCCAGCCGCGCGGATAGCCGCCGAGCTGGTAGCCCCCCTCCCCGATATCCCAGGGCTCGGCCACCATCTTGACCCGCGCGAGCACCGGGTCCTGCGCCACCGCCTGGAAGAAGGCCGCCTCCGGGGTGAAGGCCAGGGGCGCGCGCCCGAGGCTCGAGGCGAGGTCGAAGCGGAAGCCCGCGATGCCGTAGGCGCCCACCCAGTGGCGCAGGGAATCCAGAACCAGCTGCATCACCCGCGGGTGGCTCACGTCGAGGGTGTTGCCGCAGCCGGTGCAGTCGATCGTGCGGCGCGGATCGGCGGGGTCGAGCTTGTAGTAGCTGGCGTTGTCGATGCCGCGGAACGCCAGGGTCGGCCCGGTATGGTCGCCCTCGGCGGTGTGATTGTAGACCACGTCGAGCCAGGTCTCGATCCCGGCGGCGTTCAGCTCCCGGATCGCCGCCTTCAGGCTGCCGGGCCCGCCCTCCCCCAGGTAGCGCGGATCCGGGGCGAAGTAGCTCATGGGTTGATAGCCCCAGAAGTTGACCAGGCCCCGCTCGACCAGGAAGCGATCGTCCGCGAATCCCTGGATCGGCAGCAGCTCCAGGGCGGTGATGCCGAGCTTGACGAGGTGCTCGATGATCGCCGGGTGGCCGAGCGCCGCGTAGGTGCCGCGCTCGGCCTCGGGGATGGCCGGATGGGTGCGGGTCAGCGCCTTGACGTGCGCCTCGTACACCACCGTCTCGGCGAGCGGCCGGCGCACGGGCGTGAGGGCGAGGTCGGGCACCTCGGGGGCTGTGACCACGCATTTCGGCATGTAGAGCGCGCTGTCGCGCCGGTCGATCCGGTCCTCGCGCCGGCTTTCCCCGCCCCTGCGGTGCCCGTAGAGGGCGTCGTGCCAGCGGATCCGGCCGCGGATCTCCCTTGCGTAGGGGTCGAGCACCAGCTTCGAGGGGTTGAAGCGGTGGCCGGCGGCCGGGTCCCAGGGGCCGTGCACCCGATAGCCGTAGAGCTGGCCCGGCAGCACGCCGCGCAGGTAGCCGTGCCAGACGTCGTCGGTCCGGCCGGGCAGCCGGACGGTGCGGGTCTCGTGCCGCTCCCCGGGCTCGAACAGGCAGATGTCGACCGCGGTGGCGTGCTCGGAGAACAGGGCGAAATTGACCCCGCGCCCGTCGAAATGCGCCCCGAGCGGCGCCGGGACCCCGTCATCGACGGCGATCATGGGCGGAGTCCGGTTCGTTTGGAGGTGGGCCGAGGCGCGTGCCGGCGCCGGCGAACGGGGTCATGCAGAGCGTCCTGGATGGCGCTTGGCTCGCAAGGGGGTTCGGTCCAAGGCCGCCCCGCGCCCTCCCTCCCCCGCAGAGGGGGAGGGAGGGCGCGGGTGTCGGCTGCCACCTTGATCTTCTACTCGGCGGCCGCCGCGGCGGTGGGCGGCTCGCGCTCGACGGTGCGGAAATTCTCGAGTTCCGCGAGGAAGTTGCGCGCCCACCAGTCGACGTCCTCGCGGGTCATGCGCTCGACCATCGGCTTCCAGCGCGCCAGCCGCTCCGCCTTGGGCATGTAGAGCGCCGCGCGGATCGCCTCCGCCACCTCGAACCGATCGTAGGGGTTGACCAGCAGCGCCTCGGGCAATTGCCGGGCGGCACCGGCGAATTTCGACAGGACCAGCACGCCGGGATCGTCCTCGGCCTGGGCGACCACGTATTCCTTGGCCACGAGATTCATACCGTCGCGCATCGGCGTCACCAGGCCGACCCGGGCCGCCCGGTAGAGCCCGGCCAGCACCGGGCGGGGATAGGCCTTGGTGATGTACTGGATCGGCGTCCAGGCCGGGTCGCCGAGCGCACCGTTGATCTCGCCGACCTTCTCGTTCACGTCCCGGGCGAGCTGCTCGTATTCCGGCACCTCGCTGCGGGATTTCGGGGTGATCTGGATGTAGGTGACGTTGCCGCGCTGGTCGGGATTGGAGGCGAAGAAGCTCTCCACCGCCTCCATCCGCTCCGGCACGCCCTTGGAATAATCGAGCCGGTCGACGCCGATCAGCAACTTGCGGGTGCGCAGGCCCGCCATGGTCTCGCGCACCACCTTGTTGGATCCCGCCTTCTCGGCGGCGTCCTTGAAGCCCGCGACGTCGATGCCGATCGGGAAGGCGCGGATCCGGGTCCGGCGCCCGTCGACCATCAGCGAGCCGCCGCCCAGGGGAATCGCCCGCTGCGTGTCGACGAGGTTGCGCTGCAGGTTCTGGACATCCGCCTCGGTCTGCAGGCCGATCAGGTCGTAATCGACGATGGCGCGCAGCAATTCGGTACTCGCCGGCAGGGAATTGAACACGTCGGCGGCGGGCCAGGGGATGTGGTGGAAATAGCCGATCGGGTTGTCGAGCCCGAGGCCGCGCAGTTCGGCGGCCAGCGGCAGCAGGTGGTAATCGTGGACCCAGATGATGTCGTCGGGCTCGACCAGCTTGGCGAGCGCCCGGGCGAAGATCCGGTTGACGCGGCAATAGCCCGCATAGTCCGAGCGCGAGAACGCGCCGAGGCCGAGCCGGTAATGCATGATCGGCCACAGCGCGCGATTCGCGAAGCCGGCGTAATATTCCAGGTGGTCCTGCGGCGAGAGGTCGACCACGGCGTACTGGACGCGGCCCCGGTCGATCAGGGTCGGCTCCTCGCAGGGCTCCTCCGCGATCGTGCCGCTCCAGCCGAACCAGAGGCCCTCGTAGGCGCTGAACGCCTCCTTGACGGCGACCGCCAGGCCCCCCGCCGCGACCGCCTTGCCGCCCTCCTCCGGGACGGCGACGCGGTTCGATACGATCACAAGGCGTGCCACGCGGGTCGGCTCCGGATCAGGGGCGCGGGTCAAGTCAAGGGCCTTGCCGCGCCTGCATCGAGACTTCGTGATGGTCAGAACGCGCGGGGGGCCTGCGCGATCCTTTGGTGGTCTTGAGGCAACCCAAGCGTGAAGCCGGGCGCGGGTCAAGTCGAGGCCGTACCGTTCCGGGACAGGGCGGCCGCTCCGTCCTGGCGCCATGTCGTTCCCGTCGAGGCCTTTCCCGCCGGGCCGACCGCGTGCGCGTCGGTGACGGCCCGTCGGTGCCCGTTGTCGAAGCGTGGCGGTTCTGCCAGACCGTGCCTGAACGCGGACTGAGCGGCGCCGCGAGTCGCGTCCGGAACGGGTATCGGTCCGGCCTGCACGTGGCACCGGAACCGGTCACAGCTCAGTCGGTTACTCAGCCATCGCGGGGGCCGCGGTCGCCGCGAGCGGTGGCGTCCCCGCGTCGCGAGGAGTGTTTTCGAGATGGCCGGCACCGAGTTCCAGCAGGACGCGCCCAAGGATCCGCTCAAGGATCCGCCGCACGAGCCGTCCCAGGAGGCACCCCACGGGGCGCCCCAGGAGCGCGCCCAGTGGCGAGCCCTCCAGGGCGACGTCGAGGGGCTGGCCGACGTGGCGGCCGAGCGCGGACGCGGTCTCCTGGACGCGGCCCGGGTCCAGGCGCAGACCTATGTCGAGCAGCGCAAGAGCGACGCCGCGCAGTCGGTCCACGATCTGGCGCAGACGATCCGCAATTCCGGCCGCGACCTCGGCGACAAGCCGAACGTGCGCGCCTTCTTCGACAGTGCCGCCGACGGGCTGGAGCAGCTCGGCTCGCAGATCGAGCGGCGCAGCCTCGGCGACTTCTACAGCGAGGCCGAATCCTTCGCCCGCCGGGCGCCGGTCGCGGTGGCGGTGGGCACCTTCGTGGCCGGCCTGATCGCCGCCCGCTTCATCAAGTCGTCGAGCCTGCCGCCGGAGTCGCCGGATGGCGACGCCCGCGACAGCTTCCGGGCCTGACGCCATGGCCCAGGGTCCAGATCCGCGCCAGACCGGCGCCTCCAGCATCCAGAGCCTGATCGGCGATGCCCTGCGCGAGACCAACGAGCTCGCCCGCAAGGAGATCGCCCTGTTCCGGGCCGAGATGGCCGGCAACGTCCGCCAGCTCATCGTCGGCCTCGCCTGCATGGTCGGCTCGGCGGTGTTCGCCGTGGTCGCCCTGCTGGTCCTGATCGGGGCCTTCGTGAAGTGGCTCGCCACCATCGTCGGATCGGAGTGGCTCTCGGCCCTGATCGTGGGCGGCGTGCTCCTGGTCCTCGCCGTCGGCATGGCCCTGTGGGCGCGCAGCGTCCTCTCCCTCTCGACCCTGGCCCCGACGCGCACGACGCGCCAGGTCCGCCAGGATGCCCAGGCCCTGTCGGAGCGCGTGTCCGGATGAGTACGATGAACGACCTCGAGAAGGAGATCGAGGAGAGCCGCGCCCGGCTCGACGACACGATCGACCGCATCCAGGGCCGGCTCTCGGTGCCGAACCTCGTCGACGAGATGCTGGGCAACGCCCGGCGGGTGCCGGCCCTGAACAGCACCTACGACACCGCGCTGGACGCGGTGCGGCGCAACCCCGTGCCGGTGCTGCTGATCGCGGCCGGCGTGGGCCTGCTGGTCAACCGGATGGCGCGCGACGCCCAGCGCCGGCGCACGGAGGTCTCGGCCGAACGCGTGGCCGCCCTCAACACCGGGGCCGCGCGCGGCTACGACCCCGATCTCCCGACCGCGCGCCCGGCGCGCGATCCCCTGGACAAGACCGAGATCTGACGCCCCGGCAGGACCGGACACGAACGACCCGAGGCCGGCCGAGCGGCCGGAACGAACGGCGTCGCCCGCGGCCAACCGCGCGCCGCCGAGACGGACATCCGAGGACAGCGCCATGACCGACAAGCCGGGCACCCCCGCCACCCCCTCCCGCACCCCCGAGCAGATCGCCGCCGAGGCGGGGATGCCGCACGGATCCAGCGACAGGAGCCTCCGCCCGGATCCGGACGGCCTCGGCGATCCCAGAGCGCCCGGCACGGCGGCGGGCGACTTCACCCTCCGACCCGATCCGCGGGGTCTGCACGATCCCATTCCGCACGGCGCCGCGCCGCTCTCGAGCGGCGGCTATGCGAGCGGCGGCTCCACGACGGCTGCGCATGCGGACGCGGCGGCCGCCACCGTGAGGCAGGGCGTCCAGGCGGCGGGCGAGCGGGCCACCGACCTCGCCGGACAGGCAGGCCGGACCGTCTCGGACCTCGCCGACGACCTCAACGGTCGCCTGGGCGGCGCCGCCGATCAGGCTCGGGAGCGCGCCTCTGCGGCCTACGACGATGTGCGGGAGCGGGCGGGCGCGCTCCACCGGCGCAACCTGCGGGCGCTCGACGACCTGACCAGCCAGGGGATCGACGGCCTCCAGCGCGGCCGCACCGCCGTGGAGCGGTTCGTGGACGACAACCCGCTCCTCGTCGGGGTGGTCGGCGTCGCGGCCGGCCTGCTGCTCGGCGCGCTGCTGCCGCGCACCCGCCAGGAGGACCGGAGCATCGGGCCCTGGGCCGACGAGGTGCGCGACCAGGGCCTGCGCTACGCCCGCGAGGTGACCAGCATCGGCCGCGAGTTCGTCCAGACCGCCCTCGACCCGGACAATCTCAACGCCGCCGCCCGCAAGGTCACCGATCCGGACGATCACACGCCGCCGGAGGGCGAGCGGACGCAGCACAATCTCTGAACCGGGTTACGGCGCCGGTCGCATCGGCACCGTCATCACGAGCGGCGTGAGGTGATCCAGGGTCGCAGGACGTCGGACGGCGTGGTGCGACCCTGGATTGCTCAAAGCCCCGTTCGCAACGACGGCAGAGGCGTTCCCTCGGGCCGGGGACCGAACCGGGAGACTCGATCAGTTCCGATACAGGTCCGCATGCGCCGCCCGCAGCATGTTCTTCTGAACCTTGCCCATGGCGTTGCGCGGCAACTCGTCCACGAACAGGACGCGCTTGGGGCATTTGAACCGGGCGAGCCGGCCCTCCAGGGCGGCCTGTACCCCGGCCTCGTCCGGGCATTCCGGGCCCCCCACCACGACGGCGGTCACCGCCTCGCCGAAATCGGGATGGCCTAAGCCGATCACCGCCGATTCGACCACGCCGGGCAGGGCGTCGATCTCGGTCTCGACCTCCTTCGGGTAGACGTTGAAGCCCCCCGAGATGATCAGGTCCTTGCCGCGTCCGACGATGTGGACGTAGCCCCGCGCGTCGACCTTGCCGAGATCGCCCGTGATGAAGAACCCGTCCGCCTTGAACTCGGCCGCGGTCTTCTCGGGCATCCGCCAGTAGCCCCGGAACACGTTCGGGCCCTTCACCTCGATCATCCCGACCGCGTCGGGGCCGAGGATCGCGCCCCCCTCCGGATCGACCACCCGCAGCGACACCCCCGGCAGCGGGAACCCGACCGTGCCGGCGACCCGGTCGCCCGCGTAGGGGTTCGAGGTGGTCATGTTGGTCTCGGTCATGCCGTAGCGTTCGAGGATGGCGTGGCCGGTGCGGGCCTGCCACGCCCGGTGGGTCTCGGCGAGAAGCGGCGCCGAGCCCGACACGAACAGGCGCATGCCCGCGGCGGCCTCCGGCGTGAGCCCCGGCTCCTTCAGGAGGCGCGTGTAGAAGGTCGGCACGCCCATCAGCACGGTGGCCCGGGGCATCAGGCCGAGGATCAGCTTCGGATCGAGCCGGGGCAGGAACAGCATCGCGCCGCCGCTCGCCAGCACCGTGTTGGTCGCCACGAACAGGCCGTGGGTGTGGAATACCGGCAGGGCATGGATCAGCACGTCGTCGGCGGTGAAGCGCCAGGAGTCCACCAGCGTCCGGGCGTTCGACGCAAGGTTGTCGTGGGTCAGCATGGCGCCCTTGGAGCGCCCGGTCGTGCCGGAGGTGTAGAGGATCGCCGCGAGATCCTCCGGGCCCCGGGGCACGTCGGCGAAATCCGCCCCCTGCCGGTCCGCGGCCGCGGCGGCGCTGCCGCCGCCCGCGGCGTCGAGGGTCCAGATCTGGCGGACACCGGAGGCGGCCTCGGCGAGGGCCTCGCGCCGGCCCGGGTCGCAGACGAACAGGGCCGGCTCGGCGTCGCCGAGGAAATAGCCGATCTCGGCCGGGGTATAGGCGGTGTTGAGCGGCAGGAACACGGCGCCGGCCCGGACCGCGCCGAGATAGAGGAAGATCACCTCGGGGCTCTTCTCGACCTGCACGGCCACCCGGTCGCCGGGCCGCACCCCCGCGGCCGCAAGGGCCGCCGCGTAGGCGCCGGAGCGGGCGATCAGGTCCGCATAGGTGTAGCGGCGGCCCTCCGGCGTCTCGATCACGGTCTTGGCGGGATCCGGGACGCCGTCCCGCACCAGGGAGAAGAGGTGGTTCGTCATCGTGCGGTTGCGTTATCGCGGGCCGTGGGGGTCTCACGCACCCATAGCCGCCCCGGGCCCCTCCCGGCGAGCCCTTTCCGGCGGCGAGCCGCTGCCGCGATCACCGGACGACGCCGTCTCCGGCGCCTGAGGCGGCGAACCGCCCGAGGTCCGCGCCCGGCGACCCCGTCCTTCGCCGGCTGACGGCGGGCGGCTGACTCACGCCTCGGCCAGCACCACGGCGCGGGGCGGCGGCAGCTTGGCGCGCAACTCCCGGCTCACCGCCGGGGACGCCACCACCGTGCCGAGATTGGCGTAGGTCTCGTGGTTCCGCTCGATGGCGGCGAGGTCGTAGAGGTAGTTCACCATCAGGCCGTGGGCCTGCGACAGGCCCTTCTGCGAGACGTCGCCGAGGAAGTTGATCCGGTCGAGGCGCGCGCCGTTGCCGAGGTGGAACCGGGCCACCGGGTCGAGGGGGCGCCCGCGCTCGTTCTTGGCGCGCAGGAAATAGGCCGCCGCCGCCGGGATCAGCGCCTTGCGCACCGCCTCGGCCCGGGTCTTGTCGGCGGCCCAGTCCGGTTCGTCCAGCGCCCGCAGGGTCTCGACATCCTCGGGGAGGAGGCCCTGCGGGCTGTCGGCCCGGCGCTCCCGGGCGAGCCAGGCGGCGAAGCCCGGCACCGGCGAGAGCGTCACGAAGGTCTTGAGCGTCGGGACCTCGCGGGTGAGATCCTCGACCACCTGCTTGATCAGAAAATTGCCGAAGGTGACGCCGGCCAGACCCCTCTGGCAGTTCGAGATCGAGTAGAACACCGCCGTGGTGGCCGCCTGTGGCTGCAGCGGCTTGCGCGCCTGCGACAGGATCGGCGCGATGGCCGGCGTGATCTGGTCGGTGAGCGCCACCTCCACGAAGATCAGCGGCTCGTCGGCCAGCGCCGGATGGAAGAACGCGAAGCAGCGCCGGTCCGGCGGCTCGATCCGGGCGCGCAGGTCGTCCCAGCCGGAGATGGCGTGCACCGCCTCGTAGCGGATGATCTTCTCCAGGATATGCGCCGGCGTGGTCCAGTCGACGTGGCGCAGCACCAGGAAGCCGCGGTTGAACCACGAGGCGAACAGGTGCTCGAAGTCGCAATCCAGGCTGTCGACCGCGTCCAGCAGGTCAGGATCGGAATCCTCGCCGGAGCGGAGCGCCCGGCGCAGGTCGAACACGTCCTCGCGCATCCGCACGAGGCTGAGCGTGCCGCCCCGGGCGAGGTTGAGGCGGCGGATCAACTCCTGGCTGCGCGGCTCGGCCGCATCGTGCAGGGTGCCGAGCCGCGCCCGGGTCGGGGCGGCCCGGTAGGCGGCGATCGCCGCGTCCACGGCGGCGTGGTCCGCGTCGAAGTCGAGCGCGATGGCGCGCAGGAAGGCGTGGCGCTCCGCCTGGCCGAAGCTCGCGTAGCGGTCGAGGATCAGGCGGGCCAGCGCCACCCCGGAGGCCTCGCCGCGCCGGGAGATCAGATCCTCGCACAGCTTGACGAGATCGCCCGCGCTCGCCCGGGACGCCAGGTCGCCGCGCCCGATGCCGATCAGGTCGCGGCCGCGCTCGCTGATGGTCTGAAGCAGGTCGCCGAAGAAGGAGATCGCCGCCATGACCCTCGCACTGGCTCCCGTCAGCCCGGACTCGAAGTGCGTCCCGCTCCCCGACGCCGACTCGCCGTTCGGACGCGGGCGCACCCGGATCGGCGTGCCGCCGGCCCCCGCCGGGGAGGCCGGAGCGGCATCCCGATCCCGCCCGCCATTCTACGGCGGTGCGGGCGCCGCGACCAGAGCTTGACCGGCCGCCGGGTGCGGAGAACGACCCTGCCGATCCGGCACGAAGGTCGTGTGACGGACCGGGGCCGCGCGAATCAGAGCCGCTCGGCCACGGTGGCGAGGTCGGCCCGCTCCCGCCAATCGCCGACGCCGTGCTGGCGGGCGAAGCGGAGCTCGGCCGCGCGGCGGGCACGCTCGGGGTCGCGAGCCCGGGTGATCTCGACGGAGCCGATCGTGAACGGCACGCCGAGGATCTCCTTGGCGAAATCGACGCGGTAGTTCGGCATCCCGTACTCCCTGTTGCGGCGGTTCCCGATGCGGCCGCACGGAACGAACCGCCCTCTCGGTCGTCGTCCGGTGCGGAACCGTGATCGGCGCGACGCCCAGCCCCGGTGCTGTGCGGCACCCGAGCGTGCGCGATCGGCACCGGCCCTGTCGATCGCATATGGTGCGACGGCGGCAGCGGTGAAGGGGCGCGGGGCGTGCCGGCAGGGATGCATCGCCGCAGCTTGCCGGCCGGCGCGCCGGGCCCGTATCGCTGACGGATCGAATGCCCTCCCCGAGACCCGGACCCGACCATGGCCCTTCCGCGGCGGCCTGCCTCCCTGCCCTCGACCCAGCCGTGACCCCGATGCTCGACGGGAAAGCCCGGCTGGGCCTGACGCTGATCGCCGGTGGGGCGGTGGCCAACATCTACTACAACCAGCCGCTGCTCGGGCTGATCGTGGCCGAGTTCGGCGACCGCGCCGCCCTCTGGGTGCCGACCACGGCGCTCGTCGGCTACGGGCTCGGCATCGTCGGGCTCGTGCCCCTCGGCGACGCGCTGCCGCGGCGCGCGCTGATCGTGTGGCAGTGCCTCGGCCTCGCCCTGGCGCTGCTCGCCGTGGGGCTGGCGCCGAACCTCGCGAGCCTCGCCCTCGCCCATCTCGTCGTCGGCGTGCTCGCCTGCGCGGCCCAGCAGGCGGTGCCGTTCGCGGCCGAGCTCGCGCCGGATGCGAGCCGCGGGCGGGTGGTCGGCCAGGTGATGACCGGGCTGCTCACCGGCATCCTGCTCGCCCGCACGGCGAGCGGGT
>CAXTCV010000045.1:0-22643 GCA_964242725.1 uncultured Methylobacterium sp.
AGGCGGCGGCCCTGGTGCGGACCCTGTCGGTCTTCCACAACGTCTACATGGGCCGGCTCGACCGGCGCTCGACCCTGCACAACCTGCGCACCCTGGCGTTTCCGGCCCGCGCCGACCTGTCGGAGATCCGGGACGTGCTCGGGGAGGTCGGGCTCGCCGGCGAGCTCCGCGCCAAGGCCGGCGCCCTGTCGGGGGGGCAGCAGCAGCGCGTCTCCGTGGCGCGCGCGCTCTATGACGGGCGCCCGATCCTGATCGGCGACGAGCCGGTCTCGGCCCTCGACCGCCAGCAGGGCGGCCTCGTCCTGGAGCGTCTGGCCGCCCGCCACGAGACCCTGGTGCTGGCGCTCCACGACATCGCCCTGGCGCTCGCACACACCGACCGGATCGTGGTCCTCGATGCCGGGCGCATCGTGCTCGACGCCCCCGCCCGCGACCTCGACGAAGCCGCCCTGGTGCCGTTCTACGGGCAGGCCGCGTGAGCGTTCTCCGCCGGATCCCGGGCTGGGGCTACGCGGCGGTGACGCGCTGGTTCGTGGGCGGCGCGCTGGCCGCGCTCCTGGCGGCCGACCTCGCCGTCACCAGCCTCCACCCCTGGGCCGACCTCCGGCGCCTGCTCGGCGGCCTGCTCCATCCGGACTTCCCGGCGGTGGAGGTCTGGAGCGTCGTCTACACCATCGCGTTCGCGATCCTCGGGGTGACGCTGGGGGCCGGGGCCGGCTTCGTCCTCGCCATTCCCTTCGCCCGGGCCCGGAGCGTGCGCCTCGTCTGCGCCGGCCTGCGCTCCGTGCACGAACTGTTCTGGGCGCTGCTCCTGATGCAGGTGTTCGGCCTGTCGGCCACCACCGGCATCCTCGCGATCGCGCTGCCCTATGCGGGCATCTGCGCCAAGGTCTATTCCGAGATCATGGAGGAGGCCGACCTCGCGGCCCTGCGGGTGCTGCCCCCGGGAACCGGCGCCGTCTCGGCCTTCGTCTACGGCCGCCTGCCGGACGTGGCCGCCGCCTTCCGGCACTACACGCTCTACCGGTTCGAATGCGCCATGCGCTCGACCCTGGTGCTCGGCTTCATCGGCCTGCCGACCATGGGCTTCTACCTCGAATCCGCCTTCCGGCAGGGCCGCTACACCGAGGCCGGGGCCCTGCTCCTCGTGTTCTACGCCCTGATCGGCGCGCGCCGGCTCTGGATGCGGCTCGCGACCCTGCCCGTCCTCCTCGTCGCCAGCGTCCTCGCCCTGCCGCGGACCGTGGGGACGACGCACTGGCTCGCCAGCCTGGGACGCTTCGTGACGCACGACATCGTCCCGAGCCCGCTCCGGTCCGGCGCGCTCCTCGACCCGGCGACCTGGAGCCGGCTCGGGCTCTGGTTCCGGCCGATCCTCACCCAGCAGATCCTGCCCGGCGCGGTCCAGACCCTGGTGCTCGCCCAGGTCGCGCTGGTCGCCACCGCGCTGGGCGCCCTGCTCCTGTTCCCCCTGGCCTCCCGCCGGTTCGCCGGGCCGATCGGCCAGCCGTTCGGGCGCGTCCTCCTCGTCGTCGTGCGCTCGACGCCGGAATACATGCTCGCCTACGTGCTGCTCCAGCTGCTCGGACCCTCGATGCTGCCGGCGATCCTGGCGCTGACGATCCACAATGCCGGCATCGTCGGCTATCTGATGGGGCGCCATGCCGACGACCTCCCCTACCGGGCCGACGCCCCGACGGGCCTGAACCTCTACAGCTACGAGACGGTGCCGCGGCTCTACGGGCAGTTCCTGGCCTACCTGCTCTACCGCTGGGAACTGATCCTGCGCGAGAGCGCGATCTTCGGCATCCTCGGCGTGGCGACGCTCGGCTTCTACGTCGACGCCGCCATCTCCGAGCTGCGCCTCGACGTCGCCGTGCTGCTGATCGGGGCGACCGCCCTCCTGACCATGCTGGTGGATGCGCTGTCGCGGACCCTGCGCCGGTCCCTGCGCCTCACCGAGCTGCCGATCCGCCTCTCCGAGCCCCGGCACGGATCCGCCCCGAACCCGCCCCTCCGGACGGCCTGCTCCTGACGGGCCCGCGCCCCTTCACCGACCCGTGGCTGTGCCCGTGGCGTCCAGCCCGATGCGCGAGGCCTCCGGGCGAGGGTCCGGGCGGGGCGCAGGACGCATGCGGGTGAGATCCGGACCGGGGTCGCCTCGCGGCCCCGCCGCGCTCACGCGGCCCCGCCGCGCTCACGCGGCCCGGCGGTTGGCGGCGAGCCGCTCGGCGTACTCGATCGCCTCGATCAGGCTGCGCTCGTTGGCGATGCCCTGGCCGGCGATGTCGAAGGCGGTGCCGTGATCGACCGAGGTGCGGATGATCGGCAGCCCGAGGGTGATGTTCACCCCCGACAGGTCCATCCACTTGCCCGTGGCCGGGTCGATCTCGAACCCCAGGAGCTTCACCGGGATGTGCCCCTGGTCGTGGTACATGGCGATCACCGCGTCGTACTGGCCGGCGCGCAGCTTCACGAACACCGTGTCGCCGGGCACGGGCCCGTGGATGTTCAGCCCGTCGGCATTGGCCCGCGCGATCACCGGGGTGCTGACATCGATGTCCTGGCGCCCGAACAGGCCGCCCTCGCCGGCATGGGGGTTGAGCGCCGCGACCGCGATCTTGGGCGCGGCGAAGCCCAGACCCTTCAGGGCCCTGTCGGTGAGGTCGATCACGAGGCGCAGGCGCTCCGGGGTCAGGCGCTTGGGCACGTCCTCCAGGGCGACGTGGGTGGTGACGTGGGAGACCCGCATGTTGCCGTGGGCCAGCATCATCACCGAGCCGCGCACGCCGGTCAGCTCCGCCAGCATCTCGGTGTGGCCGGCATAGTGGTAGCCGGCCTTGTTGAGCGCCTCCTTGTTGAGGGGCGCCGTCACGATGCCGCCGATCCGGCCGGCCAGGGCGAGGCGCACCCCGGCTTCGATCGCCTTGTAGGCGAAGCGCCCGCCATCGGCCGAGAGCCGGCCCGGCTCGATCGGGGCGCCCTCGGCGTCCGCCTGGAGGCAGCAGAGGGCCGGCCAGGCGCCGTCCTCGGTCACCTCCGGGATCGGCTCGGGCAGGAGGCCGAGCGCCGCCTCGGCCCGGTGAAGGGCCGGATTGCTGCCGATCACGACAAGCCGCAGATCACCGGCAGCGATCCGGTCCTTCAGCCGGGCGGCGGCCTTGACGATGATCTCCGGGCCGATCCCGGCCGGATCGCCCATGGTGATCGCGAGGTGTGGGGTCATGGGGCGCTCCTGTCGGGCGTGAAGCCGTTCCGATGAAGTAGATCCCGCCAGACGCCCTCCGTTCCGAAGGCGCCGGATTTCGAGACCACCGCGAGCCCGTCCCAGCGGCCGCCCCGCAGGGTCGAGCGGGGCAGGCCCGGGGCGATCTGGCCGGTGACGTCGAGGCGTTCGACCCGCAGGGCGAGGCAGAGCGCCTTCAGGGTCTCGCCGCCCGCCACCAGCAGCGTGCCGGGCTGCGGAATCCGGTCGACGAGACCCGCGAAGGCCCCGGCGATCCGCGTGGCGGCGGCCTCCCGGGCGGTGCCCTCCGGGAGCGCCAGGCTCGCCAGGGCGACGCCGTCCCGGTCGAGGCGCGCGCTCACCGATCCAGCATGGTCGGTATCGTCCGGTGCCAGGACCAGCCGGTGGCGGCCGCAGGCCGCGAGCTGCGCCGCGGTCTCGGGCCGGTCGGAGCCGAACAAGCCGAGCACCGGGCTGGCGAGGCGATCGTCGCCCGGCGCCGCCGCGCCCCGCGCCAGCGCCGCGGCGAGGCCGCCGCTGCCGCACCACAGGACCGGCCCGCCGCGGCCGAGATCCGCGACCCGGGCGAGATCGGCGTCCGACGCCCCGTCGTAGACCGCCACGCCCGGCGCGGGGCCCTCGGCCACGGCGGCCCGCCGCGCCGGCAGCCCGGCGGCCCGCAGCGCCGCGGCGATATCGCCGGAGACCGGCACCCAGCCCGTCTCCCCCCGGGCGTGCTGACGCCCGTCCACCGTGCGGCGCCCCTGGTAGGGGAAGGCCGGCGCGACGATGCAGCGGTCCCAGGCGCCGATCCGCATCACCGCCGCGAGCTCCGCCGCCCAGGGGCCGCGCAGCAGGCTGTCGACCTTCTTGAAGGCGATGTCGGCCCCGCGGAGGTGGGGCGCCACGGCCCCGACGATCCGGTCGGCCTGCCCGGCCGCGCGCTCACGCGTGCCGGAATCGATCGCCAGGCACCCCGCCCCGGCATCGGTCAGGATCTCCGGCCACGCCACCGGGATCGGCCCGCACAGGCCGGTGAAGCCGGCCGCGGTGTCGAGGGTGCCGGTGAGGTCGTCGGCGATGAGGCGCAGGCGGGTCATGGCAGGGGCGAGGCGCTCACGGCGTTCGCCCGATGGCGGCGTGGTCGCCGCCAGCACCGGCGTGCCGCGCGAGAAGGCCTGCTTCGGCGCTCATCCCTGGCTTTCCCGCGATCGACAACCACAGCGTGTTGGGACGTTGTCCGCCGGATACGCCCGTCCCCCGCGGCGGGTCAAGGAATGCCGCGGATACGGCGCGGCGCGGTTCCTGACCGCGTCCGCGGGATGGCGGCGACGAGACGCCACGCAACGCCGTCGGAGAGCGGCCACACCGTTCGCACGGTCGGGCTGCGCCCGTCGGGGGCGACGATCGGGCCCTCGCAGATCAGGGGCCTTCGCCCTGCGACGTCCGTTTCCTGGGTCCGCAGGCCGGTCGCGGTCTGCGGGGCCAGCAGGGCCTCGCCACCTGCATGGGTCGGGACGGATCGACGCCGAAGGCCGGGACGTGGCGGGCCTGGGAAGGTGTCGATACGGCGGCGGTTCACCCCTGTGTTGCACGCACTTGTCGAAAGGTTGTAGCTGGCGCCGGGGGGAATGTGCGGGTGCCGGCCTCGGGACAGGGGCCGCACCGGAGGGCGGCCCATGCAGATTCCGATCAAGCGCGCGCTGGAGCGCGTTCCCGGCGGCCTGATGGTGGTGCCGCTCTTCCTCGGGGCGATCCTCCACACGCTGTTCCCGAACACCGCGACCTTCTTCGGCTCGTTCACCGGGGCGCTGTTCAACGGCGCGCTGCCGATCCTGGCCGTGTTCTTCGTCTGCATGGGCGCGGGCATCGACTTCCGCGCCACCCCGGCGATCGCCCGCAAGGGCGGCGTCCTGCTGGCCACCAAGGTCGGCGTCGCGGCGATCCTGGGCGTGGTCTTCGGCCAAGTCCTGGGCGAGGCGCCCATCGTCGGCGGGGCCTTCGCGGGGCTCTCGACCCTGGCGATCGTCGCGGCCATGAACGACACCAATGGCGGGCTCTACCTGGCCCTGATGGGCCAGTTCGGCCGCCCGAAGGACGCGGGCGCCTATGCGATCATGAGCCTCGAATCCGGCCCGTTCCTCACCATGGTGACCCTCGGGCTGGCGGGCCTCTCCGCCTTCCCGTGGCCGACGCTCATGGGCAGCATCCTGCCGCTGCTGATCGGCATGGTGCTGGGCAACCTCGACCGCGACATGCGCGCCTTCCTGTCGGGGGCCGCCCCGGTGATGATCCCGTTCTTCGCCTTCGCGCTCGGGTTCGGGCTCGACCTCGGCAAGATCTGGCAGGCGGGCCTGCTCGGGATCGGCCTCGGCGCGGCGGTGGTCGCGGTCACGGGCGCGGTCCTGTTCGTGGCCGACCGGCTCACCGGGGGCAACGGGGTCGCCGGGGTGGCGGCCGCCTCCACGGCCGGCAACGCCGCCGCGGTGCCGGCGATCATCGCGGCCGCCAACCCCGCCTATGCGGAGGCCGCCGGCCCCGCCACCGTGCTGGTGGCGGCGAGCGTCGTCGTCACGGCGCTGCTGGTGCCGCTGCTGACCGCCTTCGTGGCCGCCCGGGTCGGGCCGGAGAGGGCGCCGTCCGAGCCCCGGCGCGAGCCCGTCCCGCGGCCCGCGACGCCCGGCCCCTGATCCGTCCACAGGGCCGCATCGACCCGGGCTCGGTTCGGCAACCGAAGGCGCTGACGCTCGGTTGTCTCGGCAGACGGCCCGGCACCGCCGCGGCGCAGGCACAGATCAGGACGCGCAGCATGTCCACCGAACCCAGAGGCAAGACGCATATCGACATCTACGACCGCGCCATGCGCGAGGCCTGGGCCCAGCGCTTCGGCGTGAGCGAGGAGCGGCTGCGCAAGGCCGTCACCATGGTGGGGAGCCGGATCACCAGCGTGGCCGCCTATCTCGACAAGCCGGCCATGTGAGGAGGCCGGCGGCGTCGCCGTGACGTCCGACGTTCATCCGACTCCGGGGCCCTCGGCTCCGGAGCACCCGCCTCACGCCCCGGGTTCATCGTCCGTGTCCGACGTCAAGACCGCGACTCCCCCGGCCCCGGCGCCGGACACCATCCCCTTCGAGCAGATCCGCGAGCGCGCCTACGAATTGTGGGAGCGCAACCACCGGCCGGAGGGATTCGAGATCGAGTTCTGGCTCCTGGCCGAGCGGGAACTGCGCAAGGAGCGCGCGCGGCGCGCCGCCGCGGACGCGCCGGGTTAGGGCGACGCCGTGCCGCGCGGGCCGGCCCGGGCCCCTGTTCCGGGCGGTTGCGCGTTCCTCCGTGATGTCCCCGAGACCTGAGATGCCCCCCGCTCGATCCGCCCCTGGCGGCCGCGCCGCTCCTGGCGTGTCCCTTGCCTTCCGGAACCCCGTGAACGATCGCCGGCGCGGCCGGCGGCGTGACGGGAGCCCGCCGTGGAGACACCTGCCCTGACACGCCGCGGCTTCGCCGGACTCGGCCTCGGCGGGGCCGCGGCCGCCGCGTCCGGCGGCGTGCTGGCCCAGGCCGGCCCGGCGCCCGCGTCCCCGGGCCAGCCCGGCCCGCTCGCCGCCGCGCCGGTCTCGCAGGCCGGTCTCGGCCCGCGCCTGACGCTGCACGCCATCGACAACTTCCACGGGACGCCGGCAGCCGGCATCGTCTGCGATCTTGCCTGGCGGGAGGGCGACACCCTCACGCCGATCAGGACGGTGGTCACGGGCGCCAACGGTCGGCCGGCCGAGCCGCTCCTCGCCGACGCCGCGCTGCAGGTCGGCCAGTATGAGCTGCTGATGCATGTCGCGGCCTATTTCGCCGCCCGCGGCGTGAGCCTTCCGAGCCCGAACTTCCTCGACCGCGTCCCGATCCGCTTCCGGATCCGCGACGCGGGCCAGCGCCACCACCTGCCGGTGCTGTTCACGCCCTGGGGCTATTCCTACTATCGCGGCAGCTGACCCCGTCCCGATCCCCCGACCGTCAGGACATCGACTTATGGCCGGCATCTCGACCCACGTCCTCGACACCGATCGCGGACGCCCCGCCGCGGGGATCCGCATCGATTTCTCCGTCCTGGAGGGCGAGACGTGGCGGCTCGTGAAGAGCGTGGTCACGAACGCGGACGGCCGCACCGACCAGCCGATCCTGGCACCCGCGGAGGCCCGGGTCGGCCAGTATCAGCTGGCCTTCCACGTCGAGGATTATTTCCGGAGCCGGCCCGGCACCGCGCAGGCCGACATCTTCATCGACGACCCCGTGGTGCGCTTCGCGATCTCCGACGCGGCCCAGCATTACCACGTGCCGATGCTGTGCGCGCCCGGGAGCTTCACCACCTATCGCGGCAGCTGAGGCCGTGGCCGACCTCGCCGCCGTCAACCAAATGGACGCGGGCGCCTTCGAGGCGCATCTCGGGGGCGTGTTCGAGCACGCCGCCTGGGTGGCGCGGGCCGCCTGGGCCGCGCGGCCCTTCGCCAGCGTCGCCGACCTGCACGCGGCGATGATGCGGGCGGTGCGCTCCGCCCCCGCGGCGGCGCGGCTCGCCTTCCTCAACGGCCATCCGGAGCTCGCCGGCCCGGAGGCGCGGGCACGCAGCCTGACGGAGGACTCGGCGCGCGAGCAGGACGGCGCCGGCCTCGGCCGCATGAGCGAGGCCGAGGCGGCGGCCTTCGACCGCCTGAACGCCGCCTATCGCGCCCGGTTCGGCATCCCGTTCATCATCGCGGTGCGCGGGCGCGGACGGGCCGAGATCCTGGCCGCGTTCGAGGCCCGCCTCGGCCGGGATCGGGCGGCCGAGATGGAAACCGCGCTGGCGGAGGTCGCACAGATCACCCGCCTGCGCCTCGATCGCCTGATCGACGGCTGAGCGACCGCGTCAGGCCGCGGCGACCGCATTCCCCACGTCCTTGATGGCCGCCTCGAAGGCGATGAAGGCCGCGGTGGCCTCGTTCCACGCCTGGGCGCGCACGTGGCGGATCATCGCCGCGGCCTGCTCGCGGGCCTGCGCCAGCGGCACCTCCACGGCGGCCGGCCGGGCCGGATCGGCGGGAACGGCCACCGGCGGCGTGTCCGCCGGGCGCATCCCCACCAGGGTCGCCGCGATGGCGCGGCGCCAGAGGGCACAGTCGGCCGGGAGGCGGATCGCGCGCGCCTCCGCCCCTTGCTCCGCCGTCTGCCGGGTCTGCTGGTCGAGCAGGGTGCGGCCGAGATCCTCGATCTGCTCGAGCTGGCCCAGGGCGTCGCCGATCTCCCGGCGCGCCTTGTCGGTGCCGTCCGCGATCTGGCCGACGGTGCGGGCGATGTCGCCGGTGGCCTGGATCTGCTGGTTCAGGATCTCGGCGGCCTCGCGCATCTGGGCCGCGACGTTGGCGACCGCGCCGCTCTCGGCCTCGACGCGGGCATTGGCCCGCATCATGGCGCCGGAACCGGCCTCGACCGCGTTGCGGCTGCGCGTGACCGCCGCCTGCATCGCCGCCATCTCCTCGCGCAGGCCGGCCACGCGGGCGCGGATCTCGTCGGTCGCGCGGGCCGTCTGCGCCGAGAGCGTCTTCACCTCGGCGGCCACCACGGCGAAGCCCCGTCCGGCCTCGCCGGCCCGGGCCGCCTCGATCGTGGCGTTCAGCGCGAGCAGATTGGTCTGGGCCGAGATCGCCGCGATGGTGCCGGCCATCTCCTCGATCCGCAGGGCCGCGGTCGAGAAGCTGTCGAGCCGGCTGCCGATCTCCTCGGTGCCCTCCTCGATGCCGCGCATCCCCTCGGTGGCGCGCTGCAGGTCGCCGACGCAGGTGGCGATGCCGGCGCGGGCCGTCTCGGCGGTCTCGGCGGCCGAGGCGGAGCGCGCGGCGATCTCCCCCGTGGTGGCGGCGAGTTCCTCGCTCGCGGCCGCGATCAGCCGCGTCTGCTCGGCCGTGCCGGTGGCATCGTTGGTCATCCAGCCGATCGAGGTCCCGGCATCCGAGGCCGCGGCCGACATCCGCGCCAGCAGGGCCTGCCACTCGCGACCGACGGCGAACGCCGCCTCCGGCCGCGGATCCGGCACGACCGGCGCCGCGGTGACGATCGCCGGCGGGCCGGCCTCCACCACGGCAGGAAGCCCCGCACCTCGGCGTCTGAGGCGCAAATTGAACATGAAACGCGCTCCGGCAATCGAATCGGAGCGAAGAATGGCATCAAATCTTCAAACAGGCCTTAAGATTATCGGGCCGGCCGGCGCTGCAGCGCCCGTCCGGCGCCGAAGACAGCCCCGTGACGCGCCCCCGGACCGAAACGCGTCCGGGGGCGCGGGCGCTCATTCGCCCGTCAGTGCAGCCTTGGTGCGGGACCACCAGCCGGCGCGCTTGGGCCGGTCCGGGTCGGCCGGCGGGGTCAGCACGACCGCGACCGGCTCGGGCGCGTGTTCGACCGCGGCCTCGGGAGCCGGGTAGGCGGTCCCGTTCGCCGCGGGGCGTTCCGCGGCGTCCGGCTCCGGCGCGGCGGCCACCGGCAGATCCACCGCGGTCTCGCCGCGGGCGGCCGCGGGCGCGGCCTCCACGATCTCGGCCACGGCCCGCTCGCTCACCGGCTCCTCCGCCGACAGGGCGACCACGTCCTCGGCGGAGGCCGGGGCGTCCTCCGTCTCGGCGGTCTCGCGGGTGCGGCCCTCGCCGCGCCCGCGCCCGCCCCGGCGTCCGCGGCGCCGGCGACGCCCGCCCTCGTCCTCCGCCGGGACGGCCTCGTCCCGGCCCGCGACGGTCTCGTCGGCGTCCCCGCTCCCGGCCGCGACGGCGTCTGCCGCCGGCTCGCCGACGGGCTCCTCGGTCCGGGCCGGCTCTTCGCCATCCCAGTCCTCGTCCCGGCCGTCCTCGTCCGGACGCGCGCCGTCCTGGTGCTCCTCCTCGGAGCGCCCGTCCTCCGCGCGGCCGTCCGCGCGTCCGCCGCGCCGCCGGCGCCGGCGGCGGCGCCGGCGGCCGTCCCCCTCGTCGCGGGTCCCGTCCTCCCGCGCCTCGGTGCGGCCCTCCTCGGTGTCGCCCTCGGGCTCCGCCTCGGCCTCGACCCCGGCCTCGGCCTCGTCGATCTCTTCGTCCTCGTCCTCGAGCTCCGTCGTGGGCGAGATCGCCTGGGCGCGCACCCCCGTGACGGGGCCCTCCGCCCGCTGGGCCGTCTCCCCCCGGTCGAGCTGGAACGCCGCGGTGGCCGCCAGCCGCTCGTCGGCCGCGATCGTGATGGTGACGCCGAAGCGGACTTCCAGCTCGCGCAGGTGTCCGCGCTTCTGGTTGAGGATGTACAACGCCACCTCGGTCCGGGTGCGCAGGACCAGGTTGTGGGAGGCCGACTTGAGCAGCGCCTCCTCGATGGAGCGCAGGATGTGCAGAGCCACCGAAGCGGTGGCGCGCACGTAGCCCGAGCCGCCGCAATGCACGCACGGGATCGACGACGATTCGAGCACGCCGGTGCGGATGCGCTGGCGGCTCATCTCCATCAGGCCGAACGGGGAAATCCGGCCGACCTGGATGCGGGCGCGGTCGTTCTTCAGGCAGTCGTTGAGCTTCTTCTCGACCGCGCGGTTGTTGCGCTTCTCCTCCATGTCGATGAAGTCGATGACGATCAGGCCCGCGAGGTCGCGCAGGCGCAACTGGCGGGCGACCTCCTCGGCCGCCTCCAGGTTCGTCCGCAGCGCGGTGTCCTCGATGTCGTGCTCGCGGGTCGAGCGGCCCGAGTTCACGTCGATCGAGACCAGCGCCTCGGTCGGGTTGATCACCAGGTAGCCGCCGGACTTCAGCGAGACATGGGTCGAGAACATCGCGTCGAGCTGCTGCTCGACGCCGAAGCGGGCGAAGATCGGCGTCGAATCGCGATACGGCTTCACGACCTTGGACTGGCCGGGCATCAGCATCCGCATGAAGTCCTTGGCCTCGGCGTAGGCCTCCTCGCCGGCGACCAGAACCTCGTCCAGATCCTTGTTGAACAGGTCGCGGATGGCCCGCTTGATCAGCGAACCCTCCTCGTAGACCAGGGCGGGGGCCATCGAGGTCAGGGTCAGCTCCCGGACCGATTCCCACAGGCGCATCAGGTACTCGAAGTCCCGGGCGATCTCCGGCTTGGAGCGCGAGGCGCCGGCGGTGCGCAGGATCACGCCCATCCCCTCCGGCACCTCCAGGTCCGCCACGACCTCCTTGAGGCGCTTGCGGTCGGCCGCCGAGGTGATCTTGCGGGAGATCCCGCCGCCACGGCCGGTATTGGGCATCAGCACCGAGTAGCGGCCGGCCAGCGACAGGTAGGTGGTAAGCGCCGCGCCCTTGGTGCCGCGCTCTTCCTTGACCACCTGCACCAGGATGATCTGGCGGCGCTTGATCACCTCCTGGATCTTGTACTGGCGGCGGTAGTGGCGGGGCCGCTCGGGGATCTCGGCCAGCGCGTCGCCGTTGCCGCCGATCTGGGCGATCCGCGGCTCGGCATCGGGATCGTCCGAATCCTCGTCGTCCTCCGACTCCTCGTCGGACTCGTCCTCGTCGTCCTCCGATTCGTCCTCGTCCTCGTCGTCTTCCTCCTCCTCGGGCTCGTCCTCGTCGGACAGCTCGTCGGCCTCGCCGGTGGCCGGACCGCTGCGGCCCGACGCCTCGGCGGCATCCTCCGCGATGGTCTCGGCCGGCGCGTCGGCCACGGTCAGCGCCTCCGCGACGGCGATCCGGGACTCGGGCTCGACCGCGTCGTCGGCCTCGACCGCGGCGTCGGCCTCGGGGTGCTCGGGCCGCGCCTCGTCCCGCGTCTCCGGGAGGTCCCCGGCCTCGGTCTCGGAGGCGAGCGCCTCCTGCACGGCCTCGGGGTTCTCGGCGAGGGCGTCGGGCATGCCGGCGGGGGCGATCCCGGCCTCGGCGGGGGTCTCGGCGGGGGTCTCTGAATGATCCGCCCCGCGATCCGCGTCATGAATCCGGCCGTGATCCTCCCCGTGATCCTCGGCCGGATGCGCCGCATGCGGATCCTCGGCGCTCACCGTCTCGTCGGTGCCGCGGACACGGGCCTCCGCGCGGCGCCCCCGGGCGCGGCGCGGCGACCGGCGGCGGCGCTCCTCGCGCTCGCGGTGCTCCTCGGCGTCGCGCGCCTCCTCCTCCAGCAGCGCCTGCCGGTCGGCCAGGGGGATCTGGTAGTAGTCGGGATGGATCTCGTTGAAGGCCAGGAAGCCGTGGCGGTTGCCGCCATACTCCACGAAGGCCGCCTGGAGCGACGGCTCCACGCGGGTGACCTTGGCGAGATAGATGTTGCCGCGCAGCTGGCGCCGGTTGGCGGCCTCGAAGTCGAATTCCTCGACCCTAGACCCTTGGACCGTGACGACCCGGGTCTCCTCCGGGTGCATCGCGTCGATCAGCATTTTGTTGGCCATGTCGGACTCTCGGCATGGCGGCCGACGTCGTTCTCCGTGCCCGTGGTCCCGGCGGCGCCTCGCACGACCGGAATGCGGTCGCCCAGGGCGCCGGCCTCGTCGCCGAGGCGGCTGGGTTCGAGGGGAAATTGCCGTCAACCGCCGTTCGGCGCCCTGGGCGCCTGGGGTTGAAATTGGCCGGTAGGGGGAACGGGCCGGTGCGACGCAGGGTCTGCGCCTCCGGGGCACGCGCAGCGCCATGCTGGGCCGTGCTTCCGTCCATCCTGGTTCCGACCTCGCGAAACAATCTCGGCCGGATCGGGACCGGCCGTGAATTCCTGGGGGTGCGACGGAGGATCTCCGCCGCGTCGTGCGACACCTGCCCGATCGGGGCGAGACCCGTCGCCGCCAGACGGGACGACAGGGCCCGCCGCGACGCCGCGGCCGTTTTCGCGAGGAATTCGGCCACGTCCGCGGGCCGTTGCGGCGACCGGCGGGACCGGAGAGGGGTCGGTATCATTACAGACCGCCGCGCGGATTTGGCAAGGGTCAAGCGTGAATAGATGTCACGGGGCTGTCACGGGAAACGGGCCCGCGCGGAGGTGGGCCGAGGTCGGCGCGCGCGTCGTTCGCCGATGCGCTACTCCGCCGCCGCGAGCCGCGGCGCGACGCCGTCGAGCGCCGCCGGCCTCGGGCCGCCGGTCGCCCAGTCGAGCAGCTCCACCGTGTGGACGATCGGGATGCCGGTGCCCTTCCCGATCTGCGTGGCGCAGCCGATATTGCCGGTGGCGATCACGTCGGGGCGGATGCGCTCGATATTGGCGACCTTGCGGGCGCGCAGCTTCCCGGCGAGTTCCGGCTGCAGGATGTTGTAGGTCCCGGCCGAGCCGCAGCAGATATGGCCCTCGGGCACGTCCTTGACGGTGAAGCCCGCGCGCTTGAGCAGGGTCTTGGGCTCAAGGCGGATGCCCTGGCCGTGCTGCATCGAGCAGGCCGAGTGGTAGGCGACCACGAGGTCGCTCTCCACGGTCGCCGCGAGATCGAGCTGCGCCACGTACTCGGTGACGTCCTTGGCGAGGCTCGAGACCCGCTGCGCCTTCTCGGCATAGGCCGGGTCGTCGCGGAACATGAAGCCGTAATCCTTGATCGTCGTGCCGCAGCCCGAGGCCGTGACCAGGATCGCGTCGAGGCCCTTGGCGATCTCCGCGTCCCAGGCGTCGATCGTCTGCTTGGCGTGGGCGTGGGCCGAGGCCTCCTTGCCCATGTGGTGGGTCAGCGCCCCGCAGCAGCCCTCCTTTGCATGGACGACCTCGATCCCGTGGCGGTTGAGCAGGCGGATCGCCGCCGCGTTGAAGTCCGGCCGCAGCACGCTCTGGGCGCAGCCGCGCAGCAGGGCGACGCGCTTGGCGGCCGCCCCGGCCGTCGGCGGGAACCGGCCGGGCCGGTTGGTCGGCTCCCGGGGCGGCCGCCCGGCCGGGGCGAGGTCGAGCATGGCGGCGAGCCGGTTCCCGACCCGGGGCAGCCGCGCCACGAGACCCCGGAACGGGGTGCCGAGCTTGGCGGCGATCAGCGCCAGGCGGAATCGCCCGGGATAGGGCAGGACCTGCGCCAGCACGGCACGGAGGAACCGGTCGTCCGCCGGGCGCGCGTAGGTCGTCTCGATATGGGCGCGGGCGTGGTCGACGAGGTGCATGTAATGCACCCCCGACGGGCAGGTGGTCATGCAGGACAGGCAGGAGAGGCAGCGGTCGACATGCTTGACCACCTCCTGCGAGGCGGGCTTGCCGCCCTCCAGCATGTCCTTGATCAGATAGATCCGGCCGCGCGGGGAATCGAGCTCGTCGCCGAGCAGGAGGTAGGTCGGGCAGGTGGCCGTGCAGAAGCCGCAATGCACGCAGGTCCGCAGGATTTTCTCGGACGCCGCCATGGCGGGGTCGGCGAGCTGGGCGGGGTTGAAATTGGTCTGCACGGTCTCTTCCTGCCTGCCCTTCCCGGGCTAACGGATCCACACGTCTGCGCCCGACGCCGACGTCTTGAGCGTCGGCTCGGGCCTATGGGCGGTAAACCCCTCGCCCCGCGCACGGGGAGAGGGGCGACCCGCCATGTCCGCCGGCCCTGTGACGGCATCCAAGCCGCGCCGCTGCGACGCCTGGAGCCGTGAGGCAGGCGCGTCGTGCCGGACGAGGAGCGCCTCACACACCCGCGTACATCCGCCCCGGGTTGAGCACCCCGGCGGGGTCGTGCGCCGCCTTGAGGCCCGCGCTGATCCGCATCAGCGGCGCGGCCAGGGGCTGGAACACCGCCACGGCGGCCCGGACCGCATCCGGCGCGCGCACCAGCGTGGCGTGGCCGCCCTGGGCCTGCACCGCCCGGCGCACCGGGCCGGCGCCGGCATCGCCGTCGGCGCCGGTCGCGAGCCAGATCAGGCCGCCGCCCCAGTCGTAGAACCAGCGCGCGTCCCGCTCGGCCGCGACCGCCGCCGCCAGGGCCGGCCCGCGCGTCGGCGCCGTCGAGATCCGCCACAGGGCGGCGTCCCGGGGCTCGGCGAGCGGGGCGGCGTCGCGCACGGAGCGCCACAGGGCGGCGCCGGCCGCGCCGTCCACGATCTCCGGCTGGCCGTAGCGCTTGAGCAGGCGGCGCAACGCCCCCGTCCGGTAGTCGATGGAGTCGGAAAACCCTTCGCAGCGCATCAGCGTCCGCGCCTCCGGGGCGCCGATCCCCGCGGGCAGGTGCGCCGCCCCGGTCAGCTCGAAGGGCGAGCCCAGCGCCTCCGACAGCGCCGTCACCGCGCGGGGCTCGTCGAGTCCGGGGAACACCAGGGTGGCGACCCGCTCGCTGACCGGCAGCACCTTGAAGGTGACCTCGGTGAGCAGCCCCAGCGTGCCGTGGGCGCCGGCCATCAGCTTCACGAGGTCGAGCCCGGTGACGTTCTTCATCACCCGCCCGCCCGACTTGATCGCCTCGCCCCGGCCGTTGACGAAGCGCACGCCGATCAGGCTGTCCCGGGCCGCCCCGGCATTGATCCGGCGCGGGCCGGCATTGTTGGTCGCCGCCACGGCCCCGAGGGTCGGCGCGCCGGTGGTGCCGTAGAGGCCGCGCCAGTCCATGGGCTCGAAGGGCAGCATCTGGCCCCGGGCGGCGAGCAGCGCCTCGACCTCGGCGAGCGGCGTCCCGGCGCGGGCGGCCACCACCATCTCGGCGGGCTCGTAGAGCGTGACGCCGGTGAGCGCCCGGGCGGAGAGGGTGTCGCTGTCCTGCGCGGGCCGGCCGAGCCCCGCGGCGGTGCCGCCGCCTTCGAGCCGGAGGCGCGCGCCGCGCCCGGCGGCGTCCCGCACGATCGCCCCGGCCTGCGCCTCGGTGCCGGGCTCGTAGACGCCCATCGTTTCCGTCCCGGTGCTGTTTGTATTGGTTCCAGGACGGGTGTCGCCGGAACGGCGACCGGATTCAAGCGGGGGCGGCGTCGCGGGGCCGGCCGGGGCTTTCAGCGGCGGGCTTTTCTCCGCGGCGGCCGGGACGGCTATTCCGCCGCCACCGCCCGCGCCGGATGCAGGCGCGCGCCGACCTGGCGGCGCAGGCCCGCGATGTCGAAGATCCAGACCAGCGCCCCGTAGAGGGCCATCCCGGCCGGGACCAGCACCGCCAGGGCGGTGGCCGGGGGCAGGTGGCGGAACGGCGCCAGCGCCAGGCCCATCGCCGCGCAGGCCAGCGACGCCGCCCCGATCCCGCCCCAGGGCAGGCGGATGCGCTGCGGGCCCGTGAGCGCGCGCGCGCCGAGCCAGAGCGCGGCGGCGGCGAGTCCGGCGGTCTGCGCCAGGGCGACCCCGATCCCGCCCATCCGGTCGGGCAGGACCAGCAGGCCGGCGCCGTTGACCGCGAGCCCGACCAGGGCCGCGGCGATCACCGGCAGGGTCCGGCGGCGGATCTGGAAGACCGGGTTGAGGGCGTAGAACATCAGCGTCAGGCAGAACAGGCCCGGCATCAGCGCGACGCTGTAGCTCGCGAACGGACCGCGATAGGCGTCCGGCACCACCAGGGCCTGGAGGGCCGGGAGCACGGCCCAGAAGCCGACCGCGCAGGGCGCCAGCAGCGCGAACACGGTGCCGGCATTCCCGGCGACCTGCGCCTCGGCGGCGGCGCGCCCGTGCCGCTCCTCGGCCTGGACGGCGAGCTGGAACAGGAGCAGGTCGAGGGCGGTGCCGAGCGTCATCAGGGCGCGGGCGGTGACGTCGGCGGCCAGGGCGAAGTAGCCGGCCTCGGCGAAGCCGGCATGGCCCGCGATGGCGCCCCGGTTGACGAAGGCGAGGCACTGATAGGCGGTGTTGGCGGCGATCAGCGGCAGGCCGTAGCGGGCGAAGACCCCCCAGGTCGCCGACAGGCGCGGCCGCTCGAACGGCGTGCGCGGGTCGCGCAGCGGGTGGCGCAGCAGGAGAACCGCGAGGAACTGGCTGAGCCCCGCCGCGGCCAGCACCCAGGCCGGCTGCGGCAGCCACCACGCGGCCGCCGCCATCAGGGCGAAGGCGAGGACGTTCTTGACCGCGACGAGGCCGAGATACAGCTTCCCGTCGAACCGGGCCCGGGCGAGGGCCGCGTGATAGTCGAAGACGCCGATGCCGAGCGCGGCCAGCCCTGTGCCGCACAGCACCGCCGCGTGCCCGTCCGCGCCGTCGCCGAGACCGAGGGCCCCGCACAGGGCGGCGGCGGCGAAGAGCAGCAGGCCGATGCGCAGATAGGCCCGGTCGAGCCCGTGGCGGATCCAGGGCTCGTCCACCCGCACCCGCCCCGAGTAGAAGCGCGTCGCCGAGAGCCGCAGCCACTCGAACAGCACCGTGTTGAGCACGGTCGCCCCGGTGGTCGCCAGGGCGAACCGGCCGAAATCGGCCGGCCCGAGCAGCTTGGCGATCAGCAGGCCGAGGACGAAGTTGAGCCCGGCATTGATGATGAAGGCGGCGATCACGGCCATGGACGGCGACTCATGAGCGTCGAGGGGTTTCGGGACGGTGTCGGCACGGTAGGGCCGGACTTGGTAAGACTCCTTTAACGGGGCGGGAACGGGGCGGGGGCCGGTCGGCTCGGCGCCCGCGCGCCGGTCGGGCGGCCCGGCCGGTGTCGAGGAAGCGGGCGACCTCGGTCTCGAGGTGCGCGGACTGGCTCGACGGCTTCGAGGCGGCGTCGAGGACCTGGCTCGCCGCCCGTCCGGTCTCCTCGGCGGTCCCGGCGACGCGCACGCCGGTGCTGGTCACCGCGCCGGTGCCCTGGGCCGCCTGGCCGGCGTTGCGCACGATCTCCTGGGTCGCCGCGCCGTTGGTCGCCTCGATGCGGACCGTGATCGCGCCGATCGCCGACACGGCCCGAGCCGTCGAGCCCTGGACCCGGGCGATCTGCCCGGCGATCTCCCCGGTGGCCTTGGCGGCCTGCTCGGCCAGGGCCTTCACTTCGGGGGCAACCACCGCAAAACCCCGCCCGGCCACGCCGCCGCGGGTCGCCTCGATCGTGGCATTCAGCGCCAGCAGGTTGGTCGGCCCGGCGATCGACGAGATCGGCCCGACCACGTCGCCGATCCGGCTGACGGCGCTGTTCAAGTCCTGCACCGGGGTGCCGGTCTGGTCGACCTGGTCGGCGGCGGCCTGCGCGCGTTCCGCCGAACCCTCGACCCGACGGCCGACCTCCCGGACCGACGTGCCGAGCTCCTCGGTCGCCGCCTGCGCAGCGCCCAGGCGGCGCGCTTGATCGCGCGGTTCCGGCGCAGGACCCGGTCTGACAGGGGAATCGCGGCATCGCCGGCGTCGGCGGTTGCGCTTGCCTGAGGCGATCCGGCTGCGGCATCGCCGGGGGGGCGGCCACCGGTGCGATCGCCCGCAGCGTGCGGATGGCCGCGGGCGGGACCGGGCGGCTGGCCGCCAACGTGACCGGCGTCCGCACGGTGGCCAACCAGACGGGGCGCGCGGCCAACAGCGTGCGCGCCGTGGCGCACACCGCGCGCGGGCGGCGGAGATCGACGCGCGGACCCGGGGCTACAACGCGCGCTCGTAGCGCCACGCCTCCATGCCGTCCTCGTAATAGTCGGGACGCACCGCGAAGCGGACATAGCCCCGGCGCTCGTAGAGGCGGATGCCGGCACCGTTGTCGGCCCGCACCTCCAGCCGCAGGCGGTCGCAACCATGGGCGTGGGCCCGCGCCTCCGCGGCGCCAAGGATCTTTCCGCCGAGCCCGAGGCCGCCGCGGTTCGGCGCCACCGCGATCGAGGCCAGGCGGGCGATGCGGCTGCCGCGCCGCCGCTCCAGCACCGCGGCGCCGACGAGCACCGGGTCCGGGGCGCCGTCCGCCACGTCGAGCAGGGCCGCCAGGACGTCCATGGTCGGCGACCGGATCGCGTGGCGGATCGCCCGGCGCTCGGCCCGGTCGGTGGCGAAGGCGGCGTGTTCCAGGGCGACGAGGGCGTCGAGATCGGCGAGCGTGGCGGGGCGGATCACCGGCTCGGGCAGATCGACGGCGACCGCGTGGCGGATCGGGGCGCTCACGACCGCGCCGTCGCGGAGGATCTGCTCGGCCCGCCCATCGCTCACCCGCCTGCCTCCGCCACGCTCGCCGTCAGATGCCCGCTTCCGCTCCGCTTGGGAAGCCCGCCCGGCCCCCCGGGATGCGCCGTTTTTGCAACGGACGGCCCGGGGTGTGGATTTCCATCGCAAAAGCGGCCGCCGCAGGTTGTATCGCCCTTGCCGATGCGGGGACGGCCCCGTATATGCCGCTTGCCCAATTTCGCACGTGCCTGTGGCCGCGTGTCGGTTGGTGGGCATCCGGTCAACTGCCGGACAGCCGCCAGGGGTCTTAAAGGATCGATGGTCGCAAGGGTGGATCCCTACGGCCGGCATCCAGGTGGCGACACCGGACCCCGACAACAACCGGCAGCCGGAGGCGAAACCGGCGAACCCCGCTCTCCACGGGGGACGCAGCTTAAAGCAACGACGAACGGGCTTTTTTGGTCTCGTCGGCCCTCCAAAGGCCGGCACCGAAGAGGCTTGTTTCTCTTTGCCCGGCGTGCGGTGGGGGTCCTCCCTTCCAATCCACGGCAGCTTCCGGGTGCCCTGCGCCCGCACGGATGCACGCGTCTCCACACCGCGTGAGTCTGCGCGACGCCTCGCCCCCTGACGCCGGCGGCCTGTCAGGCCGTCACCTTCGACAGCGCGCCCCGCGAAGGGCGCACGCGAACCCGTGCCGGGAGACGACCATGACCGATCGCATCCGTGACTACCTGCGCGCGCGCCGCGACCTCGGTCAGGACGAGGGCCCCGTGATGGTCCTCGATCTCGATGTCGTGCGCGACAACTACACCGCCTTCGCCCGTGCCCTGCCGGACACCCGCGTGTTCTACGCCGTGAAGGCGAACCCGGCCCCCGAGGTGCTGGGCCTGCTCGCCGAGATGGGCTCCTGCTTCGACACCGCCTCCGTCGTCGAGATGGAGATGGTGCTCGCCGCCGGCGCCACCGCCGACCGGATCTCCTTCGGCAACACCATCAAGAAGGAGCGCTGCATCGGCCGCGCCCTCGCGCTCGGCATCCGCCTGTTCGCGGTCGACTGCCAGGCCGAGGTCGAGAAGATCGCCCGGGCCGCCGAGGCCGTGGGCGTGCCGGCGTCCGATGTGCGCGTGTTCTGCCGCATCCTGTGCGACGGCGCCGGCGCCGACTGGCCGCTCTCGCGCAAGTTCGGCTGCGTGCCCGAGATGGCCGCGGACGTGCTGGAGCACGCTCACCGGCAGGGTCTCGAGGCCTACGGCATCTCGTTCCACGTCGGCTCGCAGCAGGGCAACACCGAGGCCTGGGACGGGGCGCTCGGCTCCGCGGCGGCGATCTTCCACGAATGCGCGGAGCGCGGCATCGGCCTGTCGATGGTCAATCTCGGCGGCGGCTTCCCGACCCGGTATCTCAAGGCGGTGCCGGGGGTGGAGAGCTACGGCGAGGCGATCTTCCGGGGGCTCACCAAGCATTTCGGCAACCGGATCCCCGAGACGATCATCGAGCCGGGCCGCGGCATGGTCGGCAATGCCGGCCTGATCGAGGCCGAGGTGGTGCTGGTCTCGAAGAAGTCCGCCGCGGCCGACGAGGTGCGCTGGGTCTATCTCGACATCGGCAAGTTCGGCGGGCTCGCCGAGACCATGGACGAGGCGATCCGCTACCCGATCCGCACCGCGCGGGACGGGGAGCAGACCGAGCCCTGCGTCATCGCCGGGCCGACCTGCGACTCGGTGGACGTGCTCTACGAGCGGCAGCTCTACCCGCTGCCGGTCTCGCTCTCGATCGGCGACAAGGTGCTGATCGAGGGGGCGGGCGCCTACACCACCACCTACGCGGCGGTGGCCTTCAACGGCTTCCCGCCCCTCCAGCAGATCGTGATCTGATCGCGCCGGCCGCCCGGGATGCTCCGGGCGGCCCCCGTGAAGGACCGTTCCCGGTGGGTGGCCCGCGGCAGGATGGGGCCGCACGGATTCCGTTCGTCCGGAACCATCCTGCGGTCACGCGGCGTTGAGGGCCGCCGTCGCTTCTCGGGACGCGACGGCCAGGCCCGATCGCCCGCCGGGACGATCCATCGCTTCTCCCGCATGCCGGCCCCGGGGAGGGCCCTGTCATGATCGAGATCCGCGCGGAGCACGGCCACGACATCCCGGCGCGCGAGCGCCTGCTCGACGCGTGCTTCCCGGGCAACCGACTCGCCAAGACCTCCGAGCGCCTGCGCGAGGGACGGCTGCCGGCCCGCGGCCTCGCCTTCGCGGCGACCCGCGCCGGCCGGCTCGTCGGCACCCTGCGTCTGTGGCCCGTCGAGGCCGGCGCCGCGCGCCCGGCGCTGCTGCTCGGGCCGCTCGCGGTCGACCCGGCGATCCAGGGCCAGGGGCTCGGCTCGGTGATGATGCAGGCCGCGCTGGGCCGGGCGGAGGCCCTCGGCCACGGCGCCGTGCTGCTGGTCGGCGATGCGCCCTACTACGCCCGCTTCGGCTTCGCGGGGGCGCTGGCGGCGGCGCTGACCCTGCCGGGGCCGTTCGAGCGCGCGCGCTTCCTCGGGCTCGAACTGCGTCCGGGTGCCCTGGCGGGGGCCGAGGGCATGGTCCGGCCGACGGGCGTCCTAGGCCCGGTCGAGCGGGTGGCGGACGCGGCGGCGGCCGCGCGACGACGCGCCGCCTGAGCGAGGCCTGCGCCTGCCGCCGGGGTGAGGGCGGTCCGCCCAGGCGCGACCTTGATCCTGAGCAGGGTCTGCGGCTCGGGCACAGTGCCGGCATGCGCCGAACGGCGGCCCGGTCCACTGCCTGGCCGCCATCGTGCATTGCGCCGGACAGGCCCGATCCCGCATAGACGGGGCGCCGGCCTCCCGAGAAGGTGTCCCGTCCGATGCAGATCGCCACGCCCTACCTGATGTTCCTGGGTGACGTGCCCGACACGCTGGCGGCCAAGACCGCCTACGGTATCAAGGACTGGCGGCCGGACTGGTGCATCGGCCAGATGCGGCTGCCCGGCTGCGCGGCCGATCTCGGCATCCCCGACATGACCCTGCCCGAGGCCCTGGCCAAGGGCTGCCGGACCCTGGTGATCGGCGTCGTCAACGCCGGCGGCGTGCTGCCGGACCACTGGGTGACGGAGATCGTGGCCGCGATCGAGGCGGGCCTCGACGTGGCGAGCGGCCTGCACGTCAAGCTCGGCGCGGTGCCGGCCATCGCCGAGGCCGCGGCCCGGCGCGGCCGCCAGCTCCACGACGTGCGCCACACCGACGAGCGCTTCCCGACCGGCAAGGGCACCCGACGCGCGGGCCGGCGCCTGCTGACCGTGGGCACCGACTGCTCGGTCGGGAAGAAATACACCGTGCTGGCCCTGGAGCGCGGGATGCGCGAGCGCGGCCTCGACGCGGATTTCCGGGCCACCGGCCAGACCGGCGTGTTCATCTCCGGCCGGGGCGTGGCCATCGACGCCGTGGTGGCCGACTTCATCTCCGGCGCCGTCGAGACGATCTCGCCGGAGGCCGCCCCGAATCACTGGGACCTGATCGAGGGGCAGGGCTCGCTGTTCCACCCGTCCTTCG
>CAXTCV010000046.1:0-3224 GCA_964242725.1 uncultured Methylobacterium sp.
AGAACGACCGCGAGCGGCACGTCTGCTACCGGGCGCTCCAGCACCAGAACGCCATCGCGTTCCAGGCGCGCCTGCGGGCGGCGCTGACGGCCTCGGGCATCTCGACGCGGATCCCCGACCGGGATCTGCTGCTGGTCCGCCGCGGGCCGATGCCGGGCGGGGCCAAGACGAAGCAGCTCATCGAGGCGTTCACGGCAGCCGGGGGCCGGGCGATCGACCCCTCGGACGCGGATCTGCGCGTCTTCGTCGGCCTGCGCGACCTGCACGCCTGGGCCCAGGCGGAGGGCGTCTCCGACCGGTTCGAGCGCTGGATCCGCGCCGAGCAGCCCCTGGTGAAGACGGCCTTCTTCCAGGAAGCGGGCCTCGACCACACGGGCGGTGGCGCGGCGATCCCGGCCGGGCCGGACGCCAGATCGGATGCCGGAGGACCGGCGGACCGCCCCGCCGCCGCCAAAGCCGCCCCCGAGACCGCGCCGCAAGCCGGGTCCGGGCCCTCCGCCGCGGACCAGCCCGGCTCGCCGCCGGCGCGGGCCGCGGGACCGGCGCCGGCGACCGCGCCGGACGCGATCCCGGTCGGCCATCGGCTCACCCCCGACGCGCCCGCCGTGAGCCTGCCGCTGCGCCTGCTGCCCCGCCACACGGCGATCATCGCGGGCTCGGGTTCCGGCAAGACCGTGCTCCTGCGCCGCCTCGTGGAGGAGGCCGCCCTGGCGGGGCTCCCGGCCATCGTGATCGATCCCAACAACGATCTCTCCCGGCTCGGCGACCCGTGGCCGGAGCGGCCGAAGGGGTTTTCCCCGGAGGACGACCGCAAGGCGGCCCTCTATGCCGAGCGGGTCGAGGTCGTGGTCTGGACGCCGGGCGTGCATGCCGGCAACCCGCTGTTCCTCTCCGTCCTGCCCGACTTCGCCGAGCTGGGCGCGGACCGGGACGAGCGCCAGCAGGCCATCGAGATGGCGGCCGAGACCCTCGGGCCGCTGGCCGGCGCCAAGACCAATCTCCTGCGCGGGGTCCTGGCCGGCGCACTCCATCGTTTCGCCGACCGGGGCGGGGGCAAGCTCAGCGCCTTCATCGCCCTGCTGGCGGATCTGCCCGACGGGACCAGCGAGATCGGCAACGCCGCCAGGCACGCGGCCGGCCTGGCGGACCAGCTCCACGCCGCGGTGGCGACGAACCCGCTCCTGAAGGTGGAGGGCACGGTGCTCGACCCGCGGCACCTGTTCTTCGGGCCCGACCCGGCGCGCACCCGCATCTCGGTGATCAACCTGTCGGGGCTGGCCTCGGAGGCGGCCCGGGAGGATTTCGTGAACCGGCTCCAGATGACGCTGTTCGGCTGGATCAAGAAGAACCCGTCGCCCCGCGGCATGCTCTACGTGGTCGACGAGGCGCAGACCTTCCTGCCCGCCCAGCGGGCGTCGGCGAGCCTCGGCAGCGGCATCAAGCTCGTGGCGCAGGGCCGCAAGTACGGGCTCGGGATGATCGTGGCGACGCAGGTGCCCCGCGGCATCCACAACCAGGTCGTCTCCAACTGCACGACGCAGTTCTTCGGCCGGCAGAGCGCGCCGGCCACCATCGCGGCCGCCCAGGAGATCCTCGCGGCCAACGGCGGCACCGCCGCCGAGATCGGCAAGCTCGGGGCAGGGGAGTTCTACTTCGCCACCGAGGGGTCGGGGCGTCCGGCCCGGCTGCGCACGCCGCTCTGCCTGTCCTACCACCCGGCCAACCCGCCGACGCCCGAGGAGGTGGTGCATCAGGCCCGGCTTTCGGCCGTGGCGGTCCCCCGGACCCGGGACGCCTGACCGCCCCGGCGGCCGTTCTCGGGATGATGCTCCAGGGCACGCGCCGCCGCAGGGACAACCGGCCCGCCCGTCACAAAGCACAGGTCTCGGCCGGTCCAGCGCTGGACCGGCCCGAGGAGCACGCGTCGAAGGTTCCGCACCGGTCCGGATAGAGGATCCTCAGGTCCGCGCCTGTAATACGGACGTCATGGTTCTCCCTTGAAGCTGATCCCATCCTGCAGATCAGAATCCTGCGCCCGTCCGGAGGAAGCGGCCCATGCATTTCGAGAGGCTGCAAGTCTATCCCCCGGCCCCGCAGATCTCGCCATGACCGCCGCACTCGCTCTTCCAGGTCTCGGCTCGGTCTT
The DNA here is from genome assembly GCA_964242725.1 of uncultured Methylobacterium sp. Taxonomy (GTDB): domain Bacteria; phylum Pseudomonadota; class Alphaproteobacteria; order Rhizobiales; family Beijerinckiaceae; genus Methylobacterium. The sequence continues at coordinate 2,147 of CAXTCV010000046.1, forward strand.
CGCGCGCGATCATGTCCCGCGCGAAGCGGTTGAGGCCAGCGATCTCACACACTTGTTCGCGGCCGTCCTGCGCCGGGGCGATGCGGAGATGATCACCGTCCGCGAGCTGCTCGGCGGGTTGGAGACCAGCGCCTTCGGCATCCCCCTCGCCGCCCTGGCGGTGCCCGAGATCATACCGGTCCCGATTCCGGGCGTGTCCCTCGTGATCGCCATCCCCACCGCGATGATCGGCGCGCAGATGGTCACGGCCCGGGACCGCGTCTGGCTGCCGCCCGCGTTGCTGGACAAGCGGATCCCGGCCAAACCGCTCAAGCGGGCGGTGCGGGCGATGCTGCCGCTGCTGCGGCGGATCGACGGCGTCACGCGGCCGCGCGGCGCAGCCTTCCACGGCAGAGGCGGCCAGCGGGTCGTGGGCGTCGCGGTCATCATCCTGGCGCTGCTGATCGCGCTGCCGATCCCGGGGACGAACGCGCCCCTCGCCCTCACCGTCTTCATCCTGGCCATCGGCCTGATCCGCCGGGACGGCCTGCTGATCGCGGCCGGCCTCCTGCTCACGGCCGCCTCCGCGGCCCTGATGGCCGGCGCCGCCCTCGCGCTCACCGAATGGCTCTTCGGAGCCCTCTCGGCCTGAGCCAACCCCGTTCGCATCCACGTCATCCCCGCAAGGACAACCGCGTCATGAGTTCTTCCACAGCCACCGCCCAGGATCCGTTCGCAATCCTCGGCGAGACGCTCGAGACCGCCGCCGGCGCCCTCGACGTGCCGGCCGCCCATGCGCGGGATTCGGCCCACCGGGCCGCGGCCGCGACCAAGCGGGTCGTCGGCTCGGGGGTGTACTCCCTGAGCTACGCCCTCGCTTACGGCAGCGTCTTCGCGGCGACGTACGTGCACGACCTGCTGCCCGACGGGGGCGCGGTCCGGCGCGGCCTCTCGGACGGCAGCCACGATGCCCTCGCGGCCCGCTCCCGCCGCCTCCTGCTGAAGGAGGAGGCGACCGCGTCGGTTCCACCGACGGCCCCGCACGGGTCGCACGGCCTGCACGGATCCCACGACTCGCACGGGTCCCACGACTCGCACG
>CAXTCV010000046.1:3324-5789 GCA_964242725.1 uncultured Methylobacterium sp.
GGGTCGCACGGCCTGCACGGATCCCACGACTCGCACGGGTCCCACGACTCGCACGCGGCCGAGTCCCACGGCGCCCCCCTCCGCAACGGCCATGTCGACGGCGACACCCGCACCCGGATCGACGCCCTGGCGGGCCCGTTCGAAGGCGAGCGCTAGAACCCGCAGACGCGGTCCGGCACCATGTCCTCCATCGGCGCCGACGCCTCCGCCAACCCCCGATCGGCGCGCTTCTCGGTCCGGATCCCCGGGCCGGACCGCTTCGTGGTGGGCGGCCCCGAATGGTTCGCCTCGCCCGACCGGACGGCCGATTTCCTGCGGGTGACGCTGGCCTCGCCCGCCGTCCGGTCGGTCACGATCGACCGCAAGCTCCGCGAGGCCGAGATCAGCCACGTGGCCGGCGCCCGGGACGCGGTGGTGGCGACCTATCGCGACCGGCCGGCGGACCCGCTCGATCTCGATGTCGACCTCGACGATCCGGAGGCCGGCAGGCATCGCCGCCGGTCGTTCTTCCGCTACGGCCGCCTGATCAGCGACTGGATCCGCCAGGAGGAGCGGCCGGGGCTGCTCCGGCTGCGTCATCCGGGCCTGCGCGGCCGCCCCCCCGCCTGGGACGCGGCGGCCGAGGGCCTCGACGGCCTGCTCGGCATCCTGGCCTTCCGGGTGGACGGGATCGGCGGAAGCCTCACGGTCCGGTTCGACCCGGCCCTGATCCATCCCCAGCAGATCGTCCACGGGCTGCACCGGGCGGTCCGGGACCGGGCCGGCGACGCCGTCGGCCCGGTCCTGCAGCGGCTCGACCTGCCGGTCGCCACCGCGTCCCTGGTGCTCTCGGGCGTGGCGACCTTCGCGGCGCCGGCCCTCCTGCCGGCCGGCACCGCGCTGATGCTCGCCACGGCCCTGCCCAGCTATCGCCAGGCCGCGCGGGTCCTCGTCCGCGAGCGGCGGCTGGCCGTCGACGTGCTCGACAGCATCATCTTCACCACCTGCCTGTTCACCGGCGAGATCTTCGCCGGCGCGATGACCGCCTTCTTCCTCAGCGTCGGGCGCACGCTGCTGCGCAGGACCCAGGCGCAATCGGCGCGGCTCCTGGTCGACGCCTTCGGCCGCCAGCCGAGCATCGTGCGCCTGGAACGCCCGGACGGCTCCACCGCCGAGGTGCCGGTCGAGGAGATCCGGGCCGGGGACGTGATCGTCGTCAACACCGGCGAGGCGGTCCCGGTGGACGGGACGGTCCAGTCGGGGGAGGGCATGCTGGACCAGCAGGCCCTGACCGGCGAGGCGGCCCCGGTCGAGCGCGGCGCCGACGACCCGGTGCTGGCCGCGACCCTGCTGGTCGCCGGCCAGATCCGCGTGCGGGTCGAGCGGGCCGGCCGGGACACCACCGCGGGCAAGATCGCCGACATCCTGCGCGAGACCGTCGCGCACAAGCTGGAACTCCAGTCCCGGGGCGAGGCGCTGGCCGATTCGATCGTGGTGCCGGCGCTCGGCGTCGCGGCGCTGGCCGGCGGGCTGATCGGGTCCAGCGCCGCGCTGGCGGTCATCAACTCGGATCTCGGCACCGGCATCCGCATGGCGGCGCCGCTCGCCGTCGTGACCTCCCTGTCGGCCTGCATCCGCTCCGGCATCCTGGTGAAGCAGGGCCGCGCGCTGGAGACGCTGCCCAAGATCGACACCGTGGTGTTCGACAAGACCGGCACGCTGACCCGCCCGGTGCCCGAGGTCGGGGAGGTGGTGGCCTGCGGCGCGCTCGCGCCCGAGGCGATGCTGCGGCTGGCCGCGGCGGCCGAGCAGAACTTCTCCCATCCGATCGCCCGGGCGATCGTCGCTCACCACCACGCGCAGGGCGGCGGCCCCCTGCCGGTGCTCGACGCCTCGCACTACGCCCTCGGCTTCGGCCTCACCGTGACCATCGAGGGCAGGCGGATCCGGCTCGGCAGCCGCCGGTTCATGGATCGGGAGGGCCTCGCCTTCCCGGATTCCTTCGACGGCGCCATGGCCCCGCGGCGCGAGGCCGGCCACACGCTGATCTACATGGGCGTGGACGACGCGCCGGCCGGCCTGGTCGACCTGCGCCCGTCGCAGCGGCCCGAGGCGGCCGACGCCGTGCAGGGCCTGCGCGCCGGGGGCATCCGGGAGCTGATCATCCTGTCGGGCGACCACGACCGGCCGACCCGCCAGCTCGCCGGCCAGCTCGGGATGGACCGCTACTTCGCCGAGGTCCTGCCGGAGGACAAGGCGGCGGTCATCGCGGGGCTGCAGCGGGCGGGGCGCCGCGTCTGCTTCGTCGGCGACGGCATCAACGACGCCCTCGCCCTGCGCCAGGCGGACGTCTCGGTCTCGCTGAGCGGCGCCGCCGGCATCGCCACCGACACGGCGCAGGTGGTGTTCCTGGAGGGCAACCTGCGGCGGATGGGCGAACTGTTCGACATCGCCCGGGCGCTGCACACGAATGTCGGCCAGAGCTG
>CAXTCV010000046.1:5889-21917 GCA_964242725.1 uncultured Methylobacterium sp.
TGGGCGAACTGTTCGACATCGCCCGGGCGCTGCACACGAATGTCGGCCAGAGCTGGAACCTGATCCGCGGCGCCAACGGCATCTGCGTGGCCGGCGTGTTCCTGGCCGGCTTCAACATCTGGCACTCGGTGTTCTTCAACAACGTCTCCGCCCTCGGTGCCCTCGGCAACGCCCTGCGCCCGCTCCAGCGCCGGGCGGGGACGGCGGGCGTCATCAACCTCCTCCGGTGACCGCCCGGCGCCCTCCGCGCGCATCCCGAACGCCCCCACAGAGGACCGACGCGCCGTGATCCTGACCTTCGTCCGCGGCGAGACCTGCCTGCATCCCCTCGACCGCCTTCCCGCGGAGGAGCGGCGCGCGCGGCTCGCCCAGTCCCTCTGGGTCGACCTCCTGGCCGCCACGCCCGAGGAATGCGCGCTGGTCTCCGCGACGCTCGGCGTCGAGCTGTTCAGCCCGGACGAGCTCCACGAGATCGAGGAATCGAGCCGCATCTTCGTGGAGGGGGACGCGCTCAACCTGATCTGCTGGCTGCCGTCCTTCGAGGCCGACGTGCCGGTCAACCTCCCGGTCGGCCTGATCGCCGACCGCCAGCGCCTGATCAGCATGCGGCAGGGCGACCTCCAGGCCTTCCGCACCTATGCCGAGCCGCGCCGGCGCAGCGGCCTGCCGCGGGTCGACACGGCCGCCGACATGCTGGTCGACCTCCTCGACACCCTCGTCGGGCAGCTCGCCAGCACGCTGCGCATGGTCGAGCAGGATCTCAACGCCCTGACGACGGAGATCTTCGCCGACGGCGAAGCCCCCCGCGGCGGCATCCGCCGGGCGGCCGGCCTGCGCCGCAAAACGAGCTTCCGCGACCTGAAGGCGATCGTGCAGCGGCTCGGCCGGCGCAACGCCCTGGTGGCCAACCTGCGCGAATCCGCCGTCACGGTGGCGACGATCATCCCGTTCATCGTCACCAACGAGCGGCACTTCGCGGGCCCGGGAACGGTGGCCCGGCTCAAGCTGATCGGCAAGGACGTCGCGTCGCTGCGCGACTACAACGGGCAGCTCTCGGCGGAGATCGCCTTCCTGCTCGACTCGACCATGGGCCTCATCACCATCGACGAGAACCAGAGCATGAAGTTCCTCGGCGTCGCCGCCCTCGTCGTGGCCTTCGTCTGAGATGGCGACCGCGATCCTGCAGACCGGTCTCGCGCCGACAGGTCTCGCGCCGCCAAACCTCGCGCCGATCCGACGCGCCCTCTCGGCGGTCCCGCCGCTCGCGGTCAAGGTCGTCGGGGCCAGGGTCATCCTGACCGGGCCGGTCGCGGGGCAGCTCGGCCGCGAGCCGGACCTGTCCGCGTTCCTGCACCGCTGCCTGCGGCTCGACCGGCTGGAACGGCTCCACTTCGACCTCGCGGCGGCGCGGATCGAGCTGCGGTTCGGCGCGCCGGTCGCGGCCGGGGCGGGGCTGCGCGCCATCGCCCGGGTGATGCGGGACACGGGCTCCCGGGAGAACCTGCGCAGCTCGGCCTTCACCCGGCAGGTCGCCGAGCGGGTCTGGCAGGAACCCGTCACCGTATGGCGCTCGGGCCGCCTGCTCTCGACCTGGCGCCTGCAGCCCCGCGGCGGCGACCGGGTCCGGCTGTCGCATCACGCGCTGCGCGACCGGGCGGCGCTGGCGATCGTCGCGGCCGTCCTGGCCCGGTGCGAGGGGGTGGTCGCGGTCGAGCGCCGCTCGGCCCGGGGCGGGTTCCTCGACCTCCGCTGCGACCCGGGCGACCCGCACGGTCTCCTGCGGCTCGTCGCGGAGGCCGAGTCGATCGCGGCGATCCTGCGCCGGCGCGCGGTGGCGCCCTTCACCAATCCGGAGGGCGGGGCCGTCCTGCTCCACGCCAACCTCGCCCTCGCGCTCGGCGCGGCGGCCTTTCCGCCGCTCCTGCCGGCGAGCGCGGCGGCCCTGGCGGTCGCCTCGTGGCCGACGGCGCGGCAGGCATGGCGGCAGCTGCGGCAGCACCGGGCGGACGCGACGACGGTGCTGACGCTCCTGTCCGCCCTGGCGCTGGTCAACGGCGACCACCTGCCCGCCGCGCTCATGCTGTGGCTGTTCCGGAGCTGGGATCTGGTGACCCGCGCGGCCCTGCGCCGGGCCGAGATACGGCTGTTCGAGCGCCTCGCCGCCGCGGCCGGCGACGACCGGCCCGCCTTGCGCGGCGCGGCCGAGGCCGCAATCTCGATCTTCGCCACGGAGCCGCGCTCCCGGGCGGCCACGGCCTTCGCTGATGCGAGTACGCCGCTGATGCTCTGCGTCGGCGCCTCGGCCCTGTTCTCGGGCGGCACGCCGCTCGCGCAGGCCGTGCTGCGGCCGGACTTCTTCAGCACCGTGCTCGTGCAGCGGCGCCTCGCCGCCGCCGAGATCGCCCAGCGCCTCGCCGAGCAGGGGATCGTCGTGCGCGATGTCCGGGCGCTGCTGGCGATCCGCGAGGCCGACGAGATCCTGCTCGACGACAGCGTCGCCTGGGACCCGGCGGGCCTGCCGCCGGGCGCGTTCGGCGGCCGGATGGCCGAACTCGGCCTGCGCGAGACCGTGCTGTTCCGGCCGGGGCACGCGGACGAGGCCCACGACCTCGCGGCCCGGCTCGGGGCGACGCGCCACTTCGTCCGCAGCGCGGCGCATACCCCCGCCAGCTATCTCGCCCAGCAGCGCTTCCTCGGGCACCGGATCATCCACGTCCACGCGGTGCACGGGGCGGATCCGCATGCCCGCTCCGACGTACCGGTGGCCGTGGGGCCGGCCTTCCTCTCCGGCGACGGGGCGGTGCCGATCGGCCTCTCGGCGCCGGATCTCGGGCGCCTGTGCGCGATCGTCGCGCTGGTGCGCTCGACCCAGGGCGAGGAGGCGGCGGTGGAGAGGATCACGATCGCCGTCAATACGGTGCTGATCGGCGCCTGCGTCCATGCCGGCCTGTCGGCGCTCGGCGTCGTCGGGGCCGGGACCGCCGTGACCGCCGGCCTCTGGATCGGCCTCGAAGGGCGCCTCCGCCGGACCGCCGGACGGCACCCGGAGCCGTCTCCGGGTCCGGGTCGTGACGCGGGCGCCGAACCGGCCGCCGCGTCGGCGCGGCGCGCTCTGGAGGCGGCGGCGTGAGCCGCGAGCTGCTGTTCCGGATGCCGGTCGCCTGGCCGCCGGACTGCGACCGGCGCGCCCTCATCGACGCGCGGCTCGACACGCACCTGGCCCGGTGGGACGAGCGCCTGTCGCGCGGGTTCGTCCCGGGCCGTCCCGAGGCCGTGTGGCTGTCGGACCGGGTCCTCCAGGTGCGGGCGGCCGCGGTGACCCTCTGGGCGGTGCTCACCGACGGCGAGGTGACGGTGTTCTGGGACGCCCCGCCGGCCGTCCGGCTCCTCGTCAGCCCGAGCCGGCGCGCGGCGATGATCCACGCGTTCCGGACCGACCTGGGCGCGGCGGCGGCCCGGGCGTGAGGCTGTCGGGGGCCCGGAAGCGTGGCCGCAGATCCGGCGCCGGTGTGGCCGCCGCACCCTTGCATTCGCGCCGCGTTTCCCGGCCCCTGACCCCGTCAGAGGATCGCGGAGCGGGCAGGGGTGGCGGAGGCGGCGGGCGGCCGGGGCGACCGGGCGAACAATTTCGGGTCGCTGCGCCTGCTGTTCGCGGTCCTGGTGATCCTGGCCCACGCCCCCGAACTGGTGGACGGGAACCGGTCGCGCGAGCTGCTCACGCGGGTCTTCGGCACCCTGTCCCTCGGGGAGGTGGCGGTCGACGGCTTCTTCCTGGTCAGCGGCTACCTGATCACCGCGAGCTACCGCGCCAAGCGCTCCTTCCCGGACTACCTGATGCGGCGGGTGCTGCGGATCTATCCGGCCTTCGTGGTCGCGTCGCTCCTCTGCATCGCCGTCGTCGCCCCGCTGGCCGGCGGCGACCTCGCGGCCGCCTCGCCGCCGGAGATCCTGGTCCGGCTGGCGCTGCTGCTCATGCCGGTCGTCCCGGGCGCCTTCGCGACGCTGCCCTACCCGCTGCTCGACGGCTCCATGTGGACCATCCCCTGCGAGTTCGGCTGCTACCTGCTGCTCGGCCTCGTCGGCACCGCCCGCGCCCTGCGGCGGCGGGGCCGCTACCTCGCCCTGCTGGCGGGACTCGGCGGCCTCCTGGTCCTGCGGCGCCTCCTCCTGCCGATCGGCCAGCCGGGCGACGGGCTCGGCGCCCTGTCGGAGATGATCCGCCTCACCTTCGTGTTCGCCTGCGGGGGCGCCTTCCAGCTCTTCGCCGACCGGATCGCCTATACCGGCCGGGGCGCGGCGCTCGCCGCCCTGCTGCTCCTGCCGCTGATGTTCAGCCCGCCGCTGGCCGAGCCGGCCTTCGCGGTCCTCGGCGGATACCTGATCTTCTGGTTCGCCTTCGCGGTGCGCCCCAACGCCCTCAGCCGCGCCACCGCGCAGGTCGACCCCTCCTACGGGCTCTACCTCTACGCCTGGCCGATCCAGAACCTGCTGGTCGCCCGGGTGCCCGGAATCTCCCCCTGGACGGAGGCGGCCCTGGCCCTCGCGGCCGCCATCCCCCTCGGTCTCCTGAGCTGGTCCCTGGTCGAGCGCCCGGCGCTCCGGTACCGGCCGGGCGGCGCGGCCGGCCGGGGCCCGGGCGACGCGCTGGCCGCCAAGCCCGCCCTCGGCCCCCTCGTCCCGGCCGCGATGCGGTTGACGAGCCCCCGGGACGAGGAAGCCGCCGCGCCCACGGCCCTCGGAGCCGATGGGGATGGACGTCGCGGCAACCAGGACGGGGCCACCGGGTTGTCGAGGGTCCCGGCTATCTGAATCGCGTCGGAACGCGGCCTCGCGAAGGCGAGTGCACCAGCCCCGTCAGCGAGCCGCCCATGACCGACCCGATCACACTGCCCCCCGAGGTCGCGGATGCCCGCCGCCTCGATGCGCTGCGGGACTACGACATCCTCGACACGCCCCCGGAGGAGGGGTTCGACGACATCGTCGAGCTGGCGCGCATGACCTGTGCGGCCCCGGTCGCCCTCGTCAGCCTGGTCGCCGGCGACCGGCAATGGTTCAAGGCGCGGGCCGGCTTCGCGCCGTGCGAGACATCCCTCGACAAGTCCGTCTGCGCGCACGTCCTGGGCGCCCCCGATCTGCTTGTGATCCCCGACCTCACCCAGGACCCCCGCACGCGGGCGAATCCCCTCGTGACCGGCGCGCCGCACCTGCGCTTCTATGCCGGGGCGCCGTTGCAGGCGCGCGGCGGCCAGCGTCTCGGCAGCCTCTGCGTGATCGACCTCGTCCCCCGTCCGGGGCTCGACGACCGGCAGGCCAGGGCCCTGCGGGCGCTGGCCGGTCAGGTCATGTCCCAGATGGAACTCCGCCGCGCGGCCGCCGACCGGGAGCGCATCCTGGCGGGCCAGACCGCGCTGATCGCGCAGCAGAACGCCCTGATCGCCGCACAGGCTGCGGTCACACGGGCGGACGGGAACCGGGACGCCATCCTCGATGCCCTCGTCGGCGGCGTCATGGATGCCATCCCCCAGGCCGAGGGCGGCGTCATCGAATTGCGTGACGGCGACGCGCTCGCCTACCGCGCCGCGCGCGGCACTTTGGCGGCCCATGCCGGCCTGCGGGTCCCCATCGACGGCAGCCTCGCGGGCCATTGCCTGACGACCGGCAAGCCGGTGCTCTGCCCCGACGTGGTCCTCGACCCCCGGGTCAAGCGCGAACTCCTGGCGCAGCTCGGCCTGCGTTCCGCCATCTGCATCCCGATCCTGCGGGGCCACGCGACCATCGGCGTCCTGAAGCTGCAGTCGAGCCTTCCAGACGCGTTCTCGGGCCGCGACCTCCGCATCGCGACCCTGTTCGCCGGCGCCATCCCGGCGGGCCTGGCCGAGGCCGGCGAGGCGGAGGCGCGCCGCGGGATCCGCGCCAGCGAGGGGACCTTGCGCACCGTGATGGAGACGCTGCCCGTCGGCGTCCTCATCGCCGAGGCCCCCAGCGGCCGCATCGTCGGGCACAACGCCCGGGTCGAGGCCATCCTCGGGCAGGCGATGCCCCCCGGGGCGTTCGGCGGAGCCTCGACCGACTGGGTCGGGCTGCACGCGGACGGGCGCCCGGTCGAGCCGGAGGAATGGCCGCTCGTGCGCGTGGCGCGGGATGGGGAACAGGCCGCCGAGCTCGAGGTCGACTACCGCCGGGGGGACGGCACCCGGGCCTGGGTGGGGTTCTCGGGCGCCCCGATGCGCGACGACGAGGGTCGCGTCGTCGGAGCCGTCGTGGTCGTCACGGATATCGACGGGCGCAAGCGCGCCGAGCTGCAGCTCGCGGCCGCCAAGCACGCCGCGGAGGAAGCCAACCGGGCCAAGAGCGAGTTCCTCGCCAACATGAGCCACGAGCTGCGTACCCCGCTCTCGGCGGTGATCGGGTACTCCGAGATGCTGCAGGAGGAGATGGAGGATCTCGGCCACGAGAACCTCCTGCCCGACATGCGCAAAATCGAGGCGAACGCCCGCCATCTCCTCGGGCTGATCAACGCCGTCCTCGACCTCTCGAAGATCGAGGCCGAGCGGATGGAGACCTATGTCGAGGATTTCTCGGTCGACTCCGTCGTGCGCGACGTCGCCTCGACCGTCGAGGCGCTGGTCGCCAAGAAGGGCAACGTCCTGAGCCTCGACCTCGGCGCGGATTTGGGCGAGGCGCGCACCGACGTGACCAAGCTCCGACAGTGCCTGATCAACCTCCTCGGCAACGCCGCCAAGTTCACCGAGGCGGGGCGGATCACGCTGTCGGTCGGGCGTGGCGCGGGGGAGGGGGGCGACTGGCTGACGTTCCGCGTGGCCGATACCGGCATCGGCATGAGTTCCGAGCAGCAGGAGCGGCTGTTCGAGCGGTTCACCCAGGCCGATGCCTCGACGACGCGCAAGTTCGGCGGCACGGGGCTCGGCCTCTCCATCACCCGCGCCTTCGTCACCATGCTGGGCGGCGCGATCTCCGCGGCGAGCGCAGAGGGACACGGGACCACCTTCACGGTGGCGGTGCCCGCGCGCATCGCCGGCACCGCGGCCGGCGATGCGGCCCAGACCCTGCCCGACACGGAGGGCCAGCCTCCCGAGCCCGATGGCCCCGGACAGGGCCTCGTCCTCGTCGTGGACGACGACCCGGCGACGCGGGAACTGGTCGCCCGCTTCCTGGAGCGCGACGGGTTCCGGGTGGCGGTGGCGGCCGACGGCCGGGAGGGCATGGAGAAGGCCCGGGCCCTGAAGCCGCGGGTGGTCCTGCTCGACGTGACCATGCCGCAGATGGACGGGTGGTCGGTGCTGCGGGCGCTCCGGGGCGATGCCGAACTCGGCGGCACGCCCGTGGTCATCGTGACGGTGCTCAACGAGCGGAACCTGGCGTTCTCCCTCGGCGCCACCGACTACCTGCAGAAGCCGGTGGACTGGGACGAACTCCATGGGGTGATGAACCGCTTCCGCCCCCAGGCCCCTGCGGAGTCTCGGCCCATCCCGGCCGAGGAGGCCACCAGCCAGGCGTGATCCGGTCGTCCCGCGACGGGTGCCGACCGTCAATCCGCCCTGTGGATGGCCCTGACGACCTGGGCCTGGCTGTAGGGCTTCGGCACGAACTGGCCGTGGTCGGGCACGTCCCGGTCGGAGAAGCGATGCCGCCCGGAGGTCAGCACCAGCCGAATGTCGGGCCAGGCATCGTGGACACGCTCGGACAGGGTCATCCCGCACATCGACCCCGGCATGTCGACATCGGTGAACAGCACGCCGATGTCCGACCGTTCGTGCAGGATGAACCAGGCCTCGTCCGCATGGCGCGCCTCGATCACCGCGAAGCCGGCATCCTCGAGCAACGCGACGGCATTCATCCGCACGAGATCATCGTCCTCCACGACGAGGATGATGGATGCTTCAGGGGCGCGCTTGAGCGACATGGCCGGTCAACAGGCCAGGCCGGCATCGGTTGCAAGGCTGCGACGGGGATTGCACACGTGTCGCGTCGGGATCCGTCCGTGACGGCGCGCAGGCCGGGACATGGAGCAAATGGGCCGCCGCCGGGTTTCCAGTGCCGGTGGTCGAAACCCTGACCTCCAGCCTCCCTGGCCGAACAGAACGCACATGGCTGACGATCCTGCCCTGACCGGTGACGAGTGGACCCTCGCCAGCTTCACCGGCGCGATCCATCGGGGCGGGGTCGGCCTCTGGGCCTGGTCCCCGGACCGTCGCCTGGCGCAGCTCGATGGCCTTTGCCGCGCGTTCTGGGGGACCTCCGCGGCCATCGTGGGCATCGACACCTTGTTCGCTCAGGTGAACCCCGAGGACCGGGACGCGATGATGCTGGACTGGGCGGCGAGCGCCACCGAGCCGCGTGCCTACGCGTTCGACTTCCGCATCGGCACGGGTGCGGACGCCCGCTGGATCTCCGCCCGCGGTGTGGGCGGTGACGAGGGCCGGGTCGGGGAGTGGGTGCAGGCCATCTTCCTCGACATCACCGATCGCAAGCGCGCCGAGGAGGCCGAGCGGTTGCTGACCGCGGAACTGGCCCACCGCGTCTCGAACATGTTCACGGTCGCCAGGGCGCTGACCGCCATGGTCGCCCGGGACGCCAAGTCGGCGCCGAGCTTCGCCGAGGACCTCTCCCGGCGGTTCGGGGTCCTCCACGAGGCGACGACCCTGGCGACGCGCCGGCACGGATCGGACCACGGCCACGTCAAGCTGCAGCAGCTCGCGCAGCGCATCCTGTCCCCGTACCTCCAGGGTGCCAACGTCACCATCGACATCGAGGAGGCCGCCGCTGCCGGCCCCGACCAGGTCAACGACTACGCCATGATCCTCCACGAGCTCGCCACCAACTCGGCCAAGTACGGGGCGCTGTCCGGGGGCGGCCTGCTCAGGCTGGTGGGACGCGTCGCGGACCGGACGTTGACGATCACTTGGAACGAGGGCGCGGCCGCGCCCACGCACGTCAAGGCCGAAGGCACCGGGTTCGGCTCGCGCCTCCTCACGCAGACCATCGAGCGCAGCCTCGGAGGCCGCTTCCGCCGGACCATCGACGCCGATGGCCTGCACTTCGAGATGGTCGTCCCGACCCGGTAGAGATATGGCCTCCTCCGGTCGAAGCCGCTTCACCCGGAGGCCGCTCCGGGCCGCGTCAGGCGCTGCGGGCCTGGGCGGGATGGCGGCCCTCAGCGCATTCCTCGATGATCTTCGCGCAGAAGGCCGGCAGGTCCTTCGGGTTGCGGCTCGTGACCAGGCCCTGGTCGCGGCGCGATCAGGATGAGGCCGCCCAGGTTTCCCCGCCCCGGCTCCGTGCGGCCAGAGTCGCGGCCGCCGCGGCTGGTCCAATCGCCGCAATCACGGCGGCCCGCGGCGTGTTGTCAGGTTGAAATGAAAAATACCCGGCGCATCGACGGCTGTGTCGAAGATCGCCGGCGCCGGACATCTTGCCTGTTGCTGGCGCAGGGTCGGGAACGGAGCGCGGCGGGTGTCGTTCATCCAGGCATCACACCGCTCCGGAGCCTCCGACCTTGCAAGCGCCCGTCCGTTACACCCCCCACGTCGAACAGGTCGGACCGGACGAGCACGCGACGATCGACGCGTTGAACGCGACGTTCGACGGGATCCTGCAGACCGTCGCCGATCATTCCGGCCATGCCGTCAGATCCGTGCATGCCAAGGCGCACGGCATCCTCGAAGGCGTGCTGACGATCGACGCGGACCTGACCCCCGAACTCGCCCAGGGGCTGTTCGCCACGCCCGGCGCGCACAAGGTCTACATGCGGATGTCGACCAATGCCGGGGATATCCTGCCCGACGCCGTCTCGCTTCCCCGCGGCCTCGCCCTGAAGGTGCTCGACGTGGCGGGGGAGCGCCTGCCGGGCGCCGAGGGCACGACCCAGAACTTCATCATGGTCAACGGCACGGTCTTCCAGGCGCCGAACGCCGAGACGTTCCTCGGCAGCCTGAAGCTGCTCGCCGGCACCACCGACCGGGTCGAGGGCCTGAAGGTCGCCGCCTCCACGGTGCTGCGCGGGATCAACACGGCGCTCCATGCCGTCGGCATCGACAGCCCGACCGTCGGCGCGCTCGGCGGCGCCCCGAACGTCGACCCGCTGGGCGAGACCTACTACAGCGTCACGCCGTTCCGGTACGGCGACCACATCGCCAAGTTCTCGGTGGCCCCCGTCGCGCCGGCCCTGACCGCCCTGACCGGCACCAAGATCGACGCCTCCGGCCGCCCGAACGCGATCCGCGAGACGGTGCAGTCCGCGATGGCCGGCATCGCGGGCACCTGGGAGTTCCGGGTCCAGCTCTGCCGCGACCTCGAACGCCAGCCGGTCGAGGATCCGACCGTCGAATGGGACGAGGACGAGGCGCCGTTCCAGCGGGTCGGGCTCATCCGGGTCCAGCCGCAGGACAGCTGGGACCCCGGCCGCGTCGACGCCGTCGACGAGCACATGCGCTTCAGCGTCTGGACCGGGCTCGCCGCGCACCAGCCACTCGGCAACATCAACCGCGCCCGCAACGCCCCCTACAGGCATTCGGCCGCGTTCCGCCAGCGCTTCAACGGCTGCCCGATCCACGAGCCCGGCGCCGGGCGCTGAGGGCGTCGCAATCCTGGGGCGTTCACGCCGGCGGCGGCGCGAGCGTCAGGTCGAGCTGGGCGCTCGCGGTGTCGCGTCCCATCCTCCGGTCGAGGGCGCGCAGCACCGGCGTGACGGTGACGCCGTGCATCAGGACGGAGATCAGCACCGTGAGGCCGGCCGTGGCCCAGAGCAGATCCATCTGCTCGAACGCGGCATGCCCGAACGCGTAGGACAGGTAATAGACCGTCCCGAGCCCCCGGATGCCGAAGAAGCTGACGACCGCGCGGTCCCCGAGGGAGCGCCCGCTTCCGAGGAGGCCGATCCAGCCGCTCAGGGGCCGGACCAGCAGGAGCGCCACCAGCGCGAACGCGGCGGCCGGCCATGTCAGGGCGTGCAGCAACCCGCCGCCGACGAGCACCGCGCCGAACCCGACGAGCAGCACCATCATCAGCAGGCGTTCGAGCTCCTCGGCATAGTCGTGCATCTTGCGATGGTAGTCGTGCCCGCGGCTGGAGGCGCGCAGGGCGAGCGCGGCCGCGAACACCCCCACGAAGCCGTAGCCGTCGACCGCCTGGACGCAGCCATAGGCGATGCAGGTCACGCCCAGGGCGACGAACCCGTCCCCGGTCCGGGACAGCTTCGACAGGTTCGGCAGATGGAAGGTCAGCCAGCCCAGCGCCCGGCCGATCACCGCCCCGAGCACCGCGCCGACGGCGATCTTCCAGAGCACGTCGACGGCCAACCAGTGCGACCAGGACAGCCCGGCGAGGCCGCCGCCGCCGGCCAGCGCGAGGGCGAGGTTCACGAACGGGAAGGCGAGTCCGTCGTTGAGGCCGGCCTCGGAGGTCAGGGCGAAGCGCGGCTCGTCCTCGTGATCCTCGTCGGGATGGCCGACCTGGACGTCCGAGGCGAGCACCGGGTCGGTGGGGGCCAGCGACGCGGCCAGCAGCAGCGCGGCGGCGGTGCCCAGCCCCAGCAGGGCCGTCCCCAGGACCGTCAGGGCCAGGATGGTCAGCGGCATGCCGATGCCGAGCATGCGCCACGTGACCGCCCAGCGCCGCCAGCCGATCATGCGGTCGATCTTCAGGCCGGCCCCCATCAGGGAGATGACGACGACCGCCTCGGTGGCGTGCTCGATGAGCGTGAGGTGCAGGCCGGGATGGGGCGCGAGGTCGTACACCGTCGGGATGGTGGACAGGGCCGCGCCGAGGCCGACGCAGCAGATCGGCAGCGACAGGGGCAGCGCCCGGAGCACCATCGGCAGCCACGCGGTCAGCAGCACCAGCACGCCGAACCCGGCGACGACGAGGACGTAGGGTTCCATGCAGGGCAAAGACCTTCGGGCGCGCGCGGTTTCCCGGCAACGGCGCGCCCGCGACAACGGCGGCGTCCGATGCCGCCGACGGGGCGGGTGTCCGCGCGGGACCGGGCGCGCTACAGGCGGGCTTCGAGCGAGGCCACCGCATCGCCGTTCCAGACGATGCCGAACCCGGCCTCCGCCACGGCCTCCGTGACGACCGCCTTCCAGTCCGTGAGCGGACGGTCCTCCGACCGGGCGAAGACGCGCTCGCAGATCCGGCCGACGCTGCCGACCGAGGCGGCGCCGCGCTCGGCCCAGTGCCGATTCAAGGGGATCAGAGCGGCGTCGTAGAGCCGCGCCCGCGCATCCATGGCCAGAAGGTCCAGCCGCATGTCCTCGATCTCGGCGGGTCCGATCATCTCCGGGATTCCCTATGCTGGTGTCGGCGGGTCGATGCCCCTGAACGCGCGCCTACGGCAGGGCGCCGATCATGCCCTTGGCCTCGGTCATCGTGTTCTCGCAGGCGCGCTTGTCGCCCCGCCGGTCCTCCGCGCCCGCCCGCAGGATCAGGGTCCGCGCGATGACGACATGGTCGGCCGTCGAGACGGTGTCGGGATCGCTGGGCGCGTCGATGCGCGCCGCGGTCACCCCGCGCGGCGAGCCCGTCCGCAGGGTGTGCCCCGCCTGCAAACCGGCGACCTGGACGGCGCCGGCGCTGTCGAGGCGGCGCGCGATGGTCCCGATCTGCTCGGCGCAGGAGGACGCCACGGCCGGAAGCGGCAGGGTCGCGAGGGTCAGGGCGGCGAGGCGGAGCACGAGGCGCATCGGGGTACTCTCGGAGAGCGGCCGCATCGCGGCGGCCCTCGACGAGGGGATGGCCCGATGCCATCCCTCACGCGGCGATGCGAGGGTAGCAGCCATCCAACGGCCCGCGACGCCTTATGTTGCATCGCAATATAACGGCTCGGCGGACCTGCGCGGAGCCGCCGACAGGCCGCCTCTCCCGTACGGGCTACCCGATTCTCACGTCTCCGCCCAACGCCAAGACTGTGAGAAACGGGCGCGTTCCCCTCCCCCTTGCGGGGAGGAGAGAACCCCGTGGCCAAAGGTGTGTGAGCCTTGTAGCCGATGCGCGAGAGGATAGCCGCGCTCCATCCTGAGCCTCTGTTGCCCGGCTCGATGTGTTCATCCGGTGGCCGCCCAGCAGAACCTCCCGTCCCGACGGGATCACCCGTTCAGGCGACCGACCGTGCCGGCATGATCGACCGGGCCATGCTGGAGACCCCGCCAGCCGAGCCAGCCGGTATAGAGCCCGACCAGGACGATCAGCGCCGCCGAGGCGTAAGGGGCCTGCCGGGCGAAGCGGCCGAGCCCGGGCCAGCGGCCGCCGATGTGCCGGACGCTCAAGGCCGCGATCACGCCCGCCGACACCAGGGTGATCGCCAGCCCGATGCTGAAGCACACGACCAGCGCGAAGCCCAGGCTGAGCTGCTTCAGCTGGATGCAGAGCAGGAGCACCGTGATCGCGGCCGGGCACGGGATCAGGCCGCCGGTCAGGCCGAACAGCACGATCTGACCCGTCGTCACCGGGTGCCCGGTGAACCGCCGCCGGATGTCCTGGGCATGGGCGCGGGCATGGGCGTCGTCCGCCTCGCCCAGGTCCATCGGATCATGGTCGTGGTCGTGGTCCGCGAACGCGACCGCGTGGATCTCCGGGCCGGCCGATCCGACCAGCTTCAGCCGCGCCGTGAAGGCATGCGGCTCCGGGATCGCCTCCGTGCTCTCCAGAAACGCGCCCGCGCGCGCGAAGGCGAAGGCCGTGCGGTCGCCGTCCGGTCGGACGGTCTCGAGGGTGACATGCTGCGGCGGGGGCAGCACGCCCTTGATCCGGCTCAGGCGCCACCGGGGCGGCACGCCGTCCTCGAACACCTCCAGCCTGAACACGCCGTCGCGGGCGGTGACGCGCGTCGCGTCGTCGGCGTGGTGGTGGTGATGCGCGTCGGACTGCGCGCGCCACGTCCGCCAGAGCATCCAGAGCGCGATGGCGACGATGAGGGCGGCCGAGGCGAGCTGGAAGTACGGCTCGCCGGTCGCGCCGCCCCATTGCTGGCCGAGATATTGGCCGCCCAGCGCGATCACCCACACCACCGCCGTATGCGAGAGGGTCGCGGCCAGCCCCAGCAGCACCGCCTGCAGGACCGTACCGCGCACCGCGATGATGAACGCCGCCATCATCGTCTTGGCGTGGCCGGGTTCGAGCCCGTGCAGGGCCCCCAGCAGGATCGCGGTCGGCACGAACAGCCAGGCGTGCGCGGTCCCCTGCTGGAGCAGGTCGGTCAACGGCGTCATGGGGCAGGCCCCCCGTTATTTGAGGTAGGTGCGGACCACCTCGATCAGCTCGGCCGCACCGCGGGCGCGCTCCGCATCGGTCTCGGTGGCGGGGTTCACGACGTGATGGCGGATGTGGTCCTCCATCAGCTCGGCGGTCAGGCCGTTGATGGCCCCGCGCATCGAGGCGACGAGCATCAGCACGTCCGTGCAGCCGAGCTCGGCCTCCAGGGCACGCTCGACCGCCTCCGCCTGGCCTTTGATCCGGCGCACGCG
Organism: uncultured Methylobacterium sp.; assembly: GCA_964242725.1. GTDB lineage: Bacteria > Pseudomonadota > Alphaproteobacteria > Rhizobiales > Beijerinckiaceae > Methylobacterium. Next base: position 20,370 of record CAXTCV010000046.1, read on the forward strand.
GGCGAGCAGCTTCGTCTTGTCCTTGAGCGTGTGTCCCATCGGCCGTCCTTCGGACCATGATATAGGGGGTTACCCTATCCGTGTCGAGCCCGATGCGCGCGCCGACGCACCGGAGCCCGGACTGGCCCCCCACACGGGAAAGCGGGACGGCGGCCCCGTTCGGAGGCCCTCACGGAACGGCCCGCGCGCGCCCCGGCGACGGCACGGCATGGTCCCGCGCGCGGGGCCCTGCGCGACCGGCTTCGACCCGATGCCCGGTCAGGCCGGGATCGGCGCCTCTTCCGTCGTCACGTGAAACCCGACGAGTTCGTTGGGTCCGAAGGTCAGCGTGAGCGGCACATCGGCGGCGTCGCGCCCATAGGCGATGAGGATCCGGCCGATCCGCGAGCTGTTGTTCCGCGGATCGAAGGTGTGCCAACGGCCCCCGAGATAGACCTCCATCCAGGCCGCGAAATCGCCGGGCGCGTGCGGCAGCGGCAGGCCGATATCGCTGACATAGCCGTTGCAGTAGCGGGTCGGGATGTTGAGGCAGCGGCAGAAGGCGATCGCCAGATGGGCGTAATCGCGACAGACGCCCCGCTGCTCCTCGAAGACCTCGAAGGCCGTCCGGGTCGCGCGCGCATGCTCGTACCCGAAGGTGATCCGATCGTGGACGTAGTCGCAGATCGCCTGCACGCGGCTCCAGCCGGGCGGGAGATGCCCGAACAGGTCCCAGGCGATGGACGAGAGGCGATCGGTCTCGCAGTAGCGGCTGCCGAGGAGGAACAGGACGCTGTCGGAGGGCAATTTCTCGATCGCGATCTCCGGCGCGTCGGGCTCCGGCAGATCGCCGCTGCCGTGATCCCGCACGATCGTGTCGGTCTTGAGCGTGAAGCGCCCCGCCGGGGCGACCATCCGGTTGCACCAGTTCCCGAAGGTGTCGCGATAGCCCTCCAGGGGCACCGCCGGGCTGGTGATCAGGTGATCGGGCCGTTCGAGATCGGAGAAGCGCGAGGCGTGGACGTTGAGCGTCGCGATGACGGGGGTGGGCTGCGAAAACGCATACGTCATCTCGCAGCCGACTTTTATGCGCATGGGCTCTGTCCTCGCGGGCGACCGTGGGATCGGCGCCGGTCCCGCCGGCACGGCGAGCTTCGGCGCGCATCACGCCGATGACGCATGCAAATCCGGGGCAAACCGCTGGCGGTTGACGAATCGCGGGCGGTCACGTCCCCGCAGCACGGCGCACGGGCGTCGATCGCCCGATCCACCCCGCGGCCGCGCGCCGTGGCGCTCCCCGACGAGCCCGCAGGGCGGGCCGCCGGAGAGCGCCGTTCGGTTTCGGCAGCTCAGAAGTCCATGCCGCCCATTCCCCCCATGCCGCCGCCGGCCGGCATGGCGGGCGCCTCCTTGCGCGGCGCTTCGGCGATCATCGCCTCGGTGGTCACCAGCAGGCCGGCCACGGAGGCCGCCCCCTGAAGGGCCGCCCGCACGACCTTGGCCGGGTCGACGATGCCGGCCTGGAGCATGTCGACATACTCCTCGGTCTGGGCGTTGAAGCCGTAGGTC
>CAXTCV010000047.1:0-21878 GCA_964242725.1 uncultured Methylobacterium sp.
TGCGCGTCCTGGCCCAGGTCGGCGGCCGGGTCACGCTGGCGGTCACCGCCTCGCTCCTCGTGCTCCTGGCCATCGCCGTCCTGCTCATCCGCGGCCTCGGGATCGGTTGAGGGCGCAGCGGGCGGCGACGGTCAGTCGGCGGGGGTAAAGCGGAGCGTCCCGGCGCGGCGCGTCGGCTGGCCGGTATCGTTGGTGTGGTTGACGCCGTCCATCACCGGCACCGCGCGGAAGTCGAACGGACTGACGCCCTCAAGGCAGGCGACGTTGACGGCGTACAGGGTGGTGTCGGAGCGCCGTTGATGGTGCGTGTAGATCCCGCAGCGGGAGCAGAAGAAATGCTGCGCCGCGCCGGTGTGGAAGCGGTAGGCGGTCAGCGCGTCCGCGCCCTCCCGGATCCGGATCCCGCCCACCTCCGCCATGGCGACGACGGCACCGCGCATGCGGCAGTAGGAGCACGTGCAGCGTCGGACCGACCGGAAGCCGTCGCTGAGCGCCACCTCGAAACGCACCGCGCCGCAATGGCATTGGCCGGCGTGCAGGCGCATCTCAGCGTCCGTATCGGCGTCCATGTCGCCCGGGCCTCCTGTGCGGATCGTGGGGCGAGGGTATCGCCGAAGCGCGCGCCGGACAATTCCGGGCGTGTCACGCATCGCGTGAGATTCCCTCACGCCGGGCAGCGGCGCGCCGCCCGAGCCGCTCCCCCGGTGATCCGAGGCCGCGTTCAGGCCGTCCTGTGGCCGAGCTGGATCGCTCTCGCGATCTCCGAGCGCTGCGCGGCGTAGCCGGGGGCCGTCATCGGGTAATCGTTCGGCAGGCCGTAGCGCGCGCGATACCGTTCGGGCGTCAGGCCGTGGGCGGTGAGGTGGCGCTTCAGGGTCTTGTAGGAGCGGCCGTCGATGAAGCTGATCAGGCCGTCGGGCTGGATCGACGTGCCGATCTCGGCCGGTGTCGGCGGCTCGGGGCTGGGACCGGCATCGGCCCTGGCTGCGTCCGGCCTCGCGAGCGCGGCCAGCGCCTCGTGGACGTTGGCCAGCAGCCCCGGCAGCTCGGTCGGAGGCACGGCATTGTGGGACAGATATGCCGCGAGGATGCGCACCGCGAAGGCGCGAATCAGTGATCGAAGATCGGCGGCAGATCCGTCAACGTCGACCAGTTCCATGCCGATCTCCCTCTAAAACCCATACAATTCGGCATTACTCATACATTACTGGATGTCAACGACGAAGCGCGCCGGGCGCAGCGCCGCTCCGCGCCCGCGGCGGGGCCGCGGCGCTGCCGGGTTCAGACCGTCCGGTGATCGTTGCCCGCCCCCACGACGGCGGGCGCTGCGCGGGACATCCGGCCTCCGCCATCCGGGCGGCGCGATGCCCGCCGGATCGGACGAGGCCGGATCGGGACGGAACGGGAGCGGGACAGGCGGCGCATGCCGCTTTCGCCGAACCGGTCTTCGTGATCCAATACAGATCCCGCGTAGCGCGAAGCCTCTCCAGGGAGACGATCCGCTGTCCCCGTGTCCCCAGGTCGAAGGTCCGGCCCGCACGCGGGCACCGCGCCGCGCCGTCGCGCGCACGGGGCGCGCCGGCGTGAGGGTGGCACCGCTGGTGGCGCTCCTGCTCGCGCCGTCCGCCCTCCACGGACAGGAGGTGCTCGGGCTGATCGCCCCGGACCTGCCCGGTTTCGGAGCGCCGCCCGAGGCGGAGATGCGGGCCAGGGTCGCCGCCGAGTTCCCGGACGCGCCCCTCGTCCGGTTCCGCAAGGTCAGGCCGATGGCGGGCGAAACCGGCGATGCCGTGGCGTTCTGCGGCCAGGTCAGCGCGACGGCGCCGGACCAGCGGGAGCAGAACTTCCACCTGTTCCTGTACGGCCGCACCGCCGGAGCCGCGACCGTTCACATTCTCGGATCCGAATCCCTGAACGGCTACCGGATCGGTCGCAAGCTGATCGGCGCCCTGCGGCGCATCGGCTGCCTTTAGGCCTTCGTGATCCGTCGCGAGACGGCCCTCATCGGTCGAAGCAGTCCGTGCGGCCGCCGATCCGCTGGAACTTCGGTATCGCCCGGCATGGGGCAATCACGACGCCTGTCACCGTTGCCTCCGGACCGGTCGTTCCCGGCTGCCACAGGCCGTGCCATGCTGTCCGACCATCAGGGAGGACGCCATGGGTCGCCGCCGCATTCTCGCCCGGGGATCCCGGGCTTGGCTCCCACTGGGCGCGCTGGGCGCGCTGGTCTTCGCGGGGGCGGCCTCGGCCCAGGAGGTCAAGCGGACCGAACTCGGCCGCCAGCCGGTCTCGGGTGACGAGAGCCGGGAGATCGTCATGCAGCTCGTCGAGATCCCGCCGGGCGCGACCTCGCGGCGGCACTTTCATAACGGCGAGGAGGCCTTCTACGTGCTCGAGGGCGGCCTCGCCCAGATGCCGGGCCAGGCGCCGAAGGAGCGGCCCGCGGGGGAGCGCGGCATCAACCGGCGCGGCGTCCCCCATGCCGGCTACACGGTGGTCGGCGACAGGACCGTGAAGATCCTGTCGGTCTACGTCGTCGACAAGGGCAAGCCGCTCCAGGAGGCCGCCGACTGACCCGCTGCCCCAGACGTGGCGAGATTGTGGCAGAAGCTTGACTATTGTGACCGAATCAGTATACAGGGTGATCGTTGCGTTGCAGATACACCGCCAAAGCGTCTGGAGGTTTCGATGTGCGCGCGGAAGACCTTCTACATCTTCGCCAAGGCGGCCGACGCCCAGCAGTTCTGCGCCGTTCGGCAGGATCAACCGATCCCGCCGATGATCGACGGCGTGCAGTGGCATTATGTCAGCTGCATCGACACGTCACGGGACAGGCCGTTCGGCTTCGACCTCGACGACGCGCATCGTGCGATGCGGCGTTGCGGCGTGTACTTCTACAGGCGCGAGTTCATCTTCTCCCAGACTGGGGTCCTGCTGAAGGCTGCCTGAGCGCCCCTCCGGCGACATCGTGAATCGTGTGCGTGATCTGCGATTCCCGACAGCCTGGCCTTGGAGGCTGGGATTGCCGCGGTTCGGGGGACACCGAGAACGCTGTCGCGTGAGGTGTTGATCCGCTGCCCAGGGGCCGCTCCCAGACCCCGCTGAGTTCCTCCGACGGCGGGTCGGTTTGGTCCGCGCCGACCGCGATCCGGATAATCTGGCGCGCGCGTTCGAGCCCTCCGCGCCGGCCATTGCGACAGGGTGCGCGTGTACCGATTGTGGACCCGAGAGGAGGGCTGATCGCAGCCCGGACATCGCGCCGAGGAGACAATCGGACGGGTGGTGATGGTCAGGCCGGCTCCGGCTTCGAGAGGATCGACGACGAGCCCGCGCGGGACAACGGTGCCTGGTTGCAGGCTGCGAGGCATGGACGGATCTCAGAAGGCCGAAGCCGAGATCCTTCAACCCGCCTGCACCGAGCGTGAGCCAGACCCGCGCTTCGATGCCGATCCACAGACTGGGACCAGTGCTCCAACGCCCTTGAGCGCCAGCAAGACGACCAGCGACACCCGTTCGGACGAGCGAGCGCGGCTTGTTTTCTGAATTCGGACGCCGCCGTAGGCACGCGAGTGTGAAAATTCACCACCTTTATTCAAAAGCAGCCGGTTTGATTATTTTAGGCGGCCTTTCTTTGCCAGTCTACAATATCTATCCCTGCGATATGCAAGCAGGACGGGATATTAAAATCGACATCCTATCTGAATGCGGCGGCCATCGGTCATCCAGCACGCCTTGCGGATCAAGTGGTGACTACGCGATAGCGTTGTATTGACCGCGGCGGGCGGCGGAATTGCACATCGCACGATGATGAAGGGCATGCTGCGCCGCTGGAGTATTGGATGGGTTTCCTTTCCAAATGTCCAGACTCGTCTGCTGGAGCGCGCGGCCGAACGAAAACGTGAGTGCCCATGGTGACGGCCGTGCGGTTTCGCCGACCGCATTCAATGCGTTGAGGCGGGATGTAGCCTGATGGCCGGATTGACCGCCGGAGAGGAAGGAGATGCCTGGAACAGATGCGGGGACGGTACGCAAGAGGCACTTCAAGGTGGACTGGGCAACTTCGGTCACGGTTTCTTGCTTTGAGCAGGACGTGCCGGGCAATATCATATTGGGCTTCAACAGCATGCCCTCAAGCATGACTCCCTGGATATGTATCTTGTTGAACAATAATCGAAGCATGTCTCCAGTCGCATCGAAGCAGCGGTCTAGAGAATGCTCTCCAGCCATCAAGATCTCAGGTTCGACGATGGGAACCAATCCAGCCTCCTGGCAGAGGGCTGCGTAGCGGGCCAACGCCTCCGCATTCGCCTCGAGGCAGGCGCGGGTCGGAAGGCCGTCGCCCAAGGCGATGACGGCACGCCATTTCGCGAAACGCGCCCCCATCCGGAGGTAGTCTTCGAGCCGGTCGCGCAAGCCATCGAGCCCTTCGGTGACCGTCTCGCCGGGAAACCCGGCGAGCGCTTTCGCGCCCAGGTCGACCTTGATCCCGGCCATGATGCCGGCGTCCGAGAGGACTCGAAGAAACGGGATACCGTCGGTTGTCGCCTGTCGGATTGTCTCGTCGTAGAGGATCACGCCGCTGATGAATGCGCCGAGGTCCGGCGTCGTAAGAAGCATCTCCCGGTAGGCCCGCCGCGCCTCCTCCGTCTGGGGGATGCCCGCCTTGGCGAAGCGGGCGTTGCAGGTCGCATTGCTCTCGTCGATCGCGAGCAGGCCCTTGTCGCCGGCGACCAGTCTTCTTGCGGTGTCCGCAAGCTGCCGCCCGTTCATCGGGCGGCACCCCAGATCCAACCCGTAATCTCCGGCATGTCATGGCCATGCCGGCCGATGTAGTGCTTGTGCTCGACGAGCTTGTCCTGCACCGACTGCTTCAGATATGCACCGCGGCTGCCGAGTTGCGGGAGGCGATCGACGACATCCTGGACCAGATGGAAGCGATCGAGGCCGTTCTGGACGCGCATGTCGAACGCGGTTGTGACGGTTCCCTCCTCCCTGTAGCCGTGGACATGCAGGTTGCGGTTGGCACGGCGATAGGTCAGCTGATGAATGAGCGCCGGGTATCCGTGATATCCAAAGACGATATGCTTGTCTTTCGTGAACAATGAATCGTAGTCATCCTCGCTCAGTCCGTGCGGATGCTCGCTTTCGGATTGCAGACGCATCAGATCGACCACGTTGACGACCCGGATCTTGAGTTCGGGCAGGTGTTCGCGCAGGATCGAGACCGCCGCGAGCACCTCCAGCGTCGGCGTGTCGCCGCAACAGGCCATGACGATGTCCGGCTCGGCATTCTGATCGTTGCTGGCCCATTGCCAGATGCCGAGCCCCTGCGTGCAATGCACGACGGCCGCCTCCATGGTCAGCCATTGCGGGAGGGCATGTTTGCCCGCGACGACCACGTTGACGTAGTGACGGCTGCGCAGGCAATGGTCGAACACCGACAGCAGGCAATTGGCATCCGGCGGCAGGTAGACACGGACCACGTCGGCCTTCTTGTTGACCACGTGGTCGATGAAGCCGGGGTCCTGGTGCGTGAAGCCGTTGTGGTCCTGCTGCCAGACGTGGGAGGCGAGCAGGTAGTTCAGGGACGGAATCTTGCGCCGCCAGGGGATCTCCCGCGTCACCTTCAGCCATTTGGCGTGTTGACTGAACATCGAATCCACGATGCGGACGAAGGCTTCGTAGGTGTTGAACAGTCCGTGCCGCCCGGTCAGCAGGTAGCCCTCCAGCCAGCCTTCGCATTGGTGCTCGCTCAACATCGAATCCACCACGCGTCCCTCGGGCGCCAGGGACTCGTCCTCGCTCTCCGTCCGGGCATCCCATTGCCGGGCGGTGACGCCGAAGACCGCGCCGAGAAGATTGGATTTCGTCTCGTCGGGGCCGAAGATGCGGAAGTTTCGCGGCGCCCGGTTCGCCTCGATGACAGCGCTCAGAAAACGACCCAGAACGATCGTGTCCTGGGCGGAGACCGCCCCCGGCGATGGGACGTCGACGGCATGGCGACGGAAATCCGGCATGCGCAGATCGCGCACCAAGGTGCCGCCGTTGGTGTGGGGGTTCGCGCCCATCCTCCGGTCGCCCCTCGGCGCCATGTCGGCGAGTTCGGGCAGGAGCCGGCCGCCGGCGTCGAACAGCTCCTCCGGCCGATAGCTGCGCATCCAGGCTTCGAGCAGCGCGACATGCTCGGGGTGCCGGGCATCGACCACGAGCGGGACCTGATGCGACCGCGCGGTTCCCTCGATCCGCTGACCGTCAACGACCTTCGGCCCGGTCCATCCTTTTGGGGAGCGCAGGACGATCATCGGCCAGCGTGGTCGGGCGGTCGCTCCGTCTCGCCGCGCGCCTACCTGACTCCGCTGGATGTCCGTGATCGCCTCGTCGAGCGCCATCGCCATGCGGTCGTGCATCGTGGCCGGGTCGTCCCCTTCGACGAACAGGGGGGTCCACCCGCAGCCTTGCAGGAACTGGTTCAGCTCCTCGTGGTCGATCCGCGCCAGCACCGTGGGGTTATCGATCTTGAACCCGTTGAGGTGAAGGATCGGCAGCACGGCACCATCGGATTTCGGGTTGAGGAGCTTGTTGGAGTGCCACGCGGTGGCCAGTGGGCCGGTTTCGGCTTCCCCGTCGCCGATCACGCAGGCGACGATCAGTCCGGGATTGTCGAAAACCGCCCCGAACGCGTGGCTCAACGAATATCCAAGCTCGCCGCCCTCATGGATCGATCCCGGCGTCGTCGGGCCGACATGACTGGAGATACCGCCTGGAAAGGAGAACTGCTTGAACAGCGCCTTGAGCCCGGCTTCGTCCTGGCCGACATCGGGATAGATCTCGCTGTAGGTCCCTTCGAGATAGGTGTTCCCGACCAATGCCGGGCCGCCATGGCCCGGCCCCGCGATGTAGAACATGTCGAGGTCGTGGTTCTTGATGACCCGGTTCAGATGGACGTAGATGAAGTTCTGGCCCGGTGTCGTGCCCCAATGCCCGACGATCAGCGGCTTGACGTGGGCCAGCGTCAGTGGTTCGCGAAGCAGCGGGTTGTCGTAAAGGTATATCTGTCCGACGGATATATAATTTGCCGCACGCCAATAGGCATCGAGCTTGCGTATATCCTCAACTCCGAGGGTTTCGATCCGTTCTTCAGAATTATCGCTCTGGATAATGAGGAGATCGTCACGGTGAGCGATGGGGCTGTTCATGTCCGGAGGCCTCTGAGTTCGGAATTGATCGAGTGCGCTTTGCCGAAATCCAACCTGACGCGATCCTGCGGGAGGCGTCGGGCCCGGTCGTTGGGTCAGGCGTGGTCTGTCCGCAGCACGAACTTGCGCACCGCCTTGGCGAAGCCGTCCTCCGCGTTGCTGTCGGTGACGACATCCGCCTGCGCCCGGACAGCGCCGCTGGCATTGCCCATCGCGATCGAGAGCCCGCTTCTGGCGAACATGAGGGCGTCGTTCGGCATGTCGCCGATGGTCGCGATCTGGGCCTGCGGAACGTCGTAGAGCCGGGAAAGGGTCTCGGCCACGGCCCCCTTGTTGGCGTGCGGATGGGTCACGTCGAGGTAGTAGGGCTGCGAGCGTTCGGCGCTTGCCTTGCCGCCGAGCGCGGCCTGGGCGGCAGCCTCGCAGGCGGCCATCGTGCTGGGATCGTCGCAAACGCCGACGATCTTTACGACCTGCGTCAGATCGGCAGCCGCGAACGAGGCGACCACCTTGGCCGAAAATCGCACGTTGGCGGCTTCGCGGGACACGTGGGGCGCGTCCAGGTTACGGATCAACCACGCCTCCAAGGTGTAAATCCATGCGTCGAGGCCGCGATCGAGGATCAGGTTCACGGCGCGTGCGGCCGTCTGAGGATCGAGGACATGGCTCTCGACCACCGACATGTCGGGGTTGAACAGGACGCCGCCGTTGAAGCCGGCGAGGACGCCCCGGAGCGCGAGCGGCTCGATCAGCATCGTCATTCCGCGTGGTGGCCGGCCGCTGGTGATCGCGAAGACGACGCCGGCAAGGCCGAGGTCGTGGACGGCCGACAGCGCCGCCGGCGTCAGTACTTTCGCAGGCGTCAGCAGGGTTCCATCGACGTCTGCCAGCAGGAGGCGGATATCGCGCCTGTCCTTCATCGCTGCCGATCGAAGTCGTGACGTGTATCCATCGCGTTCGACATCCTTCCCCACCGGCGAAATCGACCTCCGGAAACGCCCACCCGCGACGGGCCTTCACGGCTTCACGACGAGTCCCTCCAGCGGAGGAATTCCGCACCGTGTCGAGATCGGCTCGGCGAGCCGATCTCGACGGGAACGGCGACGGATCTTAAAGCAATCGGTCGTACAACGCGCCTCTGCGAAAGACGTTGAGCCGCGGCCGCGCCCATTTCTGCGGAGCCACTGTTCGATATTGCATGGCGCCAGCAATCGATTTTGACTTCGATATTGAGTGGGGGCGCGCTCGGAGCCCTTTACATTTCCGTCGGCCGTGGAGGGCCCATCCATGCGCATCCCGCTCATTATCGGCAACTGGAAGATGAACGGCCTCGAAGCCTCGCTTGCCGAACTGTCTGAGATGGTCGCCGGCATCGAGCGGAAGTCGGCGGGTGGCGCCGACTGCGCCATCTGTCCGCCGGCCACGTTGCTTCACCGCGCCGTCGCCACGGCCCGGGGGCGTCTTGCGATCGGCGGCCAGGATTGCGCGGTGGCGGCGGCCGGCGCCCATACCGGCGACGTCTCCGCCGAGATGCTACGCGACGCGGGCGCCAGCCTCGTCATCGTCGGCCATTCCGAACGGCGAAGGGACCATGGCGAGACCGATGCCCTCGTATGTCGGAAGGCGGAGGCCGCGTTCCGCGCCGGACTGATCGCCGTCGTCTGCATCGGTGAGAGCGAGGCCGAGCGCGCAGCGGGTCGGACGAACGAGGTTTTGGCGGCGCAGGTCGCCGAATCCGTTCCGCCCGGCTCGGACGCGGCGGCGCTGGTCGTGGCCTACGAGCCGGTCTGGGCCATCGGCACGGGTAGGACCCCCACCGATGAGGAGGTGGCTGCGATCCATCGCTTCATCCGCGAGCGGCTTCGGACGCTCCGGGGGCCTGAGACCGCCGGCGTCCGGATCCTTCACGGCGGTTCGGTCACGCCGGCCAACGCCGCGGCGATGTTGGCGATTCCCGATGTCGATGGCGTGCTCATCGGGGGCCGCAGCCTCACGGCAAAAGACTTTCTGAGCATCGTCGGGGCCTGCGGATGACCGCGCGCGTGTCATGGCCGATGCCAGGACACGGCCTTTGTGGGTCCCGCTGCCGCCGGCTTGGCGCTTGTCCTCGCACCCGCGCTGGTCGGCCGTCCCGCAATCCCGATCGCCCACGGCTTCAGCAGTTCGGCCGCGACGAGGTAGAGGATCATGACGCCGCCGATCGCCGCCAGGGTCATCGGCGGCGGCGTCCGGAAACCGAACCAAGCGCCCGCCGGCGTGAAGGGCAGCACCATCGCACCGGCGAGCGCCAGCAGGGACGAGGCGGCGAGCCCCGGGCTCGGGAGACTGCGCCACGGGCGCCCGTTCGTCCGGATGATGAACACGACGAGGATCTGCGTTGCCATCGATTCCAGGAACCACGTCGTCCGGAACTCATCGGGTGCGGCTTGGAATACGGAGATGAGGAGGCCGAATGTCAGGAGGTCGAAGGCCGAGGAGAGCGGCCCCATGATCGCGGCGAAGCGGATGAGCCCGCGCATGTCCCAGACCTGCGGCCTCGCCGTGGCCTCCGGTCGGACGCCGTCGAAGGGAATGCCGATCTCGGACAGGTCGTAGACCAGGTTGTTCAGGAGGATCTGGGTCGGCAGCATCGGCAGGAACGGGAGCGCGACCGAGGCGACGGCCATCGAGAGCATGTTCCCGAAATTCGAACTCGCCCCCATGCGGATGTATTTGAGGATGTTGGCGAAGGTCCGCCGGCCCTCCTCGACGCCGTCCGCGACCACCGACAGGTCGGAATCGAGCAGGATCATGTCGGCGGCGGCCTGCGCCACGCCCGTGGCGCCATCGACCGAAAGGCCGATATCGGCGAGTTTCAGGGCTGGCGCGTCGTTGATTCCGTCGCCGAGGAAGCCGACGACCGCGCCGGAGGCCTGCAACGCCTTGACGATCCGCGACTTCTGATCCGGCGCCAAGCGCCCGTATGCGACGACGTTTTGCGCCTGCACGGCTAGCGCGTCGTCGCCCATCGTGGCGACGTCCGCCCCCGACAGGACCGCGCCGGGCGGCAGGCCGACGAGTCCGGCAAGCCGCCCGACCACGATGGGATCGTCGCCCGAGAGGATCTTCAGCGTGATGCCCGCCGCCGCCAGACGGGCGATGGCCGCCGCAGCCGTCGGTTTCGGAGGGTCCGCGAAGGCGCAAAGCCCCTCGAAGACGAGCTCGCGTTGGTCGCTCGCTTCGATCTCGCGGGCCGGACCCGACCAGGCTCGGGTGGCCACCGCGACCGATCGCATGCCGTCGTGGGCCAGGGCGACGACGCGTTCCGTCGCCCGCGCATGCTCCGTCTCGCCCATCGGCGCGGTGGTCGCCCCGGTCCGCTGCCCGCTGCAGAGCGCCAGCACGGCCTCCGGCGCGCCCTTGACGATGAGGACCGCGCCCGCCGGCCCCATGGCGAGGACCGATCCGAGCCGGCGGGAGAAATCGAACGCATGCCGGCCCTGGAGGACCCAGCCGGACGCGGCATCCCTGGCTCCCTGGATCAATGCCGCGTCCAGCGCCCCACGGTCGCCGCTCAGGCGCGCCGCGATCGCGCCGAGCGTGGCAACGTGCGGATCGTCGGCGCCCGACGGGGCGAGGCTCCGGGCGAGAACGATCTCGGCCGAGGTCAGCGTTCCGGTCTTGTCGGTGCAGAGCACTGTCATCGCGCCGAGATCGTGGATCGCGGCGAGCCGCTTGACGATGACCTTGCGCCGGGCCAGGCGCACCGCACCCCGTGACAACGTCACGGTCGTGATCATCGGCAGCAGTTCGGGCGTGAGCCCGACAGCGAGCGCCACCGCGAACATCAGCGAGTCGAGCACCGGCCGCCCGAACGAGACCCGCGCGGCGAGCACGAGGACGACGAGCGCCATGGTGAGCCGCGCGGTCACGAGCCCGAATTCGCGCAGGTCGCGCTGGAACGGGGACGGCGCCTGCGCCTCGGCCAGGGCCGCGGCCGCGGCCCCGAACACGGTCGTCCGGCCGGTGTTCACGACGAGGGCGATCGCCTCTCCGCTCTGGGCCACCGCGCCCCGGAAGAGGGCGTTCGAAGCCTGTCCGGGAGTCGTGGCCGCCACCGCGCCCGCATGCTTCTCGACCGGGTAGGGTTCGCCGGTCAGCGCCGCCTCACCTGCAACGAATGCCGTGCTTTCGAGGATCAGCGCGTCGGCGGGAACGATGTCGCCGGACCGGACCCGCAGGACGTCGCCGGGAACCACGTGGTCGACGTCGATCTGCACGAAGGCGCCGTCTCGTTTGACCTCGGCCGTGAGCGCCACCGACCGGCGCAGGACCTCCGCGGCCCTGACCGCGCGGCCCTCCTGGAAGGTGTCGAGGCCGATCGAAAGCACCAGGATGCTGACGATGATCGATCCGCCGGCGGCGTCGTTCGTCGCGATCGACACGATGGCCGCCGCCAGCAGGATCAGCGACAACGGCTCCAATAGCCGGCGGATGATGGCGCGCAGGACACCTGTCGCCCTCGGCGCGACATCGCAGTTCGGGCCGAAACGGCGAAGCCGGATCTCCGCGGCCGCCCCATCGAGCCCATCGATTCCGCATTCCAGGGCGGCGCAGAGCCGTTCCGGGGAGCGCGTCCAGAAGGCGCCGGTCGTCGCCGAAGGCGAGGCGACGGTGCTCACGTGTTCGCATCCAGCGCGTTCAGGATTAGGCAGGCTTCCTCGGCGATGACCGCCTCCTCGTCGGTCGGGACGACGAGCACGGCGACCTTGCTGTCCGGAGCCGCGATCCGGATGGCATTCCGAGCGTTTGCCGACGGCGCGATCGCAACGCCGAGCCAGGCGAGCCGCGCGCAGATGGCGGCCCTGACGGCCGGCTGATGCTCGCCGATGCCCGCCGTGAAGACGATCCCGTCGAGCCCGCCCAACGTGCAGGCAGTCGCCGCGATCTCCCGCGCGATGCGGAAGGCGAACAGCTCCAGCGCCTCCCGAGCTTCGGGCGCGGGGCTGTCCAGGAGGACCCGGCTGTCGGCGCTGATCCCCGACACGCCGAGAAGCCCCGAGCGGTGGTAGAGCAGATCCTCGACCGCCTCGATCGACATGCCGCGGACTTTGACGAGGTGGATGACGACACCCGGATCGAGGGCGCCCGGGCGGGTCGCCATCGGGATGCCGTCGAGCGTCGAGAAGCTCATGCTGGTGTCGCGGCTGACACCGGCATCGAGGCCGCAGAGACTCGCGCCGCTGCCGAGATGCGCGACCACGACGCGTCCGGACGCGACCTCGGGCAGCGAGCGCCGGAGCTGCGCCACTATGAATTTGAACGACAGTCCATGAAACCCGTAGTGTTTGATGCCTTCGTCGAAGAGCGCCCGCGGCAGCGCGAAGCGGCGCGCCAGGTCGCTCTGGCTGCGGTGGAACGCCGTGTCGAACGAGGCGACCTGCGGCAGGGCCGGCCGCAGCCGCCGGATCGCCCGGATCAGGCGCAGGCTCTGCGGTTGATGCAGCGGTGCGAGAGGGACCAGGGCCTCGATCGCCGACAAGGTCTCGTCCGTGATCGCGGCGGGACCCTCGAAGCGGTCGCCACCGTGCACGACGCGATGTCCGACCGCGGCGAGGCTTGCCACGGCGAAGTGTCGCTCGATCCAGCCCAGGGTCTCGTCGATCACCGCGTGGAGGTCGTCCGTGACCGCGCCCTTCAGGATCACCTCCGCGGTCCGCTCGCCGTGCGTGACATGCAGCGTCAGGGGATCGCGGCGCAGGTCGATCATCCCCCTGCCGATGGCCCGTGCACCGTCACGCTCAGTTCCGAACAATCCGAATTTGATCGAGGACGATCCGGGATTGAGCGTGAGGAGCGTGCGGCGGCTCATGTGCGATCGGGTCTCGAAAATGCGCGGATCCGTGTGGGGCAGACGCGCGCGTGTCGGGATGCGGGGTGCCACGAACGATCATGGCGCAGCGATCGGCGCCGATCCTTGCGCTGCATCAAGGATGTCCAGCCGGACGCCCGATAGGCTTCTTGGATCCGGAGTCCGCAAAGCGCGCGCGATCCCGTGGACCGGACCGCCGCCAGCCGGATCGGCGGCCCGCGGCCCTCCTGCCGAAACGCATCGACGGAAATTATGATGTCCCGCTCAATGCACGGTCGCCCGGGACGATTTTCGCGTTCGCGGAGGCGTTCCGACACCGAGGCAGGGACAGGTCGGGGGCAGGCTCGAACCGGCCCGACCATCCGGCTGAACCCCCTTGGCAGGAGGAGTCGCGCTTGAGCGACGATCCGCATCATAGCCAGACCGCGACCGAACACGCCGCGGCGGCAGACGCGTCGGCCATGCCGCCCGTCGAGGCTCCCACGCAGGATACCCTTCCGGCTTCGACGAACCTCGGTTCGGGAAGGGCAGCACCACCGCGGTGGCGAGGGTGGCTCAAGCTGTTTGCCGCCCTGCTGGTGCTGAGCGGCGGGGGGGCCGGGGCTGCATTCTGGTGGCTGCACCGCGCACCGCCGCTGCCCGCCGGTATCGCCTTTTCCAACGGCCGGCTCGAAGCCGACGAGATCGACATCGCCACCAAGTTTCCCGGGAGGATCGTGCAGATCCTGGCGGACGAGGGCGACATGGTGCGGGCCCGCCAAGTCGTCGCCCGCATGGATATCCGCGACCTGCAGGCGCAATTGGCCCAGGCCCAGGCGCAGACCGTCCAGGCCCGGCAGTCGATCATGCAGGGCCAAGCGAATCTGGTGCAGATGGGCAGTCAGGCAAAGCTCGCGGCCCAGGAGTTGGAGCGCGCCGTCACCCTCGCGAGCCAGGGCTATCAGACCCGCGCGGTTCTCGATCAGCGCCAATCCCAGAACAATGTCGCGGTCGGCGCCTACCAGGAAGCCCAGGCCAGGATCGCGGCTGCGACCGCGGGGATGGAGTCGGCGATCCACAATGCCGACCTGATCTCCGTAAATATCGCCGACAACACGCTGGTGTCTCCGAAGGACGGCCCGATCGAATACAGGCTCGCCAACGTGGGCGAGGTGCTCGCGGCCGGCGGCAAGGTGTTCACGATGCTGGACGTCACGTACGTCTACATGGACATCTTCCTGCCGACCGAGACGGCCGGCCGGGTGAAGCTCGGCGACGATGCCGTGATCCTCTTGGATGCGCTGCCCGATCGGCCGATCCCCGCGCGTGTCTCCTTCATCGCCCCGCGGAACGAATTCACGCCGAAGGCGGTCGAGACGAAATCGGAGCGCGACAAACTGATGTTCCGCATTCGCGTCCGCATCGACCCGAAACTCTTGCGCGAGCATGAGGCCGAGGTCCGTTCCGGCCTGCCCGGCCTTGCCTACATTCGCCTCGATCCTGAGACGGCGTGGCCCGCTGCCTTGCAGCCAAGTCCGCGTTGAATGATCAGCCCAGCATGAGCACCGAAGATACGCCGATCGTCGTCATGTCCGGGGTGAAACACCGCTATGGTGCGCAAATCGCGCTGCGCGACGTCTCGCTTACGCTACACGCCGGGCAGATGATCGGGCTTATCGGACCCGACGGCGTGGGCAAATCCACGTTGCTCGGCCTCATGGCGGGGGCGAAAAAGGTCCAGACGGGCCGCCTGCAACTGTTCGGCGGGGACTTTACGCGGGCCCGCCATCGCAGCGCCGTCTGTGCCCGTATCGCCTACATGCCCCAGGGTCTGGGACGGAATCTGTATCCCGACCTCACGGTCCGCGAAAACATGGCGTTCTTCTCACGCCTCTTCGGGCAGGACATGCAGGAACGCGGGCATCGGATCACCGCATTGCTGAATGCCACCGACCTGACCCCGTTCGCCGAGCGAGCCGCGCGAAAACTATCCGGCGGCATGCGGCAGAAGCTCGGCCTCTGCTGCGCCCTGATCCACGACCCGGACCTTCTGATTCTCGACGAGCCGACGACCGGCGTGGACCCGCTGTCGCGCCGAGGATTCTGGGACCTGGTGGACCGCATCCGGTCCGAGCGGCCCGGCATGGGCGTCCTCGTGGCGACCGCCTACATGGCGGAGGCGGCGCGGTTCGATGGCATCGTCGCCATGAACGACGGCGCCGTGTTGGCCACCGGCACCCCGGCGGAGATCATGCGGCAGACCAGCACGCTGACCCTCGACGAGGGTTTTATCGCCCTGCTGCCCGACGCCCTGCGCAAGTCTCGTATTCGCCCGGACATTCCCCCTCTCACAAGCCACGAATGCGAGATCGCGATCAGCGCGATCGGTCTCACACGCCGGTTCGGCGATTTTATCGCGGTGGACGACGTCACATTCGACATCGTGCGGGGCGAGATCTTCGGCTTCCTGGGTTCCAACGGCTGCGGCAAGACAACCACCATGCGGATGCTGACCGGGCTTCTGCCCGCGACATCCGGCAAGGCGATCCTGTTCGGCCGTGAGGTCGATGCCGACGACATCGCGATGCGCGACGGGGTCGGCTACATGTCACAGCAATTCTCGCTCTATACGGAACTGACCGTGCAGCAGAACCTGCTGCTCCACGCGAGGCTCTACGACATCGAGGCCGTTCGGGCGCGGAAACGGATCGCCGAACTCGTCCGCACCTTCGACCTCGACCCTCACGTGGACACGCTCGCGGCCGATCTGCCCCTCGGCATCCGCCAGCGGCTCGCACTCGCGGTTGCGGTCATCAACGAACCGCGGGTCTTGATCCTGGATGAACCGACTTCGGGGGTCGATCCGCTGGCGCGCGACCGGTTCTGGGCGCTGCTCGGCGGCCTCTCGCGCAAAGGGGGCGTTACGATTTTCGTCTCGACGCACTTCATGGATGAAGCCGAGCGTTGCGACCATATCCTCTTGATGAATTCCGGCCGGATGATCGCCTTCGGCGCGCCAGCCGAGGTCGTGCGATCGTGGGGCGGTTCGACCCTGGAAGCGGCGTTCATCGCGTGTCTTGAGGCATCGATCACGCCTCAGCGCCCCGTCGCCGGCTCCGCATCGCCCGCGCTCGTTTCCGCGCCGCGACCACCGCAGCGACTGTTCAGTCCCAGGCGGATGCTGGCTTACGCATTGCGCGAGACCATCGAGCTGCGCCGGGATCCGATCCGACTATCCTTCTCGATCCTCGGAATGGCCTTTCTGATGGTCACGTTCGGCTATGGAACGAACACCGACGTCGACCATCTCCCTTTTGCGGTGCTCGATCAAGATCGAACGCCGGAGAGTCGAGCTTACATCAAGGAATACCAGGGATCGATCTATTTCCGGGAACGAACTCGGATCACCGGGCCGGAACAACTATTGCAAAGGCTGTCCAGCGGTGAGCTGAAGCTGGCGCTCGATATCCCGGCGGGCTTCGGCCGAGACGTCCGGAGCGGCCGCCCGACCAATGCCAGCGCCTGGGTGGACGGAGCCATGCCGTTCCGTGCCCAGACAACACAGGGATACCTTCTGGGGCTGCAGCAACTGTATCTCGCCGACCTGACCCATGCGCAGGGTCGCCCCACCCCATCGGCGACACTCGCGACGGTCAATCCACGCTTTCGCTACAACCAGAGCTTCGAGAGCGTCAATTCGCTGGTCCCCTCCGTCATCGCCATGCTCCTCGCCCTGCTGCCGGCGATCATGATGTCCCTCTCGGTGGTGAGGGAAAAGGAGTTTGGATCGATCACCAATCTCTACGTCACGCCCGTCACCCGGGCCGAATTTATTCTTGGCAAGCAGATCCCCTACGTCGGCCTGGCCATGGTCGGGTTCCTGGTCATTACGATCCTGGCGACAAATTTATTCGGCGTGCCGATTAAAGGAAGTTCTTCGGCGCTTGTGTTTGGAACACTTATCTACGTCTATGCCACGACTGCCTATGGATTGATGGTGTCGGTATTTGCCAGCACCCAGATCGCCGCCCTTTTCGGCACCGCCTTGCTCACGGTGATGCCGGCCACGCAATTCTCCGGCATGCTGTCGCCGGTGTCGTCGCTGTCGGGAGCGGGCGCGGTGATCGGGCGACTGTTCCCGATGAGCTACTATCTTCCGATCAGCGTCGGCACGTTCACCAAGTCCCTCGGCTTCGCTCAGCTCGGGCCAACCATGCTCGAACTCGCGATGTTCATCCCGGTCCTCCTCGGGCTGAGCATGGTCCTGATGCGCCGGCAGGAGCGCTAGGCTATGCCGCGCCGGATCCTTAAAGTATTCTGGCTTACCCTAAAAGAGGTGCGGAGTTTTTTTAGTGATATATTTCTCATGGGATTAGTAATATTCAGCTTTACCGCCTCGATCGTTTCCATGGCGCAGAACACAGCCCAGGAGGTCCACAACGCCACGATCGCCATCGCCGACGAGGATCATTCCCAGCTGTCGCGGGCAATCGCGGGAGACTTCATCGCACCCTACTTCAAGCCGGCCGAGGCAATTGACGTCCGTGACATCGACCGACTGATGGATGCGGCACGCTATACGTTCATCGTGGACATCCCGCCACATTTTGAACGCGACGTCCTGGCTGGCCACAATCCAACGGTACAGGTCAATATCGACGCGACCGCCGCAATGCAGGCGGGGATCGGATCCGCCTATGTGCAGACGATCGTCATGGCCCGGATCGCACACGAGGTCCGGCATACGGATCGCGTGGCGCCCGATGCCGTGACGTTGGCGATCCACCTGACCTTCAACCCGAACGCGACGCCGGGTTGGTTCATGAGCATCATCGGCATCATCAACAACATCACCATGCTGTCGATCCTGCTCTGTGGCGCCGCGGTGATCCGCGAGCGTGAGCATGGGACGATGGATCATCTGCTGACACTACCGCTCTCTCCCATAGAGATCGCTTCGGCCAAGGTGCTGGCCAACGGGTTGGTCATACTCGCCGCGACGGCGTTCTCACTTTATGGTGTCGTTCAAGGCTTGCTTCGCGTTCCGGTCGCCGGATCGATCCCGCTGTTTCTGTTCGGAGTCGGGCTCTACCTGTTCTATGCCTTGTCGATCGGCTTGTTCCTCGCGAGCCTCGTGCGGTCCATGCCGCAGTTCGGGCTCTTGTTCATGCTGGTTTTCCTGCCGATGCAGATGCTGTCGGGCGGCAACACCCCGCTGGAAAGCGAGCCCAAGCTGCTTCAGATCGTGATGCAAGGTGTCGCGTCCACACATTTCGTCAGCTTCGCGGAGGCGATCCTGTTTCGCGGCGCAGGATTCGCTCTGGTTTATCCAGATTATCTTGTGGTCACGGCGCTTGGAGCTTCATTTTTCGTGTTGTCCGTAATGAGGTTCCGCCGTAGTACAGCTTTAGCATCTGGTTGAGACGGGAAACAAATCAGTTCACACATTGCGGTCAAATTTCGGGCGATCGGCTGTGCGATCGAACGTCTTCCATATGGGATGCGTAGATCCTCGGTACCGCCAAGCCGCTACGCGCGGCCGCCGACGTGGATCGTCATCCGGTTGTATGTTCGCGGTGTGCCGTCACGATGCCGGAGGATCGTTCGATCCGGATCGGCAGGCGACGTCCCCGCGAGCGGCGTCCGGCACGCCCGGGCCACCAGGCCGGCCCGGGCTCCGTCCTGCCGCGATCGGCCGCGGCAAGGGCGGGGGCGTCGTTGACGCCATCCCCGACCCTCATCACCACGCCCGTCTTCCGCTCCGCCGTGACGAGGGCGGTCTTGCCGCCCGGGTCGAGGTCCGCCGCCAAGGCATCGATGGGCAAGCCCTGGACCAGCCCGTCGGCGATGGCCTTGCGGTCCCCCGTGGCGAGGACGAGGGCGAACAAGACGGCGGCTGCGAAGAGGCCGGCGGCGACCGCGACCGGAAGGGCGGTCATCCTGATGCCGGCGATCGCCAAGCCGGTGACGAGGGTCAGGTCGATCGCCGAGGAGGCGATCAGCCACGCGCCAGGTCGCGAGGTCCACAGGCGCCGCCGCTCGCGCGCCATGTAGAATACCGCCTGACCGCTGAAGACCAGCGTCACGAATGCGAGGGTGCGCAGGGCTTCGGTGTCGAGGTGGAGAGCGACCTTTCCCACGGTCAGGCAGCCGACGCAGAACGCCAGGTCGACGAAGCCCAGCACGATCCCGCAGATCATCAGGTTGCGGGTCCGCCAGACGTTCGGCGTCGCGGAGGGGCGGACCGTGTCGGTCCCGGACGACAGCGCAAGAACGTCTCCGGCGAGCATCATGAGCACCGGCGTCAGGATCGTGCGGCCGGAGATCACTACGCCTGCCAGCAGCGACCTGGCCGGTATTGTGGACCGGGCCGGTTGCGAGGCTCCGGCACGGTCGCGGCCACGGGTCGCCGGAAGGCCAGATCCGGGTCGCTGACGGGCGCGGGTGGCCGATCGCCCAGCGACGCATGCGGTCGGACTCCGTCGTAGATGGATCGCTCAAGACCGATCACGATCTGCGCCTCTTGTAGCGAGGAGACGATTTCTACGCGTAGACCCTCGTCACATAGCTCTGCTCAGAGACAGCCGCCGCCTTGCCGGCGACGGCGAGGCTCCTGCCTGGTGCCGTCTGGACCTCGATCTGGCGCCGCATCAGAACGCCCTGCGCCGCGCTCGGCCTGTCTCCGCGCGTCATCCCCAGCTCCTCCGGGCCTGGCTGATCCGCTCAATCAGCCCGGTCCGACGCCAGCCGGTCAGGTCACACCACGATCGCTCGCCAAAGCAGCCGAGCTCTGTGAAATCGGTGTGGCTATCAGAGCAGTCAATCGGGAATTGACGCTGCAACCGGTCGCCCGGTCGTGATGGTGCGTTGACGCGCCCACGCCACGACTCTTAACACCGGTGCATGCTCAGGCGCCCGCCATGGATGGTCGATGGCCGCGCGGTCATCGCCATGGCCGCGCTGTACGTCCTGCTGCTTCAGGCTTTCCTCGTAGACATCCAGCCCGTCGGCCCCATCACGGGTTTCGACGGCGTGATCTGTGCTCAGCACGATGGCGGCGGCGCGCCGGCCGATGACGGCCTGCCCTGCCAGCAGCATTCTTGCTGTATCCTCGCTCATGTGGCGCAGCCCCTGGCCGAGATCGCGTCCGTGGCGGCGGTGACGATCGCACCGCCCCGCCGCTCGAACGTGCTGATCTGGAGACCGCTGGCGACCCTCGGCGCCCGTGCACCGCCCGACCCTGCCGTCAGTTCCCGAGGTCCGCCGTCCGCCTGACCGATCCATCCCCCGATCGCTCAGACCCGGACCGCCCCATGTCGATCTCGCTTCAGGGCAGCACCCCTACCCTCAGGGTGGCCGCTGCCGTTCGCACGTCCCGTGACGCCGTCTACCGCGCCGTCTGGCGCTGGCATTTCTACGCCGGCCTGCTCTGCCTGCCGTTCCTGATCTCGCTCGCGGCCACAGGTGCGCTTTACCTGTTCCAGCCCGAGATCAACGCGACCGTATTCGCCTACCGGACCGAGGTCGCCGCGCAGCCCACGCCGCCACTCAGTCCGGACCACCTGATCTTCAACGCCACGCAGGCCGTGCCGGACGGCGTGCCGGTCTCCTACACCGACCCGATCGATGCGACCGCCTCGGCCGTGGTGACCGTGGCCGAAGGCGCCCGCAAGATCCGGGTTTACCTCGACCCCTATACCGGCAGCGTGCTCGACCGGGTCGACCGGGACGGCGAGTTCTTCATGGTCCTGCGGCACCTGCACAGCCTCGCGTATTTCGGGCCGTGGGCGAATGCGGTCATCGAGATCGTCGCCGGCT
Organism: uncultured Methylobacterium sp.; assembly: GCA_964242725.1. Classification (GTDB taxonomy): domain Bacteria; phylum Pseudomonadota; class Alphaproteobacteria; order Rhizobiales; family Beijerinckiaceae; genus Methylobacterium. Next base: position 20,845 of record CAXTCV010000047.1, read on the forward strand.
TCGCGATCATCCTCGTGGTCACAGGTGTCTATCTGTGGTGGCCGCGGGGTCAGGAAGGCGGCGTGCTCTCGGTGCGCGGCACGCCGAGCCGGCGCGTCTGGTGGCGCGACCTGCACGCCGTGACCGGGCTGGTTGCCGGAGGCGGCCTGTTCTTCCTGGCGCTGACCGGGCTGCCGTGGTCGATCTGGTGGGGTGACCAGTTCAGGGCCTGGACGAACGCAGCCGGGCTCGGCCAGCCGGCCGCCCTGTGGGCGAACACGCCGGTCTCGAACCTGCCGATGGGCGAGATGCTCACCACCGCCGGTTGGACCATGCAGGACGCGCCGGTGCCGCAGTCGGAGTCTGGCGGGACCGCCCAGGGCATCGGCATCGACCGCGCCGCGCGGATCCTGACACGGCTCGACCTGCCGCACGGCTATGAGCTGTCGCTGCCGGTCGGTGACAGGGGCGTCTATGCCGCGGCGGCCTACCCGCACGACGTGAACCGCCAGCGCATGGTCAGCCTCGACCAGTACACCGGCAAACCGCTCGTCGACGTGCATTTCTCCGACATCGGCCCGGTCGCCCGGGCGGTGCAGTACGGGATCGGCATCCATAAGGGTGAGCACTGGGGCCGCGCGAACCAGCTCGCGATGCTGGCCTTCTGCCTCGCCACGATCCTGCTCTCCATCACCGCCGCGACGATGTGGTGGAAGCGCCGCCCGGCCGGCGGCCTGGGTGTGCCGCCCTGGCCGCGGGACCGGCGTATCGCCGTGACCGTGACCGGGATCGTCCTCGGCCTCGGCATTTTGTTCCCGCTGACCGGGCTGGCGATCCTCGCCATGCTCGGTCTCGATCTCGCGATCGGGCGCGCGCTGCGGATGCGGGCGCGCGTGGCCTGACCGTATCGCGACGGGCGAGGCCCCGTGTTCCCGCAGATACGATCGGCAGGCTGGCCGCGCCGGCTCGGCGCTGGGGTGATGCTGCTCGCGCTGTGGCTACAGGTGCTGGCGCCTGCAGCCGGCGTGTCGGCGCGCGCCAGACAGGCGGAAGCG
>CAXTCV010000048.1:0-21640 GCA_964242725.1 uncultured Methylobacterium sp.
CTTGATCTGCGGGGTGCTGCGAAGACCCTCATCGAGCAGCTGAAAGCGAAGGGCTTCCTGAAATGAGCGATCTCGAGCCTGACGCCGACTTCCGCGAGCGACTGCTCCGGATCGTCAGCAGAAACGACCGACTTCCTGTCCCGACATCCGCTGGCGCCCAGCTCGATGTCATCGGCCGCCGCTACGGCCGGTCCAGGACCGGCGTGCCGCGGAGAAGCCTTTACAACCGGGCCGTACCGCTCCGGATTGATCCCCCCGCCTCGCGGAAGAGGCCCTGACGGCGAACGGTCGTAAATCGATGAACAAAGACCCATCTAGAGATCAAGATGCTGGTGAGGTTCAGGCAATGTCTGGTCTGCCGTACCACCTCGTCGGTCATATCGTAACCTTGGCCGATCGGGATGCAATTCGTGAGGAAAACGCTCAAAATATTCGCGATGAGATGGACGCTGCACAGATTGATTTCGATGAACGGACTGTGCGCCTCAAGGCGTTGCGGACGGCCCGAGATGCGAAGCTCAAGGTCCAGCAGCTAGCTCGCCGGACAAAGATCCGACCGGGCTCTCGGAAAACTGATGTGGCGAACTGACGGAGGCGATCGTGGAGACCAAGGATCGTGAGCTCGAGTGCTCCCCGCTTTCAGGCCGCGTCACACGTGACGGCGTGACGCTCGAGGTGAAGATCTACCGCTTTGCCGGCACCGACGCCCCCTGGCAACTGGAGGTGGTGGACCGTGATGGCAGCTCAACGGCTTGGGATGATCCCTTTCCGACCGCCCAAGACGCTTACGACGCTTTCGGCAAGGCGGTTGAAGAGGATGGCATGGCGTCGTTCGTAATCGCGTTGGAATCGACCATCCACTGACCCCCTCCCCCGCCTCGTGGGAGCGGCGGTGAAGGTGGCGCGGCACAATGCTCTCTCTGACGGGTCCCGTTTGGCTGTCGCCACCCTGAGGCTGATGTGCTCTTCAGGCCGGCATAGACGGTGTATCGTCCCCAACAACCAGAGGAGCGCGAGGCGATGCGACGTCACCTGCGCTGAATGTCGGCAGGCTGCTCAGGCGCCTCCCGCATACCGCGCGGTTTGATCGGCATCTGGACAACTGTGCTGCCTCGGAAATCTGGTCCTGAAACTCAGATCCGGCGTTTCCGCCGCTCAGGGTGGCGCAGGCGTTGGGGCTTGTTATGCTCGGCAGCTTCTATCTGCCCAGCACGGAGCCGGTGAGCAAGGGCACCAAGCTGACCGTGGTCAGTGATAACGGCGCTCGGGGCCGGACGTAGCACGAACCGCTCGATGCTGCCTGAGGCTTTCAGGCCCTCCAGAATCGGCCGAAGCCGATCGAAAAGCTGATCAGGCGTCTCGGGCCTGACCAGCACAGAATTGAGCAGGCGCCTGGCGTGAAGCCCTGGCTTGCGCCAGCATTTCTTGCGAGCAACGACCCGAGCTTTGAGGCTGGCCGTGTCCTCGGGATCTTTTTTGTGATGATCGCTCAGAACCACGCTCCATGCGGCATATCGATCGCGCCTGATATGCCGATCCAGGCGGGGTGACGGGAATGATTCCCCATGCAACGAGAAGTGTGTGATCACGAAGGCCGCCGTAGATCCGCAGGTTTTATTTAGTGCGCTGCCGACAATCTTGTGCTAAGCTTCAGGTTTGGCGAGGCTAGATCGATGGATTCAGCGCCCACCGGTGCAGTCCTGATCCTGATCAAATTCGACACGACATCTCGACGCCACCATCCCGGCGGCAATCCTGCCGCCATGCGCACCGCCCTCGCCGGTGGCATTCATGTCTCTTTACGGGCCGTAAACGGGCCGGCGCTATCACGGATTTGTGAGCCTTGATGGGCAGGATCCGTGTGATGCCGAAGCTGCTGCAGCGCCTCATCCGTGACGAGACCGGCGCTACCGCGATCGAGTACGGCATGATCGCTTCACTCGTCGCCATCGTCATCATCGCCTCGCTCAGGCTGGTGGGTTCGCGGCTCGCTGCAAAGTTCACCGCCATAGCCGGCAACCTCAACTGACGGGATGTGGTACCGAGAACGAACGGCCACGCCGCCGTTCGATACGTCGGTGAGCAATGCACAAGCTTCCCCCTGCCAGTCTCTATCGACTGCAGGTCCTCGCCCAGACCGGCACGCGCTTCTACCGAGTGACCGCCTACGTGCGGCGCCTTGAGGTGCTGGGCATGATCGTCGCCACCGGGCGGGTTGATCCGGAACAGAACAGCGCCGAGTACACCATTACAGACGCCGGTCGTGCGGAGCTTGAGGAGCGCTACGGCCCCTCATCGACAAAGCCAATCGAAGGCTGAACTGCGCCGCCTTCGCCATCTGGCACCCGTGGTTCTGCACGATGTCGGGGGCGGGGTGCCGCACGGCCTGATGTCGGCCGGGGGGCGGGCGAGACCTGCGTAGGCGTGGTGTCCCGGAGCACACCACGACGTGACGCAGGGTGATTAACCCTGTCTGGCACCGTCGTCGCCGGCGTGACCGATGCGGCGCAGGTGCTGGAGGGTCTCCACCATGTTGACTCGCGCCGCCGCCCACCTCGCCGCCCCGGTCTTCCTTCTCGCGTCGTGGGCTGTCCCGTCGCTGGCACAGCCTGCCGCCAATGGTGGGCCGACGCTTCTCATTCACGGCAACTATTGCGGGCCGGGCAACAACGCCCCGCTGCCGCCGATCGACGCCCTCGACGCCGCCTGCGCCCGCCACGATGCCTGCACACCGGATGCCGGCCTCCCGTCGAAGGCATGCAATCTTCGGCTGCAGCGCGAGGCGGAGGCCGTGGCCCGAGATCCGCGCCAGTCGGGCGATGTGCGTTCCCTGGCGGGCTTCGTTGCCGCCTTCGCATCCAATGCGTCCAGTGCGGCTCCGTCGGTGCTTCCGGCAAACGTGGCCCGATAAGTTGCGGACGGCTCAGTCTCCTGCGCCCGGCTCAGCTCCACGAGCTCGAAACAGGTTTCTGAAGACGAAGCCTTGGGTATCCTCCCGGGGGCGCACAGCTCCCGCTGGCAGGCGGCGCGCTCTGCCGGACGCAGGATGATCATGAGAACCGCGCTGATCAGATGGCTCGTCGTGGCGCTTGCCGGCAGCATGGGTACCGCGGCGCTCGCGCAGCGCGGGCGAGCCCACAGGGCAGCTCCGCGTGCAGCGATCGAAGCGCCGCAGTTCGGCAACCCGCGACGACCGACCACGCCGCCGCGGCCTTCCGACGACGGCATCATCCATTGGAACACGCCGAACAAGGACGGCAATCTCGGCGGTCCTGGGACGGGGGGAAGTGGCGGCGGCGGCGGTTAGACCGCCGCCGAGAAAAAGCCCGCGCGGCTGGGCCGGCGGGGCTGAGGCTGTTCGTGGTCTCAGGAACGACGTGACGTGCGTTGAAGCGCCCGGAGTGAGAACGGCGCATTTCGCCCAGAGCGGCTCTGCAATCGGGTCGCGTCGTTGACGGTGCTGCCGTCACCCACGGACGCTCCTGGTGTCGTGCTGCTGCGTGTGCCCGTATCGTTAAGGGTAAGGGCATAAGCCCCTCTGGAGGGGGACTGTCATGCTCAGGATCCGCAGCTTCGTTCTGGATGGAATCGCGCTGCTCGGCATCGCCGTCGGCGTCATAGCTGGCGTCGGCGGCTACGCACACAGCCTGCCCGGGCGGCTCGAGCATGTGGTGTCGGCCATCGAGAAGCTCGACGCCGAGATCACCGGCTCCATCCCTCAGAAGCCCTCGCCGGCATCCGCCCCGGCCTCTGCGCGGCGTCCCTGAAAAGGGGCCCGATGTGGCGCGACATTGATCGCACACCGAGCCGAGCGCGACCGGCTTCGAAGGGACGTCCCGCCGTGAGCGGTCGAGTGACGGGATGTCCGGCCGGAGGGCATCGATCATGTCGACATGGGTGTCGGCCGGGATCTTGCAACGCCGATAACCAACTACCTCCGCCGAGGATTGGAGAAGGCGTCTTGAGAGCTTTTCTGTCTACTGCATTCATGCTCGGGTTGATCCCAGTCGCTTTCGCGCAGGCGGCCGAAGTCAAGCTCGGCATCGCCGCGCCGATCACCGGGCCCAATGCGGCCATCGGTGCGCAGTTCAAGAACGGCGCCAGCCAAGCTGCCGAGGACTTCAACAAGTCCGGCCAGATCAAGGGCACGACCATCGTGGTCTCAGTGGGCGACGACGCCTCCGATCCCAAGCAGGGCGTCTCGGTGGCCAACAAGTTCGCCAGCGACGGCGTCAAGGTGGTCGTCGGGGACTACAATTCCGGCGTCTCGATCCCGGCCTCCGACGTCTATCTCGACGCCGGCATCATCCAGGTCACACCGTCCTCCACGAACGTGAAGTTCACCGAGCGCGGCATGTGGAACACGTTCCGCACCTGCGGCCGCGACGACCAGCAGGGCGCGGTGGCGGGCACCTATCTCGCCGCGCACTTCACGGGCAAGAAGATCGCCTTCGTCCACGACAAGACCCCCTACGGCAAGGGCCTGGCCGACGAGACCCTGAAGGCCCTCAAGGCCAAGGGCGGCAAGGACGCGATCTACGAGGGCATCAACCCGGGCGAGAAGGATTATTCCGCTCTGGTCTCCAAGCTGAAGTCGGCCAACGTCGACGTGGTCTATTTCGGCGGCTACTACACCGAGGCCGGGCTGATCCTGCGCCAGATGCGCGACCAGGGGCTCAAGGCGCCGATGATGGGCGGCGACGGCATGGTCGACAAGGAGCTGGTGGCGATCGCGGGTCCCGCCGCCGAGGGCACGCTGACCACCTTCCCGCCGGACGCCCGCAAGAACCCGAACGCCAAGGCCGCGGTGGCTGCGTTCAAGGCCAAGGGCATCGATCCCGAGGGCTACACGCTCTACTCGTACGCGGCCGTGCAGGTGCTCGCCAAGGCGATGGCCGAGACCGGGTCCAGCGACGGCAAGAAGCTCGCCGACTGGCTGCACCAGGGCAAGCCGATCGATACCGTCGTCGGCAAGATCAGCTACGATAAGAAGGGCGATATCACGCAGCCAGCCTACATCATGTACGCGTGGAAGAAGGGCGCCGACGGCAAGATCGACTACGCGAACAACGAGCTGACGCAGTACGGTGGTGGGCACTGAGGCAGACCAACACCTGCCACGATCCGACGCCGGATGGCACGGTAGCTCGGCGGCTCCGAAACCTCTCACCTGAAGAGCGCGCGGCAAAGCTTCATACCTGGCATCGACCGGCATGGGCGTTCTCGATACGTTTTGAAACCGCGTATCGCGGACCGAGGAGGGCACATGATCGACCTGAGCCTCTACACGGCGTTCATCGTCGCGGTTGTGGTTCTCATGGTCATCCCCGGCCCGAACGTAGCCCTGATCGTCGCCAACAGCGTCGCTTACGGCCCGAAATACGGCCTTCTCACCGTGGTCGGGACCACATGCGCCATGTTCGTGCAGTTGGGGCTCACGGCACGCGGCATGAACGAATTCCTGGGCGCGCTCGGGTTGTGGTTCGGGTGGCTGCGCTGGGTCGGGGTCGCCTATCTCGTCTGGCTCGGCGTCGCTCAGTGGCGTGCGCCAGCCATAGACTTGCTGGAGACGCCCCCGGAGCCAAGGTCGGCACGGGGGATCGTCATGCGTGGGTTCCTCGTCTCGCTCACGAATCCTAAGACGCTGCTCTTCTACGGCGCGTTCTTCCCGCAGTTCGTCGATCCGAACCGGCCCGTCGACCCGCAGATCGCGCTTCTGGTGATGACGTTCCTCATGTTGGCCATCCTCGTGGACGGTGGCTGGGCGATGCTGGCGGGGCGGGCACGCCGTCTGCTTTCGACGCGGGGGCGACTGCGCAACCGCCTGTCCGGAGGGGTGCTGGTGGGGGCGGGAGCGGCGCTGGCAATGGCCCGCCGGAAGTGAGGCAGGCTACCCCGCCGCCGAGCGGGGCTTCTTTCCACACGCGGGCGCTTCCAGATCGCGACGGCGTCGGCCGACCTAGCAGGCGGCTGACGGACGCCCCGTCGGCTGGGTCGCAGGATATTATGGCGGACCGGATCGGAGCGCTGCGAAATGCCGAGCCCAACGCAGTCACGAAGGAACTCGGGTTGGTTTGGTAGGTGGCTGATCGGAACGCAAGCCGACCAAACTCGTTACCGGCCCAGCTTGGAGGTACAGACGTGAAGCACATCATCGCCGGAGGGCTGATCACAGCCGCCCTGCTCGCCATCCCGGGCATGCCAGCGGTCGCTCAGACCATCGACATCGGACCCGGCGGCGTGCGGGTCGATCCGCGCTCGCCGCGGGAACGCGAGGCTGACGAGATCCGCCGAGATGAGCGCCGAGAGGAGTTCCGAGAGGAGCGACGCGACGCGATCCGCCGCGAGGAGCGGCGGCGCGAGTTCGACGAGGACGGCCCGCCGCCGCCGCGCGACCGGTACTGAGAATTGCAAGCCTGAAAGCCGAGAGCGGCGGGGTGCGAGCCCCGCCGTTTTCGTGTGCGATGCGAGAAGACGTCCCAATCATTCGAGGCACGCCTGCGCCTTATCGGATTGATGAACGCGCCGACCAGACCCGGTTCAGCGCAGGGGTCGCAATCTCCTGGCATCCGGTCCGGCAAGCCCGGCCCGACGGTTTCAGGAGGTCGTGTCATGATGCGCTCAAAAGTGCTCGGGACAGCCGCGGTGATTGCGGCAGGGCTGGCTACCGCGACGGCGGCGAACGCAGGTCCTTTCGGCTACGGACCGCCTGAGGGCGGCGTTCTGATCGAGCGTGTCGCCGGCGGTTGCGGCCCGGGCTTTCACCCGAATCCTTGGGGGCATTGCCGTCCCAACGATCGCGGCTGGGGCTATGGTGGACCCCGTGGCTACGACAGCGGCCGCCCGGGGTACGGATACGGCGGAGGTTACGAGCGCGGCTTCGGCGGCGGCTATGGAGGCTATGATGGCCCGCGCCGGTTCTACGGCGGGTACTGATCCGCGCGTTCGGCCGGACTGCTCACGACGCGCAGCCTCCGATCCCGTGCCAGGCCATCGCCAGGACGATCGCGAACCAAAACGCGTGCGTCGGATCCCCCTCGGCGATCGCCACCTTGAGGCCGGCGAAGTCCTCGTCCTGGTTCGCGGCGTGCGGCGCGTGACCGGCGCGGTGCGGCTGGGCCCGGCAAGCGGTACGGATCGGGTGGGGCGGCCAAGCCCAACACGTCGAGGGCGTCGGTGGCAGCCGGCGCCACGGCGTCAGTCCAGGCCCCGCCCTGGGCTCGACCGGAGCTGGCGACGGCGCTGCGTGCGTGCTCACCCATCACGATGATGCGCAGCACGGCGTCGGCGGCGGCGTCAATCGAGGGGGTCACCCTGGGTGGCCACCTCGAGAAAGCCGATCAGATCGGCGTTGAACCGTTCCGGATCCGTGACCGAATGGGCGTGCCCGCCCTCGGCAGACAGCGCCAAGCGCGAAGCCGGAATGGCGCGCGTAAGATCCTCTGATCGCGTGTACGGGACCAGTACATCGTCGCGAGCGGCAGCGACCATTGTCGGCACTCGGATCTCGCTCAGTCGCGTCTCGGCATCGAACGCGAGAAGTGCCCCGAGCCGAGCATGTAGATTGTGAATCCCCTGGAAATGCCGGGCCCCCTCGGCTTCCTCCTGTGTCACGCGCTCTGCGTGCCGGGAGAGCCACGGGGCGGGGTATAGGAAGATCGGTTGGGCTCGGAGATAGGCCTTGGCGCCTCCATGCTCCAGCAGTGCGGTACGGATGTCGAAGCAACGCTGGGTATGGGTGTCGACCTTCGCCCAGGCATTGACGAGGACCAAGCTCGACAGCCGTCCCGGCGTACGAAGGGCGAGGTCGATGCCGACCAACCCGCCGAGGGCGTGACCGACGAAGTGGCAGCGGCGCACCCCCGCTAGATCCAGGATCTCGAGGACGTCGTCGGTCATGTTGGCAATCGCATATTGGGTGGGCAATTCCTCCCAATTCGCGCCCGTCCCGCGATGGTCGTAGACGATGACGCGGTACTGTTCGCCGAGCGCTGCGAGTTGAGGTTTCCAATAGGCTCCCAAGCCGCCGAGCCCGGCCGACAGCAAGATGGTCGGGGCGGTTTCCTCGGTCCGCCCATAAATGACGTAGTGCATGGCTTGAACCTCGGATGGTCGGCTCCGAAGGATGGCAAATGTCCTGCCACCGCATGTCGCCTGAAGCGCCGTCGCACCATCTCGATGCGGGCTCTGCCCACGGACGAAAGCGTGTGCGAGGTCTGAGGTCAGTTGCTGACGCTCCCGAGCCGGATCGAACCACACCCCACGGTTCCCACCTCACCCGATCGTCTCCGCGCAGGCTACCGGCTAGCGGTCATCAGCCACACGGACGACGCCCCAATCGCCGGCACCATGGCGGTGACCGGGGTGCCGCTCGACTTCGTCGTCACGGCCCGGAAAGCTCAGGCCGACAAGCCCGATGACAGGCTCTTCCCGCATGCCTACCAAATTATGGGCGTGACCAAGGAGGAGACGGGTCACGTCGGCATGGGTCAGTTCGCCGATCTCAAGCTCTGCCACGAACTCGTCACCCGCTTCGTCTGGATTGACCGGGTTGGCGAACCGATGAATGCGGATTGGCCCCCTCGCGCTGGAGCCGTTCCCGATCGCGTTGCGACGGGGAACGGCGCTCAGTCCTCGATGTGATGCGCGCGCTGACGCCGAACCGGTATCCAGTGTGGCGGCGCGCGCTCTCGCTCGATGATCGTTCAGGTTTACCCGCTGTCCTAGTGCCTGGTTGATCGCTCGTCGCATGCACCCGCCTGTCTGCACAGGGTTGGCCGCTGAATGGCCGCTCCGGGCCCTTTGCGGTCGGTCCGTTGACTATCGTAAGTGGTTCGAAGCGGACATCGCAGATGTCTGGTCACGGAGTATCCCATGCCGACCGAGCACGTCATGATCCGGACGCGCGATGGCGATTGCCCTTCGAACGTCGTGATCCCCGCGGGCGGCGGACCATGGCCCGCGGTGATCGTCTACATGGACGCCGGTGGTATCCGGCCGGCGATGCTCGACATGGCACAGCAGCTCGCTGCGTCTGGCTACATCGTCCTGCTACCGGATCTCTTCTACCGCTACGGACCCTACGGGCCGTTCGTGCCCAAGGAGGTGTTCGCGGGCGACTTCCGAGCCCTTCTCGGTCCGCTGATGGCGACAACCAGTCCCATCAAGGCCGCTGAAGATGCGGAGGCCCTGCTCGCTTACCTCGACACGCGCGACGATGTGCGAGGTGGCAAGGTCGGTGCCGTGGGCTTCTGCATGGGGGGCGGCATGGCCTTGGCCACAGCGGGAACCTATCCCGACCGGTTCGCGGCGGCCGCAAGCTTCCACGGGGGCAATCTCGCGACCGACGCGCCCACGAGTCCTCACTTGTTCGCGTCGAAGCTGAAGGCGGAGGTCTATATCGGCGCGGCGGAGAACGACAGCAGCTACCCGCCTGCAATGGCAGAGCGGCTGGAGACCTCGCTAACCCGAGCTGGCGTGCGCTTTACGGCGCAGACCTATCGGGCCGCGCACGGTTGGATGATGCCAGACTTTCCAGTCTACGATCCCGCCGCGGCCACGCGTGGCTGGCACGAAATGCTCGCGCTCTTCGGCCGGGCCCTGCAGGGCGGCCAGTGATGACGCGCGGCGCTGATCCAGCGTCCGCACACAGGCAGGCGGTGAAAAAGCCGGAACGGCAAGGTCGGGTCGGAATCGGCGCGCCCGCTTTCCTGCCCTGACCGCTCCGCAGCGGACGTGTCGCTTCCGGCCAGGTCCGGCCGGCCGTTACGCGCCCCTTGCGCTCGTCCAGCGTTCCGCGGGCGCAATGGCAGCCGGCGTGCCGGCGACCGAGTCCTCAGGTCTGGGACACAGTGCGGCGGGTTACGGTCGTCAAGGAGCTATGCGGCCGTGCGTAGCCCTGAGGATGTCGTCGCCTCGAAAGAGCGCACACAGTTGCGCCCGCCGGATTTGGCCGCATAGAGCGCGCGGTCGGCCCGTTCGAGGGTGTGGTCGACATCACCATCGGCGAACTCAGCCTCGGCCAGTCCGATGCTGATCGTCGCCCTGAGGCATTGGCCCTCGGGCTCGAACACGGTGTTTGCCACCGTCTGGCGGATCCGATCCGCAAGGGTTGTCGCGCCTTTCAGGTCGGTCTCGCGCAGAAGGACCACGAATTCCTCGCCGCCGAACCGCGCCACCTTGTCGGTCGCCCGGATCGTGTCGCTGATGATCCGTCCAACGTGGCGGATCACCTCGTCGCCCGCAGCGTGGCCATAGAGATCGTTGACGCGCTTGAAGTGATCGATATCGATCATCAGGACGCAGATCGCGCGCCGGTAGCGCTTGAAGTAGCTCATCGCGTCGCTGGCCAACGGCAGAAACGCACGCCGGTTGAGGAGGCCGGTCAGCGCGTCCGTGTCGGCCAGCCGCTGCATCGCATCCAGATCCGCTCCCAGACGTCTGACGCGATCCTCCGCGGCACCCACCGCACTCGACGCCTCCGCCGCGGCGAGGCGTACATCGGCCTCGGCCGTGCCGATGCGCCTCAGAAGCGATCGAACCGAGGCCGATAGACGCAGAACCTCGGGGGAGCCGTGCACATGGCGCGTTATCCGCGCATTCGGCTCGCGGCCGATGCGGTCGACGGCCTGTGTCAGCTGCGCCAGAGGCCGGGTCAGCCGCGCCGCGACCCACCAGATCCCGACGAGGCCGAGTACGGCGACGCCGAGCCCGAGCAGCAGGATCAGTCTCGTCAGATGGTTGGCCCCCGCCAGTGCCGTGTCGACCGGCTGCAGCGCGACGACAATCCAGCCGAGGCCCGGATAGTCGCCCCGTCCGCGCGTGGCCGTGGCTGCCGCGAGCCGGTTCTCTCCAGCACCGAGGACGGTGAAATGCCCGGCTGCGAGCTCCGCGGCGCTGTAGGGTGTCGCTCCGGGATCCGATCCGAGCAGAACCCTGCCGGATCGATCGAGGACGATGATGTCCTCCTTCAGCTCGGGCCGCCGGGACGACAGGACCTCACGCCGGACGACGTCGGCCCAGCGCCAGCTGAGGTGCGCTCCCAGCACGCCGACGAGCTGGCCAGAGGCATCGCCGACCGGGACCGCCACATCCACGAACCGGAACGGTGTTCCGTCGCCGTAGGGAGGCAGCTTGGATCCCAGCAAAGCCGCCGCGTGCACGTCCTCGACCGCCGCGCGCTGGATGCCATCGGTGAACCAGGGCCGCTCGCGGACACTCGCTCCTTCGAGCAGGCCGCCTGTGGCGGCCCGAACCCGGCCGTCGCGATCTGCAAACCCGATCCAGGCATAATCCGGAAGCGTGCTCTGCATCGTCTCGAGGACTTTACGGAGGCTGCCGGTGGTCCCCATCCAGTGCGGCTGCAGGGGCTCAAGGGCCCCGACGTTGCGGATCTCCCGCAGCCGTTCGGCCATGTCCTGATCGAGCCGATCTGCCATCGACCGGGCGACCTGCAGGAGGGTGTTCTGCGCCATCGCGGTCGCTTGCTCGCGGGCCAGCAGGGCGGACCCGATCGTCGTCGCACCGACAATCGCGAGACTGATGGCGCCGGCGAGCAGACTGATCTGACGCCGGAGTGAAACGCGGTCCGCGAGCCTCTTGAGCATCATGGAGCATCCTCGATCCTTGAGGATGATGAAGTACAAGCGATGAATATTTGTGAATTTTGTCGGTCAACAACTCCTGAACGCCGTTTTCACGCATTCTTATCGTGCTTCCTATCGGCGCCACCCGATCCCAAGGGCTTCGGCCAACTCGAAGCGCAAGCGATCCGCATCCGGCACCGTCTCGAATTGTCGGGCTTGTCCGTCAGGGCAAAAATAGACGGTTTCGGATTTTTTCTCCGGTACAGAAGCCAGTTTTCTTCAAGGATGCACTGAAGTGACCTTCGAAACGGGAAGGGGTGCGGCCGTTCAACGGGCCAAAATTCCCTCAGGCGGACACGCCGCCTTCGGCCCGATCTGGATATGCTGGGACGTGCCCACGGACGGTTGTCTTGGGTGGATTGCCGCCGGTCTGCGTTGTGGCGGCACTTCATGGAATGGGACTTTATCGCCACACCCGCTCCCACTCATCAGCGGGACTCAAGAAGATCAGCTTAGCAATAGCAGCGAAGCCGATGCCAATGAAAGATGAAATCACATCTTCAATCGGCAAGATTACAGAAATTATTATCATCCGGTTCTTTTTACTATTATCTGCAATGATTTTTGAATATCTTGGGCATTTGACGCCCACATAAGCGAGGTTTATAAAAAAGTAAATCTTTCGAATATTGATAGAAAAGCAACAAATAAATTATACTTTCGATAGGAGCGACCGAAGGCGCACTCAGTAAATATTTCTACGAAAGGCAAAGTTAAAAAATCAGATAAATAGATATCAAGACCTTATATCGAACTGGGATCTGGCGTTCCCTCTCAAGTTCATTGTTATCTATGACGTTTTTCATGGTCTGGTGACTGCTGAGGATGCCACCAATAAGTCAATGTTGGTGCAACGCAACCCTCTGACCGTCCGCAAAATGTAAAAGAATGAGCGTTCACTTCCAGATCTCAAGTCAACGACCCGTCGCAACGTCAAGCCAAGATGCCGGACCGGCGAAAAAAGGCCGCTTGAAGGAAGCGCCACCGGCGGTCTTGGCGGCCGACAAGGGTCGGAAGCCGCGGGTCCGCTGTCCTGGCCGACCCGCTCCGAAGCAGGGACGGGCTGGTACCGGCCGAGCGCGCTTGCACAGGCATCGGGATTTGCCCGCGTGAGGCTCATCCAGGATGGGGTATTCCCGTCGATTGGGATCAGGGGGCCAGCAGGGCAACGTGCGGAGCCGATCCGTCAGGTTCAGGGGAAGTTTACGGAGCGGCAGGTCTGCTAGACCGCTGCACGACCGGCCATGTAGCCGCGCCAGCCGCCGAACTGCGTGATGTCGGCCGCATCCGTGACGCCGGCCGCCTCGACCAGGAACCCCTTCGGCGCCGTCCCGTCTGCGAGCCGCACAGTGCCGAGACCGAGCGGTGCCGGGATGCCGGCCACGAAGGTCCCGAAGGCGGCGGGCGGCAGCGCCCAAACCTCCGTCTCGATGGGGCCACCTTCGCCGGCGGCCACCCGAAGCAGCCCCGGGCGCTGGGGCGGCCCGCCCGGTAGGGCATAGAAGCGATAGTCCGGTTCGGTCGTGACCGTGCGCAGGTACCGAGCGCCGCGCTCGGCCAGTTCTCGGTTCAGGGGGAGACCCGACAAATGGGCGCCGACGACCGCCAACTCGATTTCGCCCGGACCGGCCTGGACTGAGCCAAGCGCGACCGCGGGCACGGGCATCGTGCCCGCGCCGATCCGGCCGGCGGACGCAGCGTGCAGGCGCGCACCCAGCGCCACGAGTAGCCCGTCGGACCCGCGGGGGGCAAGAAGCGTGATCCCGGCCGGGAAGCCGTCGGCGCGGAGCCGCCCCGGGACCGCCAGGGCGCACCAATCGAGCAGATTGACGAAATTGGTGTAGGTCCCGAGTTCGCTGTTCGGCCCGATGGGATCGTCACCCAACGCCGCGCAGGTCTGCGGGCGCGGGTAGGTCGGGACCGCGAGCACGTCGACGCGGTCCCAGACCGCGTCCGCTGACCGGCGCAGCGCCGCCAAGCTGTAGAGACCGGCGAACGCGTCTGCGGCGCTGTAGCGGTTTGCGGCGGCGATCACCGCCCGCGTTGTCGGATGCAGGATCCCGGGGCGCGTCTCCATCACCGGACGGATCGCCGCGTAACGCTCGGCGACCCACGGCCCGTCGTAGAGCAGCGCCGCGACGGCGAACATCGGCGCGAAATCGATGGGTGTCCCTGTGCCGGCGAGCACTTCGAGATCGGCGACCGTCGCCGCGAAGGCCGCCTCCGAGAGCCCGTCGCCTCCGAACCGAAGACCCGCCGCATCCGGCACCCCCAGGCGCAGGCCAGGGGGAAGTCCGGACGGCGTCGCGGCCACGGGTAGCGCCCGCGACCAGGGATCGGCGCTGTCGGGACCCAGCATCGCGCGGAAGGCTGTGTCGGCATCGGCGACGGTACCGGCGAAGACCGAGAGCGTATCGAGGGTCCGGCAGGCGGGCAGCATGCCGCGACTCGAGACCGATCCGAGGGACGGCTTCAGACCCACGATGTTGTTGAGCGCCGCCGGCACCCGCCCCGAGCCCGCCGTGTCGGTTCCGAGGGCAAAGGCGACGATCCCGTGGGCCACCGCGACGGCCGAGCCGCTGCTGGAGCCTCCGGGCACATAGGCCGGATCGATGGCATTGCGCGGGGCCGGATAGGGCGTGCGCAGGCCGACGAGCCCGGTGGCGAACTGGTCGAGGTTGGTCTTGCCGATGAGGATCGCACCGGCCGCGAGGAGACGCGCCACCGCGTGGGCGGTCTCGGCGGGGGTGTAGGCGAAGTCCGGGCAGGCGGCGGTGGTCGGCAGGCCCGCCACGTCGATGTTGTCCTTGACCGCGAAGGGCACACCCCAGAGGGGCATCGACACAGGATCGAACGGCGGGAGCCCTGCCGCCTGCGCCTGCGCCTCGGTTTCCGGCACCAGCGCGAGGAAGATGCCGGGATCATCGACCGCGGCGAGCCGCCGGTAGCATTCGGCCACGACGTCGCGCCGATCGAGGCCTGCGGCATAGGCCGCGTGCAGGAGCGGAATCGTCGGGAAAGGGGGCACGACAGCTCCTTATCTCGGGCCAGCTCGAAGGTTCAGGACTCGTCGCCGGTGGCGCGGTACCAGTCGAGGATCTCGCCACCCTGCATGAAGGCCGCATCGCGGCGCGCCGCGAGAGCATCGAGCAGACGTTCGAGCAGGCCGATGCGGTGCGGGACGCCGGTGATGTAGGGGTGGATCGCAAAGCCCATCACCTTGGCGCCACGGAGGGGGCCGGGGCCCGCCGCCTCCGTGGCGAGGCGGTCGAGGTTGACGAGGGCCCGGTCCACGAACTCGTCGGCGCGGTGGTGCTGGATGGCGAGCAGCGGGATGTCGTTCAGTTCGACCGAGTACGGCAGCGCCACGAGGGGGCCCGAGCGCGTCGCCACGCGGCACGGGCGGTCGTCGACGACGAAGTCGCCGACATATTCGATGCCCGCGGCGTGCAGGTGGTCGGGCGTGTCGAGGGTCTCGGTGAGGCCGGGCCCGAGCCAGCCGCGGGGAGCACGTCCCGTCACGCCTGCGATCGCCGCGAGGGTGCGGGCGATCATGCTGGGCTGGTCCTCGACCCGGTGGGTCGGGACCTGGTGGAAGCCGTGGGCCATGAACTCCCAGCCGGCCTCGTGGGCCGCCTGAGCGATCCGCGGATACGCGGTGCAGACCGAGCCGTTGATCGACAGGGTCGGGCGGATACCGCGGCTGGTGAACGCGTCGAGGAGGCGCCAGAACCCGACCCGCATGCCGTACTCGTGCCAGGCCCAGTTCGGCAGGTCGGGCAGCAGGCTCGCTGCGGTGGGCGGCACCAGGATCTGGCGCGGCATGGGATGGTCGATCAGCCAGTGCTCGACGTTGACCACGGGCCAGACGGCAACGTGCTTCCCCCCGGGCAACGTCAGCCGCGGCCGGTCGATGGTGGCGCGGTAGGCGAGGCGGTTCTCGGGCCGGCGGGGATCGTCGGGGCCCGTAGCCATCAGGCGGCAGCCCTTGGGGCGTGATGGCTGTGAAGCTGCGCGGCCAGCATCCGGCGCAGATCGTTGAAGGCCGGGCTCGACACGTCGCGCCGCCGCGACAGGTCGACCTCGTACACGGCCTCGATCCGGCCGGGGCTGGGCGACATCAGCACGATGCGGTCGGCCAGGAAGATCGCCTCCTCGATGGCGTGGGTGACGAACAGGATCGTCAGCCCCGTGCGCGACCAGAGGTCGAGCAACTCGTCCTGCAGCCGCTCGCGGGTCATGGCATCCAGCGCGCCGAAGGGCTCGTCCATCAGCACCACCTCGGCCTCGTTGGCGAGCACCCGGGCGATGGCGACGCGCTGCTTCATTCCGCCCGAGAGCTGGTGCGGGTGGGCGTCTGCGAAGGCCTGAAGGCCGACGAGCGCACAGTAGCGTTCGGCGGTGTCGCGCACCTCTGCGGCGGGCCGGCCGCGGGCCTTCGGGCCAAAACCGATGTTGTCGCGCACGGTGAGCCAGGGGAACAGGCCGTAATCCTGGAAGACCATGCCGCGGCTCGGCCCGGGACCGGCGATGGGCTGCCCCCACATCACGGCTTCGCCCGAACTCGGCGTCTCGAAGCCGGCGGCCATGCGCAGCAGCGTCGACTTCCCGCAGCCCGAGGCGCCGAGCAGGCAGACGAACTCCCCGCGGGCGACGGTGAGATTGGCCTCGCGCAGGGCCTCGATCCTGCGGCCGCCGACCGCGTAGGTCTTCGAGACCGCGCGCATGTCGAGGATCGGGATCGTCGGATCAGCCATCGGAGTCATCCATGGGTCGGGCTCCAGGCGAGCAGCCGCCGGCCCAGCAGCATGACCAGCCAATCGGACACGAAGCCCGCCACGCCGATCACCGCCATGCCGCAAATCACGATCTCGGTGCGCGAGAGCTGGCGCGCCTCCATGATGATCGCCCCGAGACCGGTCTGGACGCCGGTCATCTCGCCGACCACGATCACCACCCAGGCGAAGCCGAGGCCGAGCCGGAGGCCCGTGAAGATCGACGGCAGGGCTGCCGGCAGCACCACCCGGAGGAACTGCGCCGGCCCGGTGCAGCCCAGCATCGCCGCCGCCTCGAACAGGCGTGGCTCCACCGCGCGGACGCCGAACACGGTGTTGACCAGGATCGGGTAGAACGCGCCGAGGAACACCAGGAAGAAGGCCGAGCGCGGCCCGAGGCCGAACAGGATCATCGCCAGCGGCAGCCACGCCGTGACCGGGACCGGCCGCAGGACCTGCAGGACGGGATCGAGGAGCGCCCGGATCAGCGGAATGCGGCCGATCAGCAGGCCGAGCGGCAGGGCGGCCGCGGCCGCGAGGGCGAAGCCGCCGTAAACGCGCCCCAGCGAGGCCGCGAGATGGGTCCAGAGGGTGCCGCTGAAGGCATCGTCGTTGATGCCACCGACCGCGAGATCCCGCATCTCCGCCCAGACATCGGCGGGGGGCGGGATCAGGCTGTAGGGCCGGCCGGCGGTGGTGAGCTGCCAGACCGTGAGAAGCACCGCCGGCACGATGCAGGCCAGCGCCAGCCGGCTCAGGCGCGCGAGCGCGACGCCGGTCCGGTCGGCCCGGGGCGCGGGCGCCGGCGGCACGGTCGCCGATACCGGCAGGGCGCCGACCTCGATCCCGGTGCTCACGCCCGCCCCATGGCATCGACGAAGCGCGTGTCGATGAAGCCGGACTCGGGCAAGCGCTTGATCTGCTTGAGCGCGAGCATGTGCTGCGCGTAGGCACCGGCCTGCCGGACCTCGTCCGGCCCGAGGCGCCAGGTCAGCTCGACGTTCGGCGCCGAGAGTTGCAGAGCCTCGCGCTTCTGGCCGAGCTTCGCCACCGCCATGGCGATCATCGCCTCGCGGTCGCCGGCCGCGAAGTCCGTGGCCTTGCGGTGGATCTCCAGCATGGTCCGGACGAGATCGGGTCGCTCGCTCAGCGTGTCGCGGTGGGCGCCGAACACCATGTTCAGGGCGCCCATCTCGGTGCCGTAGGGGTACTCGACGAGTTGGCCTATGCCGGAGGCGAGGCTGACGCCCGGTCCGGGCTCGGCGCCGACATAGGCATCGACGTCGCCGCGCGCGAGCGCGATGTGCATCTCCGAGAAGGAGATCCGCACAGGCGTGATGTCCTTCACGGAGAGGCCCTCCATGCGCATCCGCTCGAGGACGAACACCTCCTGGGTGCTGCCGGGCCAGATCGCGACCCGCTTGCCCCGCAGGTCCTTGATGGCGTGGATGTCGGAATCCTTCCTGGCGATCACCGCCATCCCGCGGTTGCACGTCGAGGCGATCACCACGATCGGCTCGCCCGCGGCGGCCCCGAGGGTGGCAGCGGCGATGCCGAAGGTGCCGAAGTCCACCGACTTGGTGACGACGGCGTTCTTGCACTCGGTCGGGCTCTCGAAGGGCACCACGTCAACCGTCACGCCAGCGGGGGTGAAGCGCTCGTAGAAGCTCGGCGCAATCGAGTGGATCAGCTTGAGCGACCCCATCCGGATCGTGACGGGCGCACCCTGGGCGCGGGCGCCGGACAGGGGTCCGAGGGCGAGGCCAGCCCCGAGACCGGCCAGGAGGGTACGTCGGCGGATCATCGAACGGCTCCTGCAGAATCCTGGTCTCGCCGATGCTAGGCGCGCGTCCTGTTGCAAGGAAGTGCTATTCCCTGAGCGTGTCGTTGCATTCTGGGCAACGGCGGCACAGGATACGTGCGTGAAGCGTCTGCGCACCCTCACCTACGTCGCGGAGGTCGCTCGTGCCGGGTCGATCCGGCGCGCGGCGGAGCGGCTGAACCTGACGCCGTCCGCCCTGACCCGGCAGATCCAAGAGCTGGAATACGAGCTCGGCACGCCGATCTTCGAGCGCCTCCCACAGGGGATGCGGCTCAACGCGGCCGGTGAGCTCTTCGCCCGCCACATCCGCGATCAGGCGGCGGATCTCGACCGGGTGCGATCGCAGATCGCCGACCTGTCGGGCGTGCGGCGGGGACATGTGGCTCTGGCCTGCAGTCAAGCCTTCGTCACGCAGGTGGTGCCGGAGGAGGTCGAGGCCTATCGCGCCAAGTTCCCCCAGGTCGGCTTCACCGTACAGGTCCGCGACCACGCGCAGGCGGTGACCGCCCTGGCGGCATTCGAAGCGGATCTCGCCCTGATCCTGCAGCCGCCGCCCTCGGCGGAGCTGCATCTCCTCTTCTCCGGCCACCAGATCCTGTGCGCGCTGATGCGCAAGGGCCATGCGCTGGCGTCGGAAACCGGACCCGTGCGGCTGCGCGCGTGCCTGGCCCACGCCCTGGCGTTGCCGGACCACTCGCTCGCCATCCGCCACCACATCGAGCAGGCGCTCGCCCGGCGCGGGGTCGAACTCCGACCGGTCGTCGAGTCGGGTTCGCTGGAATTCCTGCGCAATCTCACGCTTCGGGAGGACGTGATCAGCTTGCAGATCCCCAGTGGAATCCCCCAGGATCCGCGCCTGCACAGCCGTCCTATCGACGTTCGTGATCTGACGCCGATGACCCTGGTCCTCGCGCAGCTGCGCGGGCGGTCACTCTCCGTGGCGGCAGCGAAGTTTGCCGATCAGCTTGTTGCTCGGCTGAACCGGGAAGCCGCCTGACGAGGCGTATGGCCCGCTGGTGCCGCCTGCGCTCGGTCGAGGGCCTCTCGGCTTTCGAAGAGCAGAGGCCACGCGGGCGAGGGGTCTGCAACGAGATCCGTCCTTGAGCGCGGCCACAGGGAGCCGACGGGAAGCGGCACAGCACGCTTGCGCCCACCCGGGACCTGCAGCGGGTTGAGGACATAGCCCGTGGGCAGCCCTTCCACGTCGCCGGGAGCCATTCGCATCAAACTCGCGAGCCGGCCGTTTTCGCCGGCACGGCCAATTACCGGCAGGACCTCGACCACGCGATCACCGTCGTCGCCATGCCCAAAAGCCATCCGACGGGCCGAGGTTGCCGCCCCCAAGCGCAACATCGAGTGCGCGTGCGGGCGCTTCGATCCCGACAGGGCTCGGGCGGTTCAGATGTAGGCGGAGGCGAGGGCCGGCGAGCCTTCGAGCGCGTGGGCGAGCACTTCCAAGCCGTGCGTGATCTGCTGACGGGTCGAGGGTCCGCCAAGACAGAGACGAACCGCCTCCGGCGGCGTCCCCGCGACGCAGAAAGGGTCGCTGCCGATGACGCCGAGCCCGGCCGACCGACCTTGGCTGGCGAAGGCCGAGCGCGTCCAGCCCTCCGGCAACGTGATCCAGAGGTGGAAGGCATGCGGATCGGCGGTGTAGGTCCCGGCTGGAAGCATCGCGGTTGCGATGCGCTGGCGCGCGGCCGATTCCTCGCGAACGAACTGCACGATGGCCTCCGCCGTGCCGTCCATGATCCACCGCGTCGCCATGGCCGTCGAGATCGGCGAGGCCATGACCGTGGCGGCGCGCAGGGCGCCGCCCAATGGCAGGGCGGAACGGGCGCTCGGGGCGACCAGGAAGGCGAGCCGAAGTCCGGCGCCCAGGCACTTGGCGAGACCCGCCACATAGTAGGTGATCTCCGGCGCGAGTTCCGCAAAACTCGGCGGCGGGGTCGGGCAGATCCGCGCGTAGGCGTCGTCCTCGATGATGCTGACGGCGTATCGCCGCGCAACCGCGATAATGGCCTCGCGCCGCGATCTGGGCAGGGTCGCGGTGGTGGGGTTCTGCAGCAACGGATTCAGGTAGATGGCCTTGGGTGCGACTTTGGTGCAGGCGGCGGCGAAGGCATCCGGGTCGACCCCGTACCGGTCCATGGGCAGATCGACGAGGCGCAGGCGCAGATGCGCCGCGAGCGCGCGGATGCCGGGGTAGGTGATCCGCTCGGCGCAGATCGTGTCGCCCGCCCGGGCGACCTGCCCCAGTATGCTGAACAGGGCGCTGTGCGCGCCTGGGCAGATCAGCAGACGCTCGCGGGACGTGACGACCCCGCGGCCTTTCAGCCAGCGCAGAGCCGCCTCCTTGTCCTCATCCGTGCCGCCGAAGCCCTGGTAGCGCAACAGGTTGGTGAGATCGCCGGACAGGTCCACGAACGAGGCTTGCATGCGTGCTTGCAGGGCCGGCGCGTCGGGCTCCGGGGGCAGGTTCATGGTGAAGTCGACCGGGCCGGTTCGACGCGCTGCCGTGGCCCCGGTCGAACGGAGCGGGCGGGCGGGATCGACCACGAAGGTCCCCTGACCGACCCGCCCCTCGATCAGCCCGCGCTTATGGGCTTCGACGTATCCCCGCGAAACAGTCGTGAAGTTCAGGTCGAGCGCCTCGGCGAGTGCGCGCTGGGTTGGTAGGCGCGTCCCCGCCGTCAGACGCCCGGTTCGGATGTCTTCGGCCAACGCCTCTGCAATGGCGAGGTAGTGCGGCTTGCCCCACCGCTTCAGATCCGGCGTCCAGCCCCCGGCCCCTCCGGTCTGTGGGTTCGGTCGTTCGTCTCGCTCTGGCGAAGTCATTCGTCGCGACCCGGGTCATGATGCGATCAATGCTGGATTGTATGGCTAGCAATAGACGTACCGCGACCGCTTCCCGCTGCACAGACTGCGTCGTCCATACAATGCCTACAATCAGCGATCATCGAACGGGCATCCGGTGACCGATCCAGAGGCATGATGTGCTTGAAGGATGGGCGCATGGGCCTGCGATTGGCGAGATCTTACAGGTCGATTGATCGATTTATTGTATGCATAGCATTTCCGTGCATTGATAGACTTATTGATCGTCGCGCTTTGGCACACCGTTTGCGCTGGACGACGTGTGACCGCCGGAAGCTCCGGCTGCTGCGCTCCCATCCATCGAGGAGAGAGATCAATGCCTGCCGTGAATCGCGAGCCTCACAAGAAGGGCGACTTCCTGGTCGATTACGAGGAGAAGGTCTTCGAGGACGTGAAGGCCGAGCCGGGCCAGAAGGCTCTCGTCACCTTCCACACCGTCGCGTTCGAGGGCTCCATCGGCCTCGTGAACCTGCTCCAGGCCACCCGCCTCCAGCGCAAGGGCTTCGAGACCTCGATCCTGC
>CAXTCV010000049.1:0-20927 GCA_964242725.1 uncultured Methylobacterium sp.
GACGCCTACCACATCACCTCCCCGTCCCCGGACGGCGACGGCGCCTTCCGCTGCATGAGCGCGGCGGTGAAGCGGGCCGGCATCGCCCCGTCCGAGATCGGCTACATCAACGCCCACGGCACCTCGACGCCCATGGGCGACGAGCTGGAGCTGAAGGCCGTGGAGCGGCTCCTGGGGGATGCCGCCGCGGGGGCGACCATGTCGTCCACCAAGAGCTCGGTCGGCCACCTGCTCGGCGCCGCCGGCTCGGTCGAGGCGATCTTTTCGATCCTCGTCCTGCGCGACGGCGTCATCCCGCCGACGCTCAACCTCGACAACCCCTCGGTCCAGACCAAGATCGATCTGGTGCCGTTCGAGGCGAAGCGGAAGCCGGTGGATGTGGTGCTGTCGAATTCGTTCGGGTTTGGCGGGACGAATGCGAGTTTGGTGATGCGGCGGGTCCAGTGAACCTAACCGATTCCCCTTGCTATACCTTCAAGTAGAACTTCCACTCTAAGCTCCGACAAAAGCAACTCGCATTTCCAACAGCGCGCCGAGTATACATCACCACCCCCGCCGCTCCGCCTCCCCTGGCACCCGCCCCTGCGGCGTGAGCGCGTGCACCACCTCCGGCAGCGCCTGGGCGAGCTGCGACAGCAGCGTCGCGCGGTCCAGCCCGGTCTGGCTCTGGAGGGTGTCCACCGTGTCGGGGCCGAGCGCCCGGGCGAGCTGGTCCGGGGCCACTGCTCGGTTGGCGCCGGATCCGATCCAGGACTCGATCACGTCGCCGAGGCCGCCCTGGCGGAAGCGGTCGACCAGCCCGTCGAGGCCGCCGAGATCCCCCGGCCCCGCCGGGGCGGTGCGGCTCGCGGCCGGGCCGTCGAGCATGCCGGAGAGATCGGAAAAATCGCCGGGCGGCAGGGACGGGTCGACGGTCGCGCCCGGGCCGGATTCGCGGCGCTGGCCGGCCTGGTCGAAGCCGCCGATATCGCCGGACGGGTCCGGGGCGCCCCGCCCGCCGCCATCGGCGGGGGGCCGGCCGGGATCGCCTCCATGGGGCCCGGCGCCGCCGGAGCGGTCGGCCCCGGGGCCCGGCTCACCCTGGCGGCCGTGGCCGAAGATGTCGCCGAAGCCGCCGCTCGCGCCCTTGGTCAGCAGCAGCATCAGCAGGGCCTTCACCAGGGGCGACATCCCCGCGGATCCCGGCTTCTGCCCGCCGAACACCTGACCGAGCACGCCGCCGATCGCCGATTCGAGCAAACCCATAGGCCCCTCCCCCGGGGCCCAGCCCGGGCCCGGGCGAACAACCCCGCAGGGTGGCCGCGGGTTGCGCGGCGGCCGGTTCCCGGAGGCGGCCCTCAGCGCCGGACGGCAAGGTGCCGGCCCAGCGCCCCGAGGGCGCAGCCGGCGAGGTAGGGCGGCAGGATCAGGGCGGCGCCCTCGAGCCAGAGGCCCGGCAGGCCCGGCACGAAGGCGGCGAGGGCCGCCGCCGCCACCAGCCCGGCGGCCACGAACAGGCCGAGCGGCACGGCGTACCGGTCCGGCCAGCCCGACAGCGCCCCGACCACGAGGCCGAGCGCCGCTGCCTCGGCGAGCCCGGGCCAGAATCCCACGAGCAGCAGCATCACGGCCGTCCGGCCTCCCTGCGGGCGTGCCGCCCAAGCGCATCGGGGCGCCCCCCGGCGCCCGGGGGCGGGGCGGGGCGAACGGGCCTCACGGCAGCAGCGCGAGGGTGACGGGACCGGCGGGGCCGTCCGGCCCGGCGCCGACCTGATCCGGGCGGGCGCCGGCCTGGAGCAGATACTCCACCACGGCCTGGGCGCGCAGCCGCGGCAGGTCCTGCACCGGCTCCTCGGCGACTTCGGCGGCCTTCTTCGGGGCCGGCTTGCCGCGCTTGGCGGCGTCGGTGCCGGACTCCTTGCCAGATCCCTTGGCGGCGTTCGCGGCGCCGGGCTTGGGGTCGGGCTTGGGGTCAGGTTTGGCGTCCGGCTTGGCGGGTGCCTCCGCCTTGGCCGCGCTGGCGATGCGGGTCGGCTCGGCGGCGTCGGGAGCCGCGGCGGTGCCCGGCGCGGATTTCGCCGGGTCGGCGGGGCCGGAGACGGCGATGCGCAGCGCCGGGCAGGCCTTGGCCAGGGCCGCCAGGGCGTCGAGGGTGGGGTAGAAGGACGGGGCCGGCACGGGGCTGCCGACCGGGAAGCGCAGATCCGCCCCCGCGACCAGGGTGGCGAACTCCGCCCGGCAGGCCGCCGGGTCGCGCCGGTCCGCCGGCTGCCGGGCCGAGACCGCGGTCTGCCCGGTCCAGCCTGGGGGCAGCGCCTCCACGAGCCGGTCGTTCGCCCGGGCGGCGGCCTCGCGGTAGAGGCTCTCCCCGGTCAGGCGCAGGGTCCGGTCGGAGACGCTCACCTCCCCGGCGGCGAGGCTCGCCACCAGGGGGGCCGCGGCCGCCAGCGCGGCCCCGAGATCCGGCGGCGCCCCGTCGGCGAGGCGCGTGCGGTCGAGGATCGGCTCGCGGAACAGGCGTGGCCGCAGCGCGTCGAGCACCCGCTCGCGGGTGGCGGCATCCGGGACATGCCCGGTGAGCGTGACCGCCTCCGGGGTCCGGCGGATCGCCACCCGATAGGGCGAGAGCGGCCGCGCCCTCAGCGAGACCGGCCCGGCCGCCACGCCGGCGGGCCGGGCGTCGCGCATGAGTGCGGCGGCGTCGGGGATCGCCTGGCCGTCGATGGCGTCGCCGGCGACCGCGATCGCCCCGTCCGCGAAGGCGACGCGGCCGGTCTGGATCAGGGCGGCGAGGCGGAACGCGAAGGCGATCAGACCGGTCGGGTCGATCGCCGGATCGAGGCCCCGGGCGGTCAGGAGCCGGTCGTCCACGGTCCCGCCGGTGGCCCCGGCGGCGATCTCCTGCGCGGCCTCCCGGGCGGCGCGCTCGGCGGCCGCGCGGTCCGCCGCGGAGGGCACGAACCCGTCGAGGACGATCCCGCGCGCGGTCTTCTCCACCGCGAAGCGATACTGCGCCACCCGCGGCGGCAGGATTGCGATCCGGCCGACGCTGAACCCCTCCGGCGGATCGGACAGGGCCGCCCGCAGCGCCTCGTAGGCGGGCACGTCCAGGGCCTCGCCGGACAGGCTGAGCACGGTGTCGCTGAGCGCCGCCCGCCCGCCCGCGGCCAGCCCGGAGAGCCGCGCCGCCAGGAAGGCCGCCGCGCTCGGAAAGTCCGGCGGCGCCCCCCGGGCGGCCCGGGCGGTGTCGTCGAGGCTGGTGCCGGGGCCCAGCGCGCCGGTGATCCGCGCCTCCAGGGCGCGCCGGCCGATCTCGGCGGGGCGGCTGCCCTCCAGGCCGACCCGGTTCAATCCCAGGCGGATCGCCGCCCATTGGAACGGCGCGGCGGTCTCGACCAGGCCGACCCCCGAGACGATCCGGCGGGGGCCGTCCAGGGCGGCCAGGCGGGACAGGGTCGTCGCGCGGGCGGCTTCATCCGGCGCCTCCCCGGCCGCCACGAGGTCGCGGCCCCGGGCCTCCAGCCGCAGCCAGGGCTCGCCGGCGGCAGTGGCCGTGCCGGCCGCCACCGGCGCACCCGCGGCCTCGAGCCGCTCGGCGATCTGCGGGGCGGCGTAGAGGCTCGCGCTCGCCCAGACCAGCGCGAGCGCCGGCAGGCCGGCGAGCCAGCCGATGCGGCGCAAGCCTCGGGTGATGGGTTCGGGCAAGGGCACGGTCGTGAGCGGGTCGGATCCGGTGGCGAGACGACACCGCCTTTCCGGCAGCATGAAGGCCGCCCGGTCCGACCCGCGACGCCGCGCCGCCGGAACCCCCCTGGATCGGCTCGGTTGGCCGGGACGCCCCGTCCTCCGGAGATCGTCATGCGGGCCATCCTCGCCGCCATCCTCCTCGCCGCGCTCGCCGCCCCGGCCTCGGCGCAGAACCTGTCGGCCACCGCCACGGCGCCCGCGGCGGCCTCCCTGGAGCCGATCACGGCGATCGCCAATCCCGGGCAGCTCAGCCTCGGCGGCACGTCCACCACCGGACCGTTCCCGACCCTCTCGGCCCAGTCCGGCGGGCTGCTGAATGCCGGTCAGCTCAGCCTCGGCGGGGCCGGTGGCGGCGGTGGCACCATCGGCGCGCCGACCAGCGCGCTCCCCGGAGCCGGCCAGCTCGGCCTCTCCTCGGGCACGGGGATCACCGGCGGCGCCGGGGTCACGGGATCGACCGGCGGCGCGACCACGACCGGCGCCGCCGGGACGCAGAACGGCTTCGGCATCGGGTCGAATTCGGCCCTCGGATCGATCTCGGGGACCACGCTGTCGACGAGCTTCGGGACGGCCGGCCTGGGGAGCGGCTCGACCCTCACCACCGGCACCGGCCTGACCACGTCGCGGGTCTCCGCATTCGGGTCAACCACGTTCGGCAGCGGCTCGGGCTTCGCCACGGGCCTGGGCACCAATGCCACCACGGCGTCATCGACCTCGCGGACGACCGGGAGCGGGACCACGAACGCCGCCGAGGCCGCCGCCCTCGGGAATGCGGCCTCCGGTCTCGGGACGTTCGGAACCGGCAGCGGAACCGGCGCCGCCGCGAGCGTCAGCGCCGGCGCGACGGCGTCGGGGGCGGCGGCCGCAGGGACGGCCTCGGGCGGAGCCGGGATCGCCGCTGCATCAGGCTCGGTGGCGGGCCGGGACCTCGCCCTGGTCCAAGCGGCGCGCACGGCTCAGGCCGGCGGGGGGGCGTCCGGCGGCGCCGGCATCAGCGGCGCAGGTGCCGCGCCCGGCCGGGTCGGCGACCCCTGCAGCGGTGCCCTCGCGGAGGCCTGCCTCGGCGGGGCCAACGCCTTCTGACCGGCCCTCCCCGGAACCGCCGCTCCAGCGCGGCCGTTCATCCCGGACCGGCGCCTGGGCCGGGACAGGAGACAGGGATGACCGTCATTCTGAGCCGCGTGTCGCTCGCGGCCGCTCTCGTTCTGGGTCTATCGAGCGCGACCCTCGCGCGCGAGGCGGGCTCTCGGGGTCACGGGGCCGGGAAGGCCTCGGGCCCGCACGGGATCGGCTTCAACGAACCGAAATTCGGGACCAACCTGCGGACCGGCAAGGACCAGCCCTATACCTGGCCGGTGAGCGACCGCTACCATCCGATCTCGCAGCCCTATTACGGCCGCGCGTACTGAGGGCGGCTTGCCGTCGGCCGGTGTGGATGCGCGCCGGTCCGCACCGGCATCGGGACCAGAAGGAGGGCGTGTCATGGCTGCGCGGTGCCGGCTCGTCCTCGCGATCCTGCCGCTCGCATCCCTCGCGCGCCCGCCGGCCCGGGCGGGCGAGTTCGCCCAGGTGCCACCGGGACCCGGCATGGCCCTCTGGCGCGCGGATCCCGGCATGGCGAACAGCGTCCCTGCCGGGCCGACCGTTCCGGCTGCGTCCCCGGTCCCGCCCCGGATCGATCCCGGCAATGGTCGCCGCCTGAATTCGCCCGGCGGCGGGCTTCCGCCCCTCACGGGGCAGCTTCCGAACCAGCGCACGGGGTCCCGCCATCAGCGCGTGGTCCACGACATCTGCATCGGCTGCTGAGCGCCCACGGTCGGCCTATTGCACGGTTCGGGATAGCGAATTGGCGCGGATCCAGCGGGGCGAGAGGATGTCACCCGCTTCGGTGATGATCCAGGGCTGCGCATCCTCGGCCTCGATCGCCCGGGCGGCGACGGCGAGGGCCTCGCGTAGGGTCGCGAATGGTCGTCCCTGTGCCGATCGACCCGGCGCACGCTTCGGCCAGACCGTCAGTTCGGCACGTTTGTCGAGATCGGCGGGCGTCATGCTGTCGCTCCGGATGCTGCGCGGTTCAAAACCGCATTAGCGCGCCCGTGTGACGCGGATCTGGCGAACGTGTTGCCGATTCGTGTCGTCGCCACCGTGGAGACGCGACCGGCAGATCTCTTTCGACCAACCCCTCGCAACGCGGCGCGCCTCAAATCATATCTCGGACAGAACCAATTTTTATTTGAGACTTGGTCGGAGGAAGTTTAATGCATTTGCGCTGGATGCATGGCGGGATTCGCATTCGATTGGCGGAAGCGCCAGCGACCTATCGGATAACCTTGCACGACAATGCCAAGCCAGCGTTATGTTGCAATGCGCCATGATCATACCGCGGTGCACAAAAATATGGTCTCCTCGGTCGTCGATCGCACCGCGCGACCGACTCGCGATCGAAACGGAGACGCACCATGCGCACGATCTTCATCCTCGCGTCGGCCGCTCTCAGCTCGGCCGCCGTCTTCACCGGTCCCGCCTCGGCCGCAGAGCCCTTGCACCTGACGCCGCCGCTCTACCGGGATCAGGCCCGGGACGCCCAGCAGACCCGCCCGATCACCGACCTGACCACCACGCCGCAGCCCGTGCGTGCGACGGCGAACCGCATTCGGACCGTCTCGACGGTCGAGCGGTCCATGGTCCAGGCCTCCGCCGCGCCCCTGCGCTGAGGCCCGGGAAGCGGGCGCGCACCGCGCGGGGGGACGCCGCCCTCGCGATCGTGCGCGCGTGACCGCTTAACAGTGCGCGGTCGACATGCCGATCACGGGCCGCGGCCGCGATGCCGCGTCAGATCCGTCGCGGCCTTTACGCCTGACGATTCGGTCCGGTGCCCGGGGCCATCGCTGCCGTCCGGCACCCGTCGCGATACGGATCCGGCCGAGCGTTGGGAACGGCCGTCGTCAGGCGCACGACCTGCCGGAGACCCAGCCCCACAGTCGCTTCCGCCAAGCGGCCCATCACTCGATCCGCCTGGACGCCACGCCCATCGCACCGCGGTGCTCAGATCTCGGTCTCGCGACGGATGACGGCGTCCTCGCCGGTGCCCTTCTGCGACAGGCCGACCTCCGGATCGTCATCCGTCATCGGAAGGGGCTTGTTCGAGGGTTGCCGCGCGCGCTCCTCGATCTCGACCGGTGCCAGGTCGGGTGATCCGGGGGCGCTCTCCGGCGGCATGATCGTGTGAGCGTCCGTCATCCGAGGTCTCCCCGCCTCCAGACAACGCGGCGACGCCCGACCAGGTCCCGACGCACAGGCAATTGGGACAGGATCGGGACCGCAGCCCTATATAGGGGTCGGGAGAGTGGGGAGAGCGTTGTGTTTACCGTCAAGGGGATCGACCCGTCCGGGCGCGTCATGACTTTTGCCTGCGGGACCGACGAGCAGGCCATGGAGAAGACCTGGGAACTGGCCCGGCGGGGATTCCGGGAGATCATGGTCGCCGATCCGAAGGGCAAGGAGATGTCCGCCGCCGCCTTCGAACGGTCCCTGAACATCGACTGGGAATGAGGACGTTTCCCCCGCTGCGGCGGTCAATGCAGTTCGTAGCAGTTGGTGATGACGCGCGGGCTGCGTGTCACGTCGTACAGGATCGAGCACTGGACGAGATACGTCCTGTCCCGCTTGCGAAACAGGATCAGGGACGAACGGTTGTCGAAGGTCCCGGTATAGCCTGCGATCTCCCAGCCCTCCGAATTTAGCCGCTCGATGCTGAGCGCGGGCTCGGCAGCCGCGCACGCCGACATCGAGCCCAGCCAGGCGGCGAGGCTCAGGCACCCGCGTAGGGGAACACGGCGCGTCGGAACCCGCAGGGCGGGGCCGCGGGCGGTTTCCAACCCGCGCGGGGCGTCGGCATGCGCCCCGCTCGGTCGGTGCCGCAAGCCTCTCACAGGCCCGGAACGTCGTCGATGTCGGGGACGGGTTCCCCGCGTGGCGGCGCCGGACCGTCCTCCGGGGCGGGCGGAAGCCGCGGGGGCGGCATCTCCCCCGTATTCGGCGGCATCGGCAGGCCCTGCGGCAGCGCGGGATCGGGCAGGGCGTCGTCTGGCGCTCTCGGATCCGGCATGGTCCCTCCTGGGCCTTTCAAGCCGCCCTCGCGATGGCGGTCGCAGGAGAGCAACGGCCGACCGGCCCGATGGTGCCGGGATGCGGCACGGGGACTGGGGCGCAGCCAGGGCGCCGTCAGACCGTTTCCAGTCCGCGCCGCAGATCCAGGCTCTCCAGGCTCTCCGGACGCACCGGATCGGACATTTCGGTGGCGGCCCCGATCTCCTCCCGCTTGCGCCAGACCGCCCGGCAGACGAGGATCTCGTTGCGCGCATCGAGGCTGAGCACGAACCGGTCGGGCACGATCTCCGCCTCCGGGAGGGCGATGCGAATGCCCCCCGCAGACCGGTCGTAGACGATGCACGGCACGCTGCGATGCTCATCCACCGAGATACTGCCGGTCTCATTCAGGAGCGTACGCGGAGCGCTGCGTCGTTCGAACATCGCGGCCTCATGAAAACTCACGGGCCAAGATCGGCGAAGCGCGTTCAGGAAGGCTACTCGAAAAGCGTCGAATTGTTCGTTTCGCCGCTCGGCTGTGTATTGCGGGACTTTCCCATGGCTCAAAGGCGTCTGCGGACCGGACATACCACTATAGAGACGAGCGCTGCCGACCGGTGGGCGGTATCTCCGATCCGGATTCGTCCAGGAACGGGTGGGTGCCTACCCCGTGATCACCTCGACGAGGGTGGTCAGGAAGCCGAGGGCGACGGCGCCGATTCCACTCATGAATGCCACGTCCCACCCGGCGAACTCCTTCGACCGGGGGGCACGCACGAAGGCGAAGATCGTCAGGGCGGCGCCGCACACGACGAGGGCGATCGCAATATAGACCGGTCGGGACATGCGCTTCCTCCATCGCCGGTCCCGCGGCCCTTCAGGGCTCTTCTCCGGACGATCGAGACCAGCGTGATCTGTGTAGGTTCATCCGTCGTCAAAACATGACAGACGAGGAGGCGCCGAACAAGGAGATAATCTGTTCTGCATTGCAGAACGGAATGCCGGCTCGGGCTGAGATCTGATCTTCGGACGGGTCGCGCGCGCCTTGCGCCTTGCGCCTCCCCGGCGGGTCGGACGCCTCCGTGGCGCCCTCAGTCGATGAAGACGCGAACGCCATCCGTGTTGAGGATGTCGCGCTGATCGGCACACCATTGGTCGGCGCCGACCGAGGCGATCTCATCCGCGACACGCTGGCCCTCGGCCGCGATGGCCGCCTCGGCCCGACGGTGTCCCATCGCCGTTTCGAGGGCTCGCCGCGCCGTCCGTGACAGGCCGTCCGACACGGCGTCATCCACAGTATAGAGCGTCCGGCAATACAGCACGATCCCGGCCTGCGCGCCGACGATCCGCACCAAACCGTCAAGCGTCGCGGCGCGCTTGGACGCCGTCGCGTCCGTGGCGTCCTCGGCGGACATGGCGGGCAGCGGTGCGGCGGCGAGCAGGGCGGCGAGCAGCGCGCGTCTCATCCTCGGGCATTCCTTCTTGGGCCCTGGGTCGGGCCGTCGATCCGGACGTCCCTGTGCCCCAAGCGCTCAGAGACGGGCGTGCCCCACAAATCCGCGGCCTTGCGATTGCGTCTCAGGGACGGCGGATCACTTTCTCGCGGCCATCAGGTCGTGGGCGAGCACCGTCAACTTGCCGATCAGGCTGCTGATATCCCCGCCCTTGCACGACCATTGCGTCCCGATCGCCTCGCCGTCCGCCGACACGGAGACCACGGCCACCGAGCGCAGCCGGCCCTCGCGGGCGAGCGCAAGCTGATCCTGCAGCACAGCGATGATCGACGCGGTGTCCTCGTCGGCCACGGCCGGTGCGATATGCGCCGGGAAGGGCACCACCGAACTCGACATCATCTGCTCTCGCTTCATCGCGCCGTCTCCTTCGGTTTCGTCCTCGGGATCCGGGGTGCGCAGACGCTTTGTGCAGAGTGTGGCAGCTTGTCCGTGACGGGCGATGTCGTCGACGAGTGTGGTATCGCAGCAACGTTCGCGCCGGCAACCGGCGCTCCGATGCGAGGCAGCCGCGGCCCCGGCTCTCACGCCGCGTCGGCCAGGCGAATGGGACCCGTCGCAGCACCGTAGCGATGGTCGACGACGGGATTCCCTGGACGCGTCCGCGGTCAGGCGGTCAGGCGGCCTGGCGACCCTTGCGCTCGCGCTCGGCCATGGCGCCGGGCTGTCCGAGGCCGATGGCCTTGGCCAGGGCGGAGCGCTGCTCGGCGTAGCTCGGGGCGACCATCGGGTAATCGGCCGGCAGGCCGTAGCGGTCGCGGTAGCCGCGCGGGTCGAGCCCGTGGCTGGTCAGGTGGCGCTTCAGGGTCTTGTAGGTCTTGCCGTCGATGAAGCTGACGATCCCGTCGGGCCGGACCGACTTGCGGATCTGGGCCGCGCTCGGCCGGTCCGGCTCGGCCTGGTGGGACGTCGCGCCCGTCTCCAGCCGCAGGGTGCCCGACGCGAGGCCGGCGATGGCGCCATGCACCCGCGCGATCAGCGCCGGCAGCTCCGCAACCGGGACAGGATTGTTCGACACGTAGGCGGCGACGATGTCGCCCGCCAGCTCGATGAAGTTGCTAGTGGGCACGGTGGTTTCTTCTGTCACTTCAAGATTCCTGGTCTACCCCTCACAGGAGATCTGCTACTTCTGACCGCTGAATGCAAGTTATAAAACCGTTCTGGAGCCACCACCCCGTGCATGATTGGCATGCCTGCTGCGGGAGGCGGGCGGGAAGTTTCGGCAATCCCCGCGGAGACCTTGCCGGTGCAGCGCGGCGGCTCCATCGACTACGGGTGTGTTTTCGCCCCACGAAACGATCCGGCAACGAACCTAGAGTTTGCAGTCCCTGCGATGGCAAGCCGTCGGTCGCTTGGCCTCCCGACAGACAGGGCCGGGCGAGGCGCGTGCGTGATGACGGAGGGGCCGCGGCGTGGCATGGGGCGGCCATGCTCTTGCTGACTCTGATCGTGGCCCTGCTGGCCGTGCTGGTGATGATGATCGTCCTGCGGCGATGGACCGGCCGCCTGGCTTCACTCGCGACCCTGATCGCGGGGGCGATCATGGTCCTCTGGATGGCCCAGGTCGGGTTGCTTCCGGGCTCCAAGGGGCCGCTGACGGCCGACCGGCCCCTCGTTCCGGGCGTCGATCGGTAACGATCCGGTAATCCTGGCGCGGTCAGCATGCACCATGCCCACGCTCTCCGCCCCGCGCCTCCTGACCTTTCTCGTGTCGGCCGTTCTGATCGGTCTCGCGATCGCCAGCCTCTATACGCGGATTCCCATGGTCGGGCGCACCGTGGTGGCGCACCGGCAGTGGTTCTTCATCGGCGCCTATGCCCTTCTGGCGCTCGGGGTCACGACGCGCGGCCTGTGAGGCGCGGGCCGCCGCCTCGGATACGACCGCTGCCCGCACCGAGGAGACCGGCATGGCCCTGAAGACCACATTCGTGGTGCAGCCCTTCGAACTGCATCGCAATCGCCTGCGGCCCGCGCGGCAGGAACCCGCGCAGAGCGAGTTCGGGGCGCTCAAGAAGGCGGAGGCGCTCGCCGCACGCCTGCCCGGCGCGGCTGCCCTGAAGGTGGTCGCCGATGACGAGACCGGCGAACTGGAGAGCGTGACGATCCTCGGCCAGTTCGGGGCCGTGCCGGAGGACTTCGCGGAGAGCCTGCTCGGCGGCTGACTCCCCCTGACAGGCGCGCGGTTCTCTCCCTGCGACATGCGCGGCGCCCGTTTCCGATGGCATCGAAACTACGTAGAAACAACGGAGATTGATCCTGCGGGCAAATGCGCTCGCTGAGCCAGAATCCGTGCCACGCTATTTCATCGATCTCCATGACGGCGCCAATCATGTTCGCGATCACGAAGGTTCCGACTTCGCAGACCTCGCCGCCGCGCGGGCGCAGGCGGTCCGGATGATGACCCGGCTGGCCCAGGGCCTGTCCGATCCGCGGGAGCGGCAGGACTATGTCATCGCGGTTCGCGACGCGCAGGGCGCGATCCGCCTGCGCCTGCGCCTGTCCTACGACATCGAGTATGGCTGAGCGCTCGCCGTCGGAGTGGACGCCGGTTCGGCGTAAGCGAGCGGATCGAAGCGCGATTTGGTGAGCGCCGTCCGGGATAGCGCGGCCGCCCGTCCGCGTTGACGCACGACCGGCATGGGCGCTCGGCCGAGGGGATCGGATGGGACGGACGACAGGTGCGGTCGGATTTCTGGCCGCCATGCTGGCATGGCCCGGCACCACCGCTTCGACGGTCGCGCAGACAGCGCCGCCGCCTCAGGTCGGCTCCGCCGCGGCGACGCCGGACAATGCCATCCTGCTGACGGTCTTCCTGCGCCACGACCAGTCGCGCCCGCTGTCCGACCTGAACGCGCAACTCGCCAAGCAGGGCTTCTACAAGGCCTTCCCGCCGCCCGGGATCGAGGTCGTTTCCTGGAACGTCGTGATGGGGATCGGGCAGATCATCACCCTGCGCCTGCCCGCCGCGCGGCTCCGCGAGGTCAATCGCGTCCTGGAGGACACCGCCTGGGGGGCGTACCGCACCGAGTTCTATCCCACGTACGATTACAGGTCCGTCGGCCTTGCGGAGCACGAGAAGGCCCACTGAGGCGTCCGGCTGCGATACGATCCTGTCCGGACCATCCGCGCACCCTCAGCGCTGGCCGCTGTCGCTGTTGCGCTGCTTGCAGAGCCATCCGGCCAGGCAGGACGGTAGGTCGGCGGACGGCTCGAAGGCCGGGGCCCCGGTTTCGTCCAGGCTGCACGATCCCGAATCCAGATGGACGGTCTCGTAGGCTGTCGCGCTCCGCGCGAGGATCACGGTGTGGCCCCGGGCGACGCGCTCCTGAAGCGCGGCGCAGGTCATGGAGCGCGTATCGATCCGTTCCTGCGCCGCCGCACCGGTGGCGAGGACGGCCAGGAGAAGGACGCAGGTGAGACGGGTCATGGATCCTTCCAGGCATCGAAGGCTCCGTACCGAGGCCGGGTCTCGCGCGCGGTTTCCGGATTTCCCCGGACGAGACCCGGTTTGCTCCGGTCGGACGGCGACCGTTATCCACCCGATCGGCCCGAGCCGACGATGCGACCACCGGACGCGCCGGGCGGGGCCCACCCCGAAAGGCTGCCGCCTGCCCTCGGACGCCGATCGGGCAAGCCCCCAATCCGGGGTTCGGCCGATGGTCCCCGGTCGCCGACACGGATCCGGGGACGAGACGGGCGTCCCAGATGCAGAGGCGGCCCGGTCCGCTTGGCCTCGTACATCGCCGCATCGTCCCGCTCCGTCACGGATTGTGCCCGGGTGGCGTGGAGGGGCGCGCAGGCGATGCCGATGGCAGCCGGGATGCGGAGCTGCCGCCCCGCCCCGGAGTCGTAGGGGGCCGCCAGCCTGTCCTCGAGATGCAGCGCGAAGGCCAGGGCCGGTGCCGGATCGGCCCCGGTCAGGAGCACGCCGAACGCGTCGCCTCCGGGGAGCTTCGCGCCCGACGAGGGCCGATCAGGGGGCGTCCTGCACGCCGTGATGCCCGTCCAGCACCGTGTCGCTGGTCGGGACGGCCTCGGCCACCGCCTGCGCCCGGCGGATGTCCGGGGCGGTGGCCTCCTCCCGGAAGGCCGCCACCGCCTCCGAGAGCGGCAGCGTGCGGGTCTGCTGGCTGCCCAGCCGGCGGATCGAGACCGTCCGCTCCTCGGCCTCGCGCTTTCCGAGCGCCAGCAGCACCGGCACCTTGGCGAGCGAGTGCTCCCGGACCTTGTAGTTGATCTTCTCGTTGCGCAGATCCGCCTCGACCCGCAGGCCGGCGCGATCCAGGGCGCGTATCACCTCATGGGCGTAGGCGTCGGCCTCGCCGGTGATCGTGGCCACCACCACCTGGACCGGCGCCAGCCAGAGCGGGAAATGCCCGGCGAAGTGCTCGATCAGGATGCCGGTGAACCGCTCCATCGAACCGCAGATCGCCCGGTGGACCATCACGGGCGGCTTCCGGGCGCCGTCGGCATCGATGTAGAAGGCGCCGAACCGCTCGGGCAGGTTGAAGTCCACCTGCGTGGTGCCGCATTGCCAGTCGCGGCCGATGGCGTCGCGCAGGACGTACTCGAATTTCGGCCCGTAGAACGCGCCCTCCCCCGGATTGACCTCCGTGCGGATCCGGCCGGCCGACTGCGCCTCGATCTGCGCGAGCACCCGGGTCATCACCTCCTCGGCGTGGTCCCAGAGGGCGTCGGAGCCGACGCGCTTCTCGGGACGCGTCGAGAGCTTCACGACGATCTGATCGAAGCCGAAATCCGCATAGGTGGAGA
Source organism: uncultured Methylobacterium sp. (assembly GCA_964242725.1). Classification (GTDB taxonomy): domain Bacteria; phylum Pseudomonadota; class Alphaproteobacteria; order Rhizobiales; family Beijerinckiaceae; genus Methylobacterium. Next base: position 14,100 of record CAXTCV010000049.1, read on the forward strand.
GGATCAGATCGTTGATCTTCAGGCACTCGTCGGCGAGCTGGTCCTCGGTGCAGAACACGTGCGCGTCGTCCTGCGTGAAGCCGCGCACCCGCATCAGCCCGTGCATGGCGCCCGAGGGCTCGTAGCGGTGGACCACGCCGAACTCGGCGAGCCGGAGCGGCAGGTCGCGGTAGGATTTCAGCCCGTGCTTGAAGATCTGCACGTGGCCCGGGCAGTTCATCGGCTTCAGGGCGAACCAGCGCTTGTCCTCGGCCTCGTCGCCGGCCGATTGCGCGGCGAACATGTTTTCCCGGTACCAGCCCCAGTGGCCGGAGGTCTCCCACAGGGACTTGTCGAGGATCTGCGGGGCGTTGACCTCGGCGTAGGCGCCGCGCAGGCGCCGGCGCATGTAGGCGATCAGCTCCTGGAAGATCGTCCAGCCCTTGGCGTGCCAGAAGACGACGCCCGGCCCCTCCTCCTGGAAGTGGAACAGGTCCATCTCCCGGCCCAGCCGCCGGTGGTCCCGGCGCTCGGCCTCCTCCAGCCGGTGCAGATAGCCGTCGAGATCGGCCTGAGCGGCCCAGGCCGTGCCATAGATGCGGGTGAGCATCGGGTTGTTCGAATCGCCCCGCCAATAAGCCCCCGCGACCTTCATCAGCTTGAAGGCGGTGCCGACCTTGGCCGTGGAGGTCATGTGCGGGCCGCGGCAGAGGTCGAACCAGTCGCCCTGCCGGTAGATCTTCAGGTCCTCGCCCGGCGGGATCGCATCGACCAGCTCGACCTTGAACTTTTCCTGCTTGCCCTCGAACAGCGCGCGCACGTCCTCACGCTTCCAGATCTCCCTGGTGAAGGGCGCATCGCGCGCAATGATCTCGCGCATCCGCGCCTCGATCTTCGGGAAGTCCTCGGGCGTGAACGGGGTCTCGCGGTAGAAATCGTAATAGAAGCCGTTCTCGATCACCGGGCCGATCGTCACCTGCGTGTCCGGCCAGAGGCTCTGGACAGCCTCGGCGAGCACGTGCGCGCAATCGTGCCGGATCAGGTCCAGGCTGCGCGGATCGGTGCGGTCGAGGAACTCGATGCGGGCATCGTGGGCGATGGGATCGTCGAGGTCCGCGACCGTGCCGTCGAGCGCCATGGCGACGGTGCGTTTGGCCAGCGACTTGGCGATGCCCTCGACCACGGAGCGGCCGGTGGTGCCGGCGGCGATCTCCCGGGTGTTGCCGTCGGGAAAGGTGAGGATCGGCATGGTCCAAGCGTCTCCGGGCTCAATCCTGCATACGCGGCAGGTAAGCGTCTTCGGGGGAGCGGCCGTGTAGACCGATTTTTCCGGCAAGGGAACGGCGCGGACGAGAGGTCATGGGTTTCCCAAGGGCGAAGCCCTTCGGCGGGTGATCAGGGGAGAGCCCTGATAAACCAGAGGTTTCGCCGGATCGCAGGGCTTCGCCCTGCACCCACACACGGTCCCGGACCTTGTGAAACCATTATGTGTCCGATGGGAAACCTCGGGTTCCTCCGGTAACACCGTCGAGATCGCGGTGCTGACGTCAGCCGACGCGTTCGAGCCGGCTGGCGAAGAAGCCGTCGAGGCCGCCGCGGGCGCCCGGGATCTCGGGCCAGTGGCACGGCAGGGTGCGCAGATCGCCGTTCGCGTCGATCAGTTCCGCCGCGCCGCCGACCTCCTCGGCCCGGACCGGCACCCGGGCGAATCGGGGATCGCGGGCCAGGAAGGCCGCCACCTGCGCCTCGCCCTCCTCCGGTTCCAGCGAGCAGGTGCAGTAGACCAGCCATCCGCCCGGCCGCACCAGCGCGGCGGCGTGGTCGAGGAGCCGGGCCTGGAGCGCGGCGAGGCGGCCGATATCGGCCTCCGCCTTGGTCCAGGCCACGTCCGGGTGCCGCCGGATCGTCCCGGTGGCCGAGCACGGCGCGTCGAGCAGCACCGCATCGTGGTCCTGCGGAGTCAGGGCGAGGGCATCGGCGACCGCGATCTCGACGTCGAGGCCGAGGCGCGCGACGTTCTCGCGGAGCCGCTCCAGCCGGGGCGCGGAGCGGTCGACGGCGGTGACGCGCGCGCGCGCGGCGGCGAGCTGCAGGGTCTTGCCGCCGGGCGCCGCGCAGAGGTCGAGCACCCGGGTGCCGGGACGCGGTGCCAGCAGCCGCGCCGGGAGCGCGGCGGCGGCGTCCTGGACCCACCACGCGCCCTCGTGGAACCCGGGGAGATCGGGGATCGCGGGGCCGTTCTCCGGCAGGCGCAGGGAGCCGGTCGGCAGCGTCACGGCGCCGAGCCGCCCGGCCCAGTCGGCGGCCTCGCCCCGGGGGGTCAGGTCGATGGCGGCCCCCGCGAGGTGCGCGCGCGCGATCGCCGCGGCGCGCTCCGGCCCGTAGGCTGCGACCCAGCGCCGGGCGAGCCAGTCCGGCGTGTTGACCGCCAGCGCCTCCGCGCCCGCGGCCAGGATCGCGCCGCGCTCCCGGGCGATCCGGCGCAGCACGGCGTTCACGAGGCCGGCGAGGTGGGCCGTGCGGGTGTCCCCCTTGGCGAGCCGCACGGCGAGGTCGACGGCCGCATGGTCGGGCACGGCGAGATCGAGGATCTGGGCGCTCGCGGTGGCCAGCAAAGCCGTGAGCTGCGGCTTGGCCGCGGGCAGCCCCTGCTCCAGCCGCGCGGCGAGGGCGGTGCGGATCAGCCCGTAGCGCCGGAAGGTCGCCACCGCGATGGCCCGCGCCAGCCCGGCATCGGCCGGCGCGAGCGCTTCCGCGCGGATCGCCTGGGCCAGGGCATCGTCCAGCGCGGGCGCCCGCTCCTGCCCGATCAGGGCCGCGACCGCCTGCATCGCCGCGCGCCGGGCGCCCAAGCCCGCCGTGTCCGGACCGGTCGTGCCCGTCGAAGCGCCGTCCCGCGTGTTGCGGCCCATGTCCCGCGATGCCACTTCTGCTCCAGATCCGAAATCTCTCGGACCCATGCCCTCACACCCGAGCGAGCGCGATGCAAGACTCGAAGCCAGACGCGAAGGGACACGACGTGAACGCACAGGACACGCACGCCGGCGCAGCCGAGCCCCGTCCGCTCAGCCCCGCGGCGGAACGCGCCCTGGCCGAGGCCGCCGCGCGCCGGGCGGCCATCGACGCCCGTGCCGCGGCGATCAGCGCGACGCCCGAGCGCAAGGGCCGCGGCGGCCTGGAGCCGGTGCGCTACGACGATTGGGAGGTAAAGGGGCTCGCGGTCGATTTCTAGGTGCCGCTGCCGGTCGTTCCCGACCGCGGCGCGACCGCTCCGTACCGCCGATCCCGGGACCCGGATCGGGGTTTCCCTGATGCCGTGAGGCGTCGAGCCGCGCATGCGGTTCCGCGGTCGCCCGGAACGGGGCTGCCCGGCGCCCGTTCCCCTGCCTCACCGGCAGGAGACGACACGATGGCGACGAAGGTATCGGCCCGCGGCGCGGCCGAGGGGCCGCACGGCGAGATCACCCTGGCCCGGGGCGAGCGGCTGGGCATGCGGATGTGGCGGGCCGAGGAGCCCAACGCCGACAAGCCGATGAGCACCTCCCCCCACGAGACCGTGGGGTACGTCATCAGCGGCCGGGCGGAGCTGGTGGTCGGGGGCGAGACCGTGGCGCTCGCCGCCGGCGATTCCTACTGCGTGCCGGCGGGCGCCGAGCACACCTACCGGATCCTGGAGACCTTCACGGCCGTGGAGGCGACGGCACCGCCGGCCGTCTGAGGGCGATCGACCCTCACCGGGTCATGTAGACCTGCGCGCCCACATCGACGCGTCCGTATAGGTCGACCACGTCCTGGTTGAACATCCGGATGCAGCCGTAGGACGCGTAGGTGCCCACCGAACTCGGGCGGTTGGTGCCGTGGATGGCGTATTCGCCGCCGGCCAGCGTCATCGCGGCCGCGCCCATCGGGTTGTGCGGCGAGCCACCGGCGATCAGGCCCGGCAGGCGGGGGTTGTCGCGTTTCACCTCCGCGGGGGGCGACCAGGCGGGGGCGACGTATTTGCCGTCGATGGACACGGTCCCGAACCACTGCTTGCCGGGCTTGCCCACCGCCACCGGGTAGCGGATCGCGGTCCCGTCGCCGTTGACCAGGTAGAGCTTGCGCTGCGAGACGCTGATCACGATCGAGCCCGGCGCGACCCCGTTCTGGAACGGCACGACCTCGCGGGCCTGCGCCGCGCCGAAACAACCGGCCAGCATCGCGCCGGCCAAACCGAATAGAGCCGCGACCCGACCCGACATCTTTGTGATCCTCGACAAGCAGATATCCCTGCAGATATCCCTGCGGCCGAGTAATCCACGGCCGAGCTTGCCGTTCCAGGAAAAGCTATGGTTGATGCGTGGCTGCTCCCCGAAACTGTTGGTCAGGGTAAAGCAGAAACGTAAATAGCCGGGCGCCGGGAGGGGCAAGACGTCCCCTCTTGCCGGTGCGTCGGCTCAGCGCTCGAACAGGGTGCGGCCCCGGGCATCCTCGGTTTGCCAGCCGTGACGCTCCAGTTCCGGGTCGCGATGTTCCTCCACCGGATGGCCGACGCACAGATAGGCAACGAGCCGCCATGTCTCCGGCACCGCCAGGATCGCCGTCACGGAAGCGGGCTCCAGGATCGAGACCCAGCCGACGCCGAGCCCCCGCGCCCGGGCGGCCAGCCAGAAGCACTGCACCGCCCCGACCACCGAATAGGCCAGGGTCTCCGGCATGCTGGCCCGGCCGAGGCCGAGGCCGGTCTCAGTCGCCAGGTCGCAGAAGACTGCGAGATGCACCGGCGCCTCCCGCAGGCCGGCGAGCTTCAGGGCCCGGTAATCCGCCGCGCGCACCGCATCGTAGGTCGCCGCCGCCGCCGCATTGCAGCGGGTGAAGCTCTCGGTGACGGCGGCGCGCCGGCCCGGATCCGAGACCCGCACGAACCGCCAGGGCCGGCTGTTGCCGACGGACGGGGCCCTGTGCGCCGCCGTCAGACAGGCCTGCAGCTGGTCCGAATCGACCGGATCCGCGCGGAAGCGGCGCACGTCCCGGCGCCACGCGAACAGCGCGTCGAGGTCGTGCACGAAGGCATCGTCGAAGGCGGGCGGCCCCATGATCGGCGTGGCATACCCGCATCCCGGAACGAACCGAAACGAAAAAAGGCCGCCCGGGTGGGCGGCCTGAAGTCTTGGGTCTCGAAACCTCGGAGTGCCGGATCCTGGGATCCCGATCGGCGACCGATGGCTGGGGAGCTGGGTCGCGGGCGCCGGAGGGGCAGGACCCGGCGAGGTTCAGTCGATGTTGTGCCCGTGCAACGCGGCCCGCAAAAGGCGCGAATCGGGCGGAACCATGTTTTTTGTCGCTTGGGTGTGTCTTCGACGACACGGGGCCTGCCGGGCCACCCTTGCGAGCCGCTGCCACGAGGCCCATCATCCGGCAAGGGACCGATACGCGGGAGCGATGATGACCGAGAGGACGGGCGCCGGGCCGAGGCCCGACGAGGCGGCGGGACACGTCATTCCCTTTCCTGCCCGCGCGGCCCCTCCGCAGATCGCCTTCAACCGGGACGAGCTGCGCGTGATCCTCAACCTCTACGGCCGGCAGGTCGCGGCCGGCGAGTGGCGCGACTACGCCCTCGATTTCCGCCGGGACAAGGCGGTGTTCTCGATCTACCGCCGCGCCTCCGAGATGCCGCTCTACCGGATCGAGAAGGACCCGCGGCTCGCCCGCCGCCAGGGCGCCTACGCGGTGATCGCCGCAAGCGGGCAGATCCTGAAGCGCGGGACCGAGCTCGCCCGGGTGATCGCCGTTCTGGAGCCGGCGCCCCGGGCGGTCTGACCGAAATCCGTCAGGCCAGGCTCATCCGGCGGAGGGTCGCGGCGATCTCGGCCTGGACCTCCGGCGGCAGCGGCCGGATCGGGCGCGGCGGCTCGGCGCGGCAGAAGCCGAGGAGATCGGCCAGGACGTAGACGACGCGCAGGCTGGAATGCGCCCGGAACAGCGCCCAGAGGGGTTCGAGTTCCGCGTTCAGGGCGCGGGCCCGCGCCGCGTCGCCTGCTGCCACGGCGCGGACGATCGCCAGGCAGGTCCGGGGGAACAGGCCGCCCGCCACGCTGAACCATGCGGTGCCGCCGGCGATCAGGGCCTCAGTCACGTTCCAGTCGCCGCTGAAGCCGATCGGGAACCCATTCGGAACCACGCTCCGCAGGGCTGCGAGGCCGGTCGCGGCGGCGGCCGGCTCGGGTGCCGGGCACTTGGCGGCCACCACTCCGGGCAGATGCGCGATCCGGCCGATCAGGTCCGGCGAGAAACGGAAATGCGTGGTCGTCGGATTGTCGTAGATGACGAGGGGCAAGCCGCCCTCCCCCGCCACGGCCTCGCAATGCGCGAGGACCTCGTCGTCCGTCAGGGGCGTGTAGGAGACCGGGGCGAGCAGGCCCGCCGCTGCCCCGGCCGCGCGCGCATCCTGGGCCAGCCGGACCGCCTCGTCGGTGCGCAGCGCGCCGATCCCGACCAGGAGCGGCACCCGACCGCCCAGAGCCTCCGCGGCGATCGTCACGGCCCGGCGGCGCTCGTCGCGGGTCAGATAGGCGTAGGTCCCGGTGCTGCCCAGCAGACCGATCGAATCGACGCCGGCCGCCGCCAGGGGTTCCAGCAGCCGGCGCAGCCCCACGGCATCGACGCGGCCGTCCGCGTCGCTCGGGGTGATCGGGAAGGCGGAGAGGCCGGAAAGCTTTTCGGGCATGACGGAGAGATAGCGGGATCCCGCCCTGGCGCGCAAAAAGAAACCCCGGCGGTTTCCCGCCGGGGTTTCCCGGATCCTCGGACCGTCAGGCTTAGCGGCGGTCGCCGATCAGGCTGAGCAGGAACTGGAACATGTTGATGAAG
>CAXTCV010000050.1:0-20741 GCA_964242725.1 uncultured Methylobacterium sp.
CCTGCGGCGGCTTCACCGCGGTGACGCCGGTGGCCGAGCATGCCGGCTGGATCTCCGCGCGCTCGGCCGAGCTGTCGCGGATCCAGGTGAGCGACGCCCTGCCGCGCGGCGACGGGTCCGTCTGGATGGCGCGCCCGCGCCGCCGGTAGGCGCCGACTCGACGGACCTCGAACCGGCGCGGGGCCCTGCCATGCGGGGGATCCTTCGCATCTGCGGGAACCTGTGGCCGCATTGGCACATTCGCATCCGAACCCTACCGGCACACGGAGCGAGAGCATGGCCGCGACCGAAACCAGCAACACCCCCCGGGCCCACAAGACCCGGAACGAGACCGATTCGAACGCCAAGAAGGTGTCGATCGAGGCCCTCAACGCCCGGTTGGCGGACGGTATCGATCTCGCCCTGGCGATCAAGCAGGCCCACTGGAACCTCAAGGGTCCGCAATTCATCGGCATCCACGAGATGCTCGACGGGTTCCGCACCGAACTCGACGACCTCAACGACAAGGTCGCCGAGCGCGCGGTGCAGCTCGGCGCCACGGCCTTCGGCTCGACCCAGGCGGTCGCCGAGCGCACGAAGCTGCCGCCCTACCCGACCGGCATCTACGCGATCGCCGACCACATCGCGGCGCTGATCGACAGCTTTGCCAGCTACGCCAACGCCGTGCGCGAGAACATCGACGAGACCGACGAGGCGGGCGATCCCGGCACGGCCGATCTCTTCACCGAGATCTCCCGGGCCGTGGACAAGCAGCTGTGGTTCCTCGAGGCGCATGTGCAGGAGCCCACGGGCGCCCTGCGCGACGGCAACCCCGGCCGCTGAGAACCGGACCACCGGAGACTGTCGCGCCCCGCCCGTCACCGGGCGGGGCGCGACCGCTCAGCTGAACTTCAGCAGCTTGATCGCGTCGAAATCCTGCACCCCGCCGCCCACGCGCTTGGTGGTGTAGAACAGCACGTAGGGCTTGGCCGAGTACGGGTCGCGCAGCACGCGCATCCCGGTGCGGTCGACCACCAGATAGCCCCGGCGGAAATCGCCGAAGGCCACCGACAGGCTGTCCTTCCCGAGATCGGGCATGGCCTCGGCCTCGGTGACCGGGAAGCCCACCAGGGTCGCGCCCCGGCCGGCGGCCAGCGGCGGCTGCCAGAGGTAGTTGCCCTCCGCGTCCTTGAACTTCCGGATCGCGCTCTGGGTGCGCCGGTTCATGACGAAGCCGGCATTCTGGCGGTAGCCGGCGCGCAGGCCGTAGATCAGGTCGAACAGCACGTCCCCCGGGTTGCCCGACGGGAAGGCCCCGGCCGCCCCGGTGGCCACGATTCCGAGCTTGCCCGGCACCCAAGCAGAATTGGCGACCGTGTCGTAGCTCAGGAAGCCGCGCGGGCGGCTCGCGCCGTTGCCGGACACGAAGGCGACGCCCTCCTGCTCGGCGAAGGCGGTCTCCACCTCGGCCGACAGCCACGCGTCGAGATCGACCACGGCATCGTCCAGAAGCGTCTGCGTGGCCGCCGGCATGGCGTAGAGTTCCATGGCCGGGAACGCGATCTCGGTGAGCGCGGGCCCGTCGGTCTGGGGCCGCGGCGCGGTCTCGGCGGCCCAGCCGGTGACCGGCGCCCCCACCGAGACCGCGCGCTTGTACTGGGACCCCGAGATCTGCTGCACGCTGGCGATGGACCGGATCGGCGAGACCTGGCCGAGACGCATCAGCACGGTCCGCTCGATCGTGTCGGGCACGAGGTAGCCGCCATCCGGGCCCGAGCCGGCCGAGAGGGCCTTGGCCTCCAGGCGCTTGAGGCCGGCGCTCTCGCCGGCCCGGACGTAGAGGTCGAAGGCCGCCTTGTGCTCCTGGGCGCCCGCGTCGGCCCGGGGCCCCGGCCGGCCCAGCGGCGGCCGGGCCTGCTCCAGGCTGATCCGGTCGAGGCGGGTGCGGGCGGTGTCGAGGGCCGCGTCGATCCGGGCCAGCTTCTCCTCGGTGAGCACGTCGACGCCCAGCCGCCCCTCGATGGCGCCGAGGCGGGACTCGTTGGCCTCCTTGAAGGCCGCGAAGGCGGCGGAGAGCTCGTCGAGGGCGGAGCGGACAGGGGCGCCCTCGGGCCGGGCGGCCTTGTTCTCCAGGTCGGGGAATCCGCCCTTGGTCTCGAGGGCGGCGCGTGCGGGCAGGGATTGGGCGTCCATCGGGGCCTCGTGGTCGGGGGTGGAAATCGGGGTGCGCGGACGTCAGGGCCGGGCGGCCGGCGGGAGCCGGAATCCGGGTCTCGCGCCCCGGGCCGGGGCGATCCGGCGGGCGAGGCCGCGGATCTCCTCGGCCACGGGGTCCGGGCCGGGGCTCGCCCGGGCCCCCGGCTGCAGCGGGAAGGTCACGAGCGAGATCTCCCAGAGATCGACCCGGTGCAGACGGCGCTCGCCGCCCGTGCCCCTGCGGGCGAGCAGCGTGCGGAAACCGATCGACAGGCCGTCGAGCCCGCCACCGCGCAGGAGCGCGTCCACCTCCCGGGCGCGCTGCACCGCGAGGTTGAGCTGGCCCTCGGCGAACAGGCCGGTGGCATCCTCGCGCAGGGAGAGCCAGCGGCCGATCGGCTCGGCCGGGTCGTGCTGGAACAGCAGGCGCACGCCGGCCGGACCGCGCCGCGCCAGGCTCGCCGCGAAGGCCCCCGGCACCACGACGTCGCGCCCGAGATCGGGCACGCCGAAGACGCTGGCATAGCCGGTGAAATGGCCGTCCATGGATGGTCCTCGGGTTGAAAACGGTTCGGGGGGCAGGGTCGGGCCCGAGACGCGTCTCCCTCCTCCGCAGGGGGGCTTGCGGATCCACGCATCGCGTTCGGCAGCAAACATCCGGAACGCCGCGCCTTTCCTCCTCCCCCTTGCGGGGCGGGGTCAGCGGTGGGGGCGGTGCAGGAGGCACCGCCGCGCGTCGTCCGGGACCACCCCCACCTCCAACGCCTCCCCGCAAGGGCGAGGAGCGCGCGTCGCGCCTCGCAGCAGGCGGTGGGTGCATCTCGTCGCCCGCAGAGGGGGCAGGGAGAGCGCGCGTCACCGCTGGGGCGGCTCGTCCGACCAACCGGGAACGATCCCGATCGCGACGCGCCCATCCGGCACCCGCGTTACGACGCGTCCGTCCCCCGGGGCAGCTCCGGCGGGTAGCCCACCGCCTCGCGCTTCTCCGCGACCGACAGGAATTCCGCGGCCTGGACCCGGCGCCACAGGGATTCGCGCTCACCGGCCAGCGCCTCGATCCGGTCGAGATCGGGTTCCAGGTCCACCGGCCCGAAGGCGGGCTCCAGCCAGACGGCGAGCGCCTGGGCGGTGCGGGCCGCGAGCGGGATCAGGGTCTGGCGGTAGAGCGCCCGGTTGGCCTCGGCGTAGTTGGCGTGGGTGCTGTCGCCGGGCAGGCCCAGCAGCAGGGGCGGAACCCCGAAGGCCAGGGCGATCTCCCGGGCCGCCGCGTTCTTGGCCTCGACGAAATCCATGTCCCGGGGCGACAGGCCGAGCGGCTTCCAGTCGAGGCCGCCCTCGAGCAGCAGCGGCCGGCCGGCATTGGCGGCGCCCTGGTAGTTCGCCTCGAGCTCCCCCTTCAGGCGCTCGAATTGCGGCTCGGACAGCCCGGCCCCGGCGAAGACCAGCGCCCCGGAGGGCCGGGCGGCGTTGTCGAGGAGCGCCTTGTTCCAGGCGCTCGCCGCGTTGTGGATGTCGAGCGCGGCGGCCGCCGCCTCGAGTGGGGCGAGGCCGCCGGTCTCGTCCTCCGGGTGGAACAGGGCGAGCGCCAGGATCGGCGCCACCGCCTCGGTGCCGGGGGCGGGCAGGTCGAACCGGCGGCTGCGGCCGCCCGCCGTGTAGATGTAGGCCGCCGGCCAGCCGTCGGGCCCCGGCACCATCCGCATCCGCCCCGGCCGCAGGGCCTGGAGGGCCGCGATCCGGCCGTCGAGGGCGACCGCCTCCAGATAGGCGGTCCCGGCGAGCAGGAGGTCGGCGTAGACCGTCTCCAGGAGCTGCGTGCCGCTCTCCCGCGGGTTCGGCCGGGCGAGCAGCGCCAGCAGATCGGACGCCCGCTCGGCCCCGGGCCCGGTGGCGATCAGCGGCAGGCTGGCGGCGCTCTCGGCGACCAGCCGGACCGCCCGGTGGACCACCGGGTTGCCCTGATAGCCGGCCCGGGCGAGCGCCGCCGGGTCGCGGGGCGTCCAGCTCGCCCGGCCCTCGGCGTAGAGCGCGAAGGCGGGGGCCAGCGCGGCTTTGGTGTAGGCCATGCTGGCGGCCTTGGAGTCGGCCATGCTGGCGGCCGCCTTGGAGTCGGCCATGCTGGCGGCCTGGGTGGCGGCCATGCTGGCGGCCATGCTGGCGGCCTGGGTGGCGGGCGCCGGGCCGCCGGCGCCGCGGCGGGCGACCCGCGCCAGCCGTTCGAGGAGGGTCGACATGCCGGTCCGTTCCTGCGTTATGATTTCGCGATGCAGAGCCGCTGTCCTTCGCGGTCCCGCGCAGCCCGAGGCGGGGTTTTTCCGGCGGCGATCCTGGCCGCGACGATCCCGGCTGCGGCGGCCCGGGCGCAGGACGGACCCGCCTGGCCGGAGCCGGACGGCACCCTCGTCCTGGCGCGGCCCTTCGGCCGATCGGAGATCGCCCTGCGCCTGTCGCGCCGGGTCGCCGGGGCCGCGGACACGCTGACCTGGAACGGCGTCGCGTTCCTGGCCGATGCCGGGGCCGGGGACGCCCTCCAGGCGCGCCTGACCCTCGATCCGGAGGCGGCCGGCCGCCGGGCGAGCGAGGCCGGCGACCGGCCGGGCGAGCCGGCGGCGGCGCGTCTCCGGTCCCTCCGCGCCGGCCGGAGCTGGGCCGAGACCGTGACGCCCCTGGCCTGGGACGGCCCGGGCGCCGCGGCCGGTCCGGCGGTGATCCTGCACAAGCGGGTCGCCCTCGGCCTGCCGGGCCTCGGCAACGCCATCGAGGTCCAGGCGCGCTTCGTGCTGTCCGGGCCCGCCGCGGCGGTCCGGTTCGAGCCGTTCTCGGCCGCCGTGCCGGCGGAGTTCACCGAGGCCTGGAGCTTCGACGCGGCGACGGGCGGGCTCAACCGGCTCGACCCCGCCCCCGGCGAACGGCCGCAACCCGTGATCCTGGCCCTGCCCGAGGGCTCGCATGCCCTGGGGATCTGGAGCCCGGCCCCCCCGGCGGGCGAGGCCGATGCCCCCCGGGCCGGCTTCGCGATCCGGCCGGTCCCCGGCGCGACCCGCCTGAGCTGCGCGTTCCGGGTCGCGCCGGCCGCGTCCGGCGCCCACGATTTCGCCTGCTACGCGCTGGTGGGCTCGCTCGCCGACGTGCGCGCGGCCCTGCGGAGCCTCACGGCCCCGGAATGAGCGGATCCAGGCCGGAAAAAGACGGGTCCAACCCGTGCGGCAGGCGACGCCGTGGTGCGGATGCCACAGTGTGGCGCACGAAATCGTGTATACAGGATGCAGTTCGTTCCTGAGACCACGAACCGACTCCCCGGCGCGCTTCCAGCAGAAGCGCGCCGTATTGTTTCCGGGGTGCCGCGCGGCGTCGCTCACAGGCGGCGGATCCGCGGTTCCGCCCGCGCCTCCAGCATCAGGTGCGTGAGCGCCCAGACCAGGGCGTCGAGCCGGTCGGGCGATCCGCCGCCGGACAGGCCCTCCGGTCCGAAATCGCACAGCTCGTCCTCCAGCGCCGGGAACGCCCCGACATGGTGGACGAGGCCGCGGGCGTAGAGGAGCGACACCGGCTCGGCCCGCAGGTACTTGCCCCGGGTGGCGTGGACGCGGACCACCGGCACGGCGGGGTCGCACTGCGCCAGCACGGCGGCGGCCATCTCGCCGCCCTGGTTGACCTCGACCACCAGGGTGTCGGCGGCGAGCCGGTGATAGAGCGCCAGGGCCGCCCCGGCCCAGGCCTGCGGGGTGGCCCGGGCGAGGCTGGCATCGGCCAGCACGTAGGCCTGGGGGCCCGCGCGCCCCGCCGCCACGATCCCGCAGGCATCCGAGCGCGCCCCCGAGGTCGCGGGCGGATCGACCGCCACGACGATCCGGCCGAGGTCGGGGGCGGCGGCGACCCGCCCCGCCTCCAGGCCGGCGCGGTCCCACAGGGCATCGTCCCGGTCGGCGACGAGTTCGCCGTCGAGTTCCTGCCGGCCGAGGCGGGTGCCGGCATAGCGGCCGACCACGCGCTCGAGGAAATCCGGCGCGAGGTTGTCGGCGTTGTCGCGGGTCCGGGCGCGGCTCACCACGGTGCGCGGGTCCGCGAGCAGGCGGCGGATCAGCGGCACGGGCCGCGGCGTCGTGGTGACGAGGTTGCGCGGCCGGGCGCCGAGGCGCAGGCCGAATTGCAGCATGTCGAAGGCCGCCTCGGGCCGGCGCCACTTGGCGGCCTCGTCGCACCAGGCGGCGCCGAATTGCGGGCCGCGGAGCGCGTCGGGCTCCTCCGCCGAGAAGGCCAGGGCGACCGCGCCGTTGGCCCATTCGAGGCGCCGCCGGCTCGGCGACCAGACCGGCCGGGCCCGGCCGCGCCGGGGCAGGTTCAGGATCCCCGAGGGCCCCTCGATCATCACCTCGCGCACGTCGAGATGCGTCTCGCCCACGAGCGCGATGCGCCCGACCGGCTCGGGGGTGAAGGCCGGATCGCCCCGGGCGAGCGCGTCGACCCATTCGGCGCCCGTGCGGGTCTTGCCGCTGCCGCGGCCGCCGATCACCGCCCAGGTGGTCCAGGGTTCGGTCCGGGATCCGGCCGCGTCCGGCTCGGCCGGCGGGAGCTGGTCGGCCCGGGCGCGGTGCAGCCAGTCGCGGTCGAGCGCCCGGAGCAGGCCGGGCGGCAGGGTCGCGAGGAAGTCAGGCAGGCGTCCCGCCGCGGACAAAGCCATCATAGCGTCGCGCGATCGCCGCGCGGAGGGACGGCAGATCGCGTTCCGTGCCGTCATCGCCCCCCTCCCCCGCCGCGGGCTGCGCGCCCTCCGTCCCGACCTCGTCGAGCAGCCGCTTGAGGCCGCCGAGGTCGCGCAGGACCCGGGCGGATTCGCCCAGCGCCACCCCGTCCCGGCCCAAAGCCGCGTCGAAGCCGGCGATCTGCCGGGCGATGTGGGCGCGCAGGTGCGTCCGCAGGGTCGACGGATCGATCACCGGAGCGGCCTCGCGCCGCGTCCGCCGCCCCCTCGGCACCCGCCGGAAGGCCGCGACCATCAGCTCCGGCCGCTCGCGCCCGAAGCCCATCGCCGCGGCGATATCGGCGGGATCGCTGCCCGGCAGGCTCAGGAGCCGGGCGACCGCGAGGCGCCGGGCCTCGGGCCAGCGGGCGACGACGCAGCGCCAGAGCGGCGGCCGCGCCCAGCCGGCCCGGGCGTTCCAGGTCAGGATCGTACGGGGACAGAGACCGGTGCGGGCGCTGATCTCGCGGATCGGCAGGTCGGTCTCGCGCAGGAGCCGCGTCACCGCCGCGCGCCGCTCGGCCGGGTGGGCATCGCGCAACCGCATCGCCGCCTCTCCGCACACGTCTCGACCGTGCATCGGGGATAGCCCGGCAGCGCGCCGGTGTCAAGCCTTATTTCCTATTTCTGCGCAGATTAGGATTTTGGGCCGATCCCCCTGCGGGGTCCGCGGCGGGCGGAGGTGCGCCGCAGCGGTTCGGGCAGCGCCGGCGATCGGGTCCCGATGCGGGCGAACGCCAGAGCCGGGCGCCGTCCCTGCCCTCGCTGCGGGCGACCGGATCCACGGATCGCGTTCGGGATCATCGCCCGGTCGACGGGTGTTGCAGTCCAGAGCTGCCAAGCGTCCTCCCGCCCCCGCAGAGGGGGGAGGGAGACGCGCCCGGGGCCGGCCGGACGATGATCCCGAATCCGGAGCGTGATCCGCGCGGGGCGGCCAGGTCAGTCTCCGGCGCGGGCCTGCGCGTAGAGCGCCTCGCAGCGGTCGAGCCAGCGGTCGCGGGTGAACAGGCGCAGGACGCGGTCGCGCGGGATCGGCCGCGGAATGGCCCGGGCGGCGTCGATCGCCCCGGCCAGGGCGTCCGCGTCGCCCACCGGAACGAGGCGTCCGGCCTCGCCGACCACCTCCGGGGCGGCGCCCATGGCGAAGCCGGCGACCGGCAGGCCGCAGGCCATCGCCTCGACCGCCGCCAGCCCGAACGGCTCGTCCCAGCACGGGGTGAACAGGAACACCGCGGCGCGGCCGACCTCCGCGGCCAGAGCCGCGCCGGCGAGATGGCCGCCGTAGCGGATCGATCCCCCGAGCGCCGGGGCGATCCGCGCCGCAAAGTAGTCCGGCTCCTCGATCGGGCCGAACAGGGTCAGGGGCAGGCCGGCCCGGCGCGCCGCCGCGATCGCATGGTGGGCGCCCTTGACCGGCGCGAGGCGCGCGCACCAGACGGCGCTGCCGTCGCCCCGCGCGACGTAGGGCCAGGCCGCGGGATCGATGCCGTTGTGGAGCACCGACGCCGTCGCCGGCGCGCCGTCCGGCCACCAGGCCCGCAGCTGGGCCCGGGAGGTCGCGGTGATCCGGTGCCCCGGCGTGGCGCTGGCGTGCACGAACCAGCGGAGCGCGTCGTAGGGCGGCACGTGCAGCGAGGTGACCGTGGGGGTGGCCGCCGTGGCGCGCGGTTCGAGCGGCAGGCGGCTCAGGCTGTTGTTGTGCAGGACGTCGAAGCCCCCGGCGGCGATCCGCGCGCAGGCGGCGGCGTAGCCGTCGTCCAGGTGGGCCGTCAGGCCGGCATCGCCCCGGTGCTCCAGGCCCGGAAAGCGGCGCTCGTGGTGGACCGGGATCACCGGGTCGAGGGTGAAGCGCCGGTCGCTGTCGCCGGAGGCGAACAGCACGACCCTGTGGCCCCGCGCGGTCAGACCGTCGGCGAGGCTCCAGGTCTGGGCTTCCAGGCCGCCCGCGAAGGGCGGCGCGATCGGGTGGCGGAGATGGGCGAGGAGCGCGATCCTCATGCCGTCGCGGGCGCGGGCACGCCGGAGGCCATCGCGGCGCCCTCGACCTGCCGCGTCTCGAGGGTCCGGATGACGGAGGCCGAATTGGTGTAGGGCTGGTGGCTCTGCTGGCCGGTGAGCGCCAGATCCCCGGCATCGGGGCGGCGCAGGATCCGGATCGGCCGGTCGGGCGTGTCGTCGATCAGGCCCATGACGCGGAACGCGTAGAGCCAGTGCCCCATGGTCCGGTAGCCCCACTTGGACGCGAACAGCTCGGCGTTGCGCACGACGCTGTCGAGGTGGTGGACCGGGGGCATGTGGTGCGGGTGGTACTGGTGATAGGCGCGCGCGCCCTTGATCCAGGCGATCGGGATGCCGCGCATGGCGAGGAGCTTGCCGAAATCCGTGTCCTCGCCGCCGTAGCCCGTGTAGCGCTCGTCGAACCCGCCGGTGGCCAGGAACGTCGCCCGGCGGATCGCATAGTTGAGCGACCAGAAGCAGCGGTAGTCGTTGCAGATCTCGATGCCGGAGGCCGGGGGGCCGCGGCGGTCGGAATGCCGCTCGGCGACCGCGTCGAGATCCGCGTAGCGCCAATCGCCCGCCGTGGCGCGCTCGGGCAGGTGCAGGACCTCGCCCATCAGCAGGCCGTCGAGGGCGGCGAGGCCCCGTGCATAGTCGGCAACGAGACTAGGGGCCGGGATGCAGTCGACGTCGAGGAAGACGACATCCTCCCCGCACGCCGCCGCCACGCCGCGGTTGCGCGCCGCCGCCAGGGGAAGCTCCCGGCCCTCCACCAGGATCTGGCGGACCGGGAACGGCGCCTCGGGCAGGTCGTAGGGCGCGTCCTGCATCACCGCGACGATGAGTTCGGCGGGCGGTCGGGTCTGGCGCGCGAGGCCCAGGAGCACGTTGCGCAGATGCGCCGGCCGGCCCTTGGCGAGCGTCACGACGGAAACGGTGGACATCCGAGATCGGGCTCCGGCTGGGGCGCTCGCCGCCGAAACGGACGCCGGTCCGGCGTCGGCGAGCGCGTCAAATCAAGACGTTGGAGCCGCGCCCGATCACACCGCGATCGGGCGCGGCTCCAACGGTGTGGGACGGCGGCGCTCATCCGGCCGCGGCGGGTCCGGGCCCGTTCTCGGCCTGCGGACCGGACCAGAGCGCGTCGGTCAGGCCTTCGAGCCAGTCGGCGGCGCGGGCCGCGGCGTCCGGGGCGTAGAGGCTGCGCAGGGCGGTCCCGTCGAGGGCGCGGGCGCGGGCCAGGAGGTCGCGCCAGGTCTGGAGATCGCCGGGCCAGGCGGGCGCCTGCACGGCGGCGCCCAAGCGGACCAGGGCCTCGGCCTTGCGGGTCTGCTCGGCGAAATAGCGCCATTCCGGCATCACGATCAGGCGGCCGCCGACCCGGGCGACCTCGTGCACCGTGTTGTCGCCGGCCGAGGCGATGACGATGTCGGCCGCCGCGAGGTAATCGGTGACCGAGGCGACCCAGCCGAGCTCGCGCAGGTTGGCGAAGTCGGTCTCGTGACCCTCGCGGTGGGTCGGCCCCAGGGTCAGCCAGAGCGCGTCCGGGGCGGCGCGGGCCGCGACCGTCAGCGGCGCGTAGGGCGTGCCGCTGCCGCCGCCGCCGGTCACCGCCACGACGATCTCGCGGTCCGGATCGAGCCCGAGCCGCGCCCGCGCCTCGGCGCGCTCCGGCACCCGGTCGACGCTGGTGCACAGGCCGCCGCTGTAGAACGTCTTGGCGCGCAGGCGCGCGGGGTACTCGTCCTGCTCCAGGCGCGCGTCGAAAGGGGCGAGCATCCCCACGCAGGCCTCGTAGGCGCCGATATGGCCGATGTCGGAACGGTCGCCGTGCATGCGGATCTGCACCGCGGGCACGCTGGCGATCCGCGCGAGCAGGGCGATCTCCGCCGAGACGTCGACGACGAACAGCCCGATCCCGCGCTCGTCGAGGTGGTCGAGGATGCGCCGCATGGTCCGGCGCATCTCGGAGAGGCCCAGGGGGACGCAGTGCATCACCTGGGGCGTCGGCTCCGCGTAGAGCCGCGCGGTCGGGACCGCGGCGCCGATCATGTTGGGCAGCGGCACGATCTCGATGTCGCGCGCGAAGCCGTCGAACAGGTGCGGATCCGCCGTCAGGACCGAGACCGGGCGGTCGTGGCTGAACGCGGCCGCCACCGCCATCGTGCGGTTGGCGTGGCCGCGGCCCTGGTGATGGACGAAGAACGCGATGGGTCTGTTCATGGCCGGCGGGTTCGGGCTCGCTCTCAGGAGAACAGGGCGTCGGGCCGCAGGGCGGCGGCGATCTCGTGCCGGGTCGGCGGGCGGATCAGGCGGATCGCGGCCGCGTCGGAATCCCAGTCGATCAGCCCGGCCGCGCGGAACTGGTCGAGCCAGTAGGTCATGCACCACCGCCCGTGCCGCGCCCGGAAGCGGGCCGCGTTGGCGAGGATCGGCGCGAAGTGCTGGAGCGGCGGCACGTGGACCGGGTGGTGCTGGTGGTAGGCCCGTGCGCCCGCGACCCAGAACGTCGGCAGCCCGGTCGCGGCGAGCCGGGCGGCGAAATCGGTCTCCTCGCCGCCATAGCCCGAATAGGCCTCGTCCATGCCGCCGACCGCCCGCCAGGCGGAGGCCGCCAGGGCGAAGGACAGGCCCCAGAGCTGGCCCGGATCGGGCTCCGGCCGCAGACCGGACGCCGGCACGGGCGGGCGGGCCGGATGGGGGCGCCCGAGCCGGTCCAGCGCGGCTGGATCCACGACGCCGCCGGCGGTCGCCCCGTCCGGGAGGTAGAGAACCTCGCCCAGGAACAGGCCCCGCGCCGTCGCGGCCGCCGCCGCATAGGCCGCCACCAGCGTCGGAGCCGGGATGCAATCCACGTCGAGGAAGACGAGGACATCCGCGGCCGCCGCCGCGGCAGCCCGGTTGCGCGCGGCCGCGAGCGGCAGCGCCGCGCCCGGCACATGGAGGTGGCGCACGGGGCAGCCGGGATCGGGCAGGTCGGCGGCCGGGTCGGGCTGCATCCAGGCGATGACGCATTCGCGGGGCGGCATGGATTGTCGGGCGAGCCCGCGCATCAGGTTGCGCAGGCGGTCGGCCCGGCCGCGGACCAGCGTCAGCACGCTCGGCGCGGCGCCGCCCCCGGGCTCAGCCGACATCGGCCAGCATCCGCCGGAAATGCGAGACCCCCTCGATGATGCCCCGGGCATGGGCGGTCCGGGCGACGTAGGAATGCTTCAGCGCAGCGTTGTTGGCGAGGTCGTCCGAATAGTTCGCCACGATGATCGCCTGCACCCGGGCGCCCAGCATCTCGATGTCGTTCCCGGAATCGCCGGCCACGAAGACCGCCTGCTCGGGGAGGTCGTACAGGGCCCGGACATGGTCGACGGCGGTGCCCTTCGAGGCCGCCTCCGGCAGCACGTCGAGGTACCGGCCGTGGCTGTGGATCACCCGGGCGGGGAGGCCGGCCCGCGCGAGCCGCGCGCGGACGCGCCGCGCCGCCGCCGCATCGCCGAAATAGCTCAGCTTCAGCGCCCGCTGCTCCAGGGGGCCCTGGGGGGCGAGCCCGTCGAGCCCGGCGAGCGCCGCGCGCACCGCCGCCCGGTCCCAGCCCGCGGCGATGATCCCGCGCCACGCCGGATCCGCCGTGTAGGTCACCCCGTTGGCATCGAGGTGGTAGATCTCGGACCCGACCGAGGTGATCATCACCTGCGGCCGCGGGCTGGCCTGCTGTTCCAGCACCGCCATCGCGCTGTGGAAGGACCGGCCGGTGGCGACGCCGAAGGCCAGCTCCGCCTGCCGGCTGCGCCACCGGCGGAAGATCCCGAGCGCCGCGTCGCAGCCGACCAGCGTGTTGTCGATGTCGCAGACCAGGAGCTGCCGGGGCCTCCGGAGGGGCGGCTCCGGGGCCAGCAGCGCGCGCAGCAGGACGTGGTAGCGCGCGGCGTGCCGGTCCCAGTCGTAGGCCGCCGCCGCGCGGGCCCCGCCCGCGACGCAGCGGGCGTAGAGCGCCGCGTCGCCCAGGATCCGCAGGCAGGCCTCGGCGATCGCGCCGGGCGCGCGCGGATCGACCAGCAGCCCGTTCCCGCAGGTCTCGACGATGTCGTTGGGACCGCCGCTATCCGTGGCGACCAGCGGCAGGCCGGCCGCCGAGGCCTCCAGCAGCGTCAGGCCGAAGGGCTCGTTGAGGGCCGGGTTGACGAAGACGCCGCCATGCGCCCGGGCATAGGCGTAGATCGCCGGAACGTCCTGCGGGCGGTGGGTCTTGGGATAGGCCACGTGCCCGTAGAGGTCGTAGCGGTCGATCAGGACCAGCAGCTCGCGCATCGTCGCGGCCATGTCGCCGTCGAGGGTGTCGATGTCCGCGCGGGTGCCGGCCACGATCACGAGATTGGCGCGGGCGCGCAGCGCGGGGCTCTCGCCGTAGGCCCGGACCAGGGCCGCGAGGTTCTTGCGCGCCACCGGCCTGGCCAGCGCCAGGACCGCCGGCTTGCCCGGGTCGGCCAGGAACCGGTTGATCGCGGCGTCGACCCGGGGCTCGGGACACGCCGCGGCGAAGCGGGCGAGGTCGCTGCCCGGGGGCAGGACGCGGACGCGGCCGGGCTCGTAGGCGGCATAGCCGGCATACTGCACCTCCGCCTCGTCGCGGGACGAGGCGATCACGAGCCGCGCCCGCGCCAGGGCGTCCTCCTCGGTGGCGATCCGGCGGGCGAGGTCCGGGCGGAGGGCGGCCTCACCCAGCATCGCGGCCTTCACCCGGCCGAGCGAGTGGGCGGTGAACACGAAGGGGATGCCGAGCCGGTCCTCCACGAGCGCCGCCACCGCGGCCGCGTCCGCGTAATGCGCGTGGATCAGGTCCGGCGCCCGCGCCTGCGCGCCGATCCAGGCGACGAGGTTCTCGGCGAAGCGCGCCACCTCGGCGTGCATCTCCTCCTTGGCGCGGTAGTCCGGGGACGCGCTCGCCAGCCGCACGAGGGTGACCTTGTCGGCGATCCGCTCTTCAGGCACGGCGTAGGCGGCGCCGAGCGGGCCGTGGAACAGGCGCGTCGCCACCGCGATCCGCGCGAGGTCGCGATCCTGCGCCGAGGCCGAGACCAGATCGAGCAGGTAGCGGATATGGCCGCCGGTATCGGCGGTGATCCCGTAGACGACGCCGTCGCCGCGCAGGCAGCCCTGCAGGGCGATGTGCAGGACGAACATCAGGCGTGTGCTGGAACTGTCGGGCGACGCCGCAAACTTAACTTATGTGAAGAGAGCGTCGTGATCCGTGTTGCCCAGGTCGCACCGAACATTTTTCCCGTTCCCCCAGATCATCACGGCGGCACCGAGCGGGTTGTGCATGATCTCAGCACGGCGCTACGAAGCTTGAGCGTCGAGGTAACACTTTTCGCCCCCTCGGACAGTGCGACAGACTTGCCGCGCGTGGGCGATTATCCGAGTCTTTCGGCGCTCGAGCGGCGCCACGGGCGCGTCGCGCCCGGGGTGCCCGCGGCCCTGGATGCCCTGCAGCTGGAGGCGCTGCGGCTGCGGCTCGACGATTTCGACCTCGTCCATTGCCACGGCGAGTTCGCCCATGCGGCGCTCCTGGGCGGGCGCCGGCGGCGCAGCCTGACCACGATCCACTGGCGGGTGGACGAGCTCGACCGGGCGCTGTTCTTCGCGGGCTTCCCCGACCTGCCGGTGGCGGCGATCTCGGCGGCGCAGGCGGCCGGCATCCCCGCGGCGAACCGGGCGGGGATCGTGCATCACGGCATCGATCGGGACCGCTACGCCTTCCGCGCGGAACCGGACGCCCACGTCGCCTTCCTCGGCCGGATGACCGACCAGAAGCGGCCCGACACGGCGATCCGGGTGGCCCGCGCCGCCGGTCTCCCGATCCGGCTCGGCGGCACGGTCGATGTCGGCAACCCGGATTATTTCGATCGGCAGGTGCGCCCGCTCCTCGGCGCCGACGCGACCTATCTCGGGCCGGTGGACGATGCCCGGAAGGGCGAGCTCCTCGGCGGCGCCCGGGCGCTCCTGTTCCCGATCGACTGGCCCGAGCCCTTCGGCCTGGTGATGATCGAGGCGATGGCCTGCGGGACGCCGGTCGTGGCCTGGGACCGCGGCGCGGTCCCCGAGATCGTCGAGGACGGCGTGACCGGCTTCGTCGTCGCGAGCGAGGCGGAGGCGGTCGCGGCCCTCGCCCGGATCGGGCAGCTCGATCGCGCCGGGATCCGCCGCCGGTTCGAGGCGCGGTTCACCGCCGAGCGGATGGCGCGCGACTACCTCGCGCTCTACCGCCGCCTCCTCGCCGCCTGATGCGCATTGCCCTCCTGGCCTGGGATTACCCGCCCGCGCCGAGCGGTCTCTCGACCGCGGCCCGCGAGATCGCCGAGAGCCTCGCGGCGGCGGGCGCCGAGGTCACGGTGTTCACCCTCGACCGGACCGGCCGCGCGCGGGTGGCGGGGGTCACGATCGTGGGCCTCGGCCTGCCGGCCGGGGGCGCCCTGGCGCGCCTGCGCGGCTGGGGCTCGGCCGGGCATCTCGCGGCGCCGCTCGCCTTCCGGCACGCCGTGCTCGCCGCGCATGCGCGCGCGCCCTTCGCGGTGATCGAGGCGACCAACTGGTACGCGCCGGCCGCGCTGCTCGCCGGCCGCCGGACCCTGCCCCTGGTGACGCGGAGCTCGACCCCGGCGGCGTACACGCGCGGGCCGGGCGGCTCCCTGCGGGACCGCCTCGACGGGCGGGCCGCCGATGTCCTGGAACGCCGGCAGGCCCGGGGCAGCGCCGGCCTCATCGCCAACACCGCCGCGCACGGCGCGGTGATCACGCAGGCCTACGGGCTCACCGGCCGGCAGCCCTCCGCCGTGATCGGCCTCAGCCTGCCGCCCGAGGTGGCGACGGGTGCCCGCGCCGCCGCCTACCCGGAGGCGGCGGCGCCCGTGCGCCTGCTCTTCGTCGGCCGGGCGGAGGCGCGCAAGGGTTTCGACGCGCTCCTCGACGCGGTCGCGATCCTCGGCGGCGCGCGGGACCGGGGCGGCCTGCCACCGTTCCAACTGGACCTCGTCGGGGTGGCGCCGGAGGATCTGCCGACCGATCTGCCCGAGACGACGCGGCGGCACATCCGGGCCCGCGGCCGGGTCGACGGCGCCGCCCTGGCGCAGGCCTACGCGCAGGCCCATGCGGTGGTCGCCCCCTCCCGCTACGAGAGCTTCGGCCTGGTCTACCAGGAGGCCCTGGCCTACGGCCGGCCGGTCGTCGCCTGCGCGGAGGATGCCAGTGCCCGGGCCTTCGTCGGCGCCCCCGGGGCCGGGCCGCTCGCACAGGCCGCCACCGGAAAGGCGCTGGCCGATGCCCTGCGCCCGCTCCTCACCGATCCCGCCCTGCGCCGGACCTACCGGGCCCGCGCCCTCATCGCCGCGGGCCGGTTCGACCGGGCCAGCCTCGGCGGGGAGACCCTGGCGCTCTACCGGCGGGCGATCGCGGCCGCGGGCCGCGCCGGATCGACCCGTCAATCGGCATAGGGGCGCAGCAGCGCCGTCGCCTCCTCGGGACGACCGCGTCCGGGATCGAGCGCCTCGTAGCGGCGCGACCGCGCCCGCACATGGGCGCGGCTCAGGCGATGCCCGATGACCCCGTGCAGCGCGAGGAAGCTGCGCGGCCAGCCGCCGTCGAGAACCGGCCGCTCATGCACCCGGCCGGCGAAGCGCACCCGCGTCCGGTTCAGCCGGTACTGGACGTCCGGGAAGACGTCCGACAGGACGCCGTCGACCCGGTTGGCCCGCGCCAGCCCGATCGACACGGCGTCCCCCGCCTCGGCCGCGGCGGCCAGGGCCGGCAGGCGCGCGCCGGTGGCGGGTTCGATCGATTCGTCGGCGTCGAGCTGCAGCATCCAGGCATGGCGGGCGAGGTCCTGAAGCGCGTTCCGCTGCGCGGCGAAATCGCCGTCGAGGGGCCGGGCGGCCACCCGCACCGCTCCCTCCGGAAACCCGGCGACCGGACCCGCCCGGGCCGCCCGCGCCGGCCCGTCGAGGAGGATCGCGACGTCGTCCGTCCAGCTGGCCTGGGCCGGCAGGGACGCC
Organism: uncultured Methylobacterium sp.; assembly: GCA_964242725.1. Lineage (GTDB taxonomy): Bacteria > Pseudomonadota > Alphaproteobacteria > Rhizobiales > Beijerinckiaceae > Methylobacterium. The sequence goes on from CAXTCV010000050.1 coordinate 16,954, forward strand.
AGCACCGCGTCCAATTCCGCCGGACGGCACAGCAGGCCGAGCGAGACCGGGCGCCCGTCGGCGGCGTCGAGGGCGTAGAGATCCGCCCGGGCGGCCCGCGTCCCGTGGGGGTGCCGGAGGTCCGCGCGGCCCTCGGCGTCGCGCGGGCGCGTGCCCCGGCCGAGGCGGGTCGCCGCGGTCCGCAGGGTGTAGATGTCGAGGCCGTAGGGGGCGTCCGGGTCGGACAGGAAGGAAGGCGCGGCGAGGCGCCGGTCCAGATGCGCCCGGCAGGCGGCCGGGTCCGCTCCGTCGGCCAGCAGGACGCCGCAGGAGCCGCAGGCCCGCGGGAAGGTGCGGTGCCGGCCGTCCGGATAGGTCAGGCCCCGCGCGCTGGCCCCGAGCATATCGGCCGCGCAGACGAAGCACCGGCGCGGGCCCGTCACGCCGGCACTTTCGACCCGGCCGCGCCCTGGTCGCCCCGGCCGGGCGCCTTACCTCCGCGGCTCCCCGCGATCCCCGGTCCCCGTGTCATCCGACCTCGATCCCCCCCGTGCCGACGGCCCGATCCTGCCGGCCGGCCCGTCCCTCGCCATCGTCGGCAACGCGCCCGGCACCGATGATGTAGGGCCGGCGATCGATGCGGCGGCCTGCGTGGTGCGCTTCAACAACGCGCCGGGCTTCGGCGGCCGGACCGGCCGACGCGTCACCCATCTCGCCCTGGTCAACCGCGGCGGCCAGACCCGGGAATGGCTGGCGGACCGGCGCTTCCTGGAGCGCCCGGTGGTCCGGGAGGCCGGGGCCTTCGTCCTGCCGTTCCCGATGCTGCCCGCGGCCCAGAACGTCCCGGATCCGATCTGCTGGACCCGCGCGATCCTGGCGCTGCTGGGGCCCCTGGGGCGCCCGGTCCACGTCCTGCCGGAGGCGCTGCACCGGCGGGCGCACGGCCTGCTCGGATCCCGGACGGGCGGATGCCCGAACCCGAGCACCGGCTTCCTCGTGACGCTGGCGCTGCTGGCGGACCGCCCCGCGCCGCATCCTCCGGCGGACGTCTACGGCTTCGGCTTCGCCGGCTGGCCGGGGCATCCCTGGGCGGCCGAGCGCGCGTGGTTCGCCGCCGCCGAGGCGTCCGGGCGCCTCCGCCTGCACCCGACCGAAGGCTGAGTTTCATGGCGACGCTGATCACGGTCCTGAAGGGCGGCGGGCGCTACGACGCGACCTGGGTGGAGCGCCTCGCCCGCGGCGTGCGCCGCCACGCGCCGGCCGTCGCGCGGATCCTCTGCCTCACGGACCTGCCGCTCGCGGTCGCGGGGGTGGACCGCGTGCCCCTCCGGCACGACTGGCCGGCCTGGTGGGCCAAGATGGAGGCGTTCCGCCCCGGGCTGACCGAGGGTCCGACGGTCCTGTGCGACCTCGACACGGTCCTGACCGGGCCGGCGGACGCCTTGGCCGCGCCGGGTTTCGCCGCGATGGAGGATTACTTCCACGCCGGGCGGCTCTCCAGCGCGCTGCTGCGCTGGCACGGCGACGAACTCGCCGCGCTCTACGAGACCTTCGCGGCGGATCCCGGGCGCTGGATGCGGCCGGGATCCTGCGGCCCGGTGCCGAACGGGGTTCACGGCGATCAGGTCGTCATCGACCATCTGCTGCGCCGGAGCGGGCGGCATCCGGACTTCCTCCAGCGGATCCATCCGGGGCTGCTCGACTTCTACGATCCCCGGCGCGACGCCCACGGCCCGGTCGTGATCTTCATCGGCGCGGCCAAGCCGGACACGGCCGCCGGCGCGGTCCACGCGGCCTGGACCGGCGCCTGACCGGCGCCACCGGGCGCCGACGACATTGTTATCGCTCGCGCCTTGCCAAGGGCGACGCCGCCGTGCCTCGTCCGGGCATGCGCAGGATCCTCACCGTTGCCCTCCTCGCCGGCCTCGCCGCACCCGCATGGGCCGGGGAGCCGTTCCAAGACGGGCCGGTGACGGGCGGCAGCTTCGGGATGGGCGGTTCGGATTATTACGGCGATGTCCGCGACCGGATGCCGTTCACCCGCGAGGCGCCGCCGCGGCCGATCGGGCTCGCCGACGTGGCGCGCGTCCAGGCCGCCCGGAGGCGGGCCGAGGCGCGTGCGCGGCACAAGCTGCATCGCCGACCGCCGCACGCCTGAGCCGGCGGCGCGGCGTCCGGCTTCAGCCGGGACGTCGCGCATGTCGGGTGCGGGAAATGACGGGCCCCGAGGCCGAAGCCCCGGGTTCTGTTGCTAGGCGTGCCCACGCCCCGGAAGATTACGCCGCGAGGCGCATCTCCATGCCGACGTTGTCGTTGGCATTTAGAGTTTTGGTCAGGTGCTCGGAACGAGGGTTACCCGCGCCGAACCGGTCGAGTCCTTACCGAAAGCCGCATCTTACCCTGCCGAAGCAGGACAGAACTCGCGATCCCTTTACCGCCCAGTCGAACCTGTTTCACCCCCAGCAGAAGCACCCTGGCAGCGCGCGATCCGCAACGCCGGATGCGCGCCCTCGTCCCCGTGCGGTATCCGGGGCAAGGTGCTTCTGGTGGAGGCGCCGGGTACCGCCCCCGGGTCCTGAAGCGTTATTATGAACCGGTCATCAACCTCGCGCGCATCCTACGCCGGAAGCGGGCCCCGGGTCTACAGGGTTGATGGGGTCCGGACGCCCGGCGCGGCGCCGACCTCGCCGGGTTCGGCTGCCGCTTCCGGCCATGGGCGCCCGCACGGACCCGCAGCGCTCAGTACCGCACGTCGCGAAAACCGCTGTCGCCGCGGCCCAAGACGCCCTGGATCACCGCCTTGGTCGAGGGGCTGAGGCCGCCATCGCCGCGCAGGCGCCGTCCATCGGCCCGTTCGAGGCGGGCGACGTCGTCGGCGCAGCGATCCAGCGCGGAATGGACCCGGGACGACAGGGGCATGCCCCGTTGCGCGGGAGTGCCGCTCATCTCGAACCGCAGGCAGGAGGCCAGGTATCCCTTCAGGTCGTCGAAGGCGGCGGCGTGGGCGCTCGACGTGAGGAGGGCAAGCAGCAACGCGGATCGGGCGAGCATCGGGCGCTCCAGGCGAAGGCGGACAGTCTCGACAACGCGCGAGCCGGGCATTGGTGGCGGGTCGCGCCGCGCCCCGCAATCCGCACCGGCGCGGCCGCACGCTCGGAGGCCGGGTCCCCGGATCCGCGGCACACGCTGTTCACCATCCGGCGCGAACGGGTCGCCCGAAGGCGGGGCGATCCCGTTGAGGGGACATGGACACGCCCTGGCCTGCTGCGGCGGACAACCCCACGCCCGCGCCGGACACCTTGGCCGACCTGCCGGTCGAGGCCTTCGTCATGGGTTGGCGGACCCTCACGGGCGAGCCGCCGGCGATCCTGCTCGGCTCACGCGCCGCGATGATCGCGCTGCTCGTCGCGTGCGCACCGGTAGCCCCGCTGACGCCACCCGACCCCGCCTGGGATGCGCCGCGGCCCGGCGACGGCACGCAGCGGTAGCCGCCCTCCGGCCTCCGGTGGTCGGGGAACGCGGAGCGGCTGCGATCCGGTGCCGCGGTCGGCAGCGATGGCCACATGCGCTTCGAAGCGAGCGGAGACCGTCGGATCGATGACCGTTCAGGCTGTGGCGCCCCCCGACTTCCCGGCGCGCCGACTGTCCGTCCGCGCGCGCGACGCGGCCCCGGACGGACCGTGCCGCGCTCTGTGCCTTGACGAAGCGCCCTCAAACGTAGTCAAAAGTGCCCCTGACGCCCTGAAACAGCGAAATTTCTCAACGGTTTCAAGGCGCCCGCCGGTGTAGCACAGCGGTAGTGCAGCGGT